>JARQZL010000032.1 GCA_029984855.1 Archaeoglobales archaeon | reverse complement strand
CAAATAGCTCGGGAATGAGAGTATGAACTCTGGAAAGATTGCTGTAATAGCTATCAGTCTTCTTGCCGTGGGAGTGGTGGCGTTACCGCAGACAGTTTCCATGTTCGCCGGTCAGCATTACTGGTATAAACTAGATGTGAAGACCACCGCTTGGGAGAGTGAAGTTCCGTGCGAAAAATGCCATGCTGATGTGGCAGAGGAGATGAAGTCAGCCTTAGGGCCGCACATGGGTGAGACTGGCCACGGGAGACTGGCATGTACAGACTGCCACCGTGTAAAACAGGTTTATCAGTTTGCATATGTTGGAGGAAGCTACACAGAGGTGACACCGGGCAAGTACGCCCATGCTGCTACAGTTCCGGCATGTATGGACTGTCATAAGTGGGTTAGTGCTTCAGAGTTCAATGATTACGAGTTCGGTGGCGCAGGACACTACGATAACCTGCCATCGGATAGCTGTAAGAGATGTCACTACGATCCTGCCGGTAAATTCCATGAAGTTCCAGCCGCCGGTGGTTTTGGTTTAACGAATGGGACTGGAGATACAGGCAGCTTGGCAGCACACATGGCGTTCATAAATGAAGCAAGAAATTCAACACTGCTTAAAGATGAGAACGAAGCATGCATAGCTTGCCATACTGCTGTTCCAGTAAAAATAAACTGGACACATGCAAGAAGCATTGAATTCAACATCGGTCCTGGAAATCCCGTAGTTACTCAGAACGGCCCGCACAACTGGACTGTTACTGAATGGATATACAACGGAACTGCAAAGGCAACCGTCTGGGGCAACACAACTGGAAATGGAACAACAACTTATGGCAGTATAGAATGGCCGGGCAGCGTTGGAAGTTATACATAACTAAATAACTAATTATTTATACTTTGAAGCTGGAAGTTATCAGAGAGCGATCATCTTGATGTTGGTGTAAAAATCTTGTGAAGAAATGATTATAATTACAATCTGCAATGCACATCATACACAAAAACAAAAACTTTTTATTCTCTTCTTTAAAAACCCCACTTATGGAGAGAGGCCTGTCACCAGTGGTAGGAATGGTCATGGTCCTGGCCATCATCGCCGGATTCATGAGCGTTCTTCAGACCCAGCAGCTCCCCCACTGGAACAAGCAGAAAGAAGCTGAGCACTACAGGTTGCTCGTTTCAGAGTTTTCGAGGATTCCTTACGTCCTTTCAACCGGTACAACTGCTTCAGTCTCGCTTGATGCCGGGCTTGACTATCCTGATGTGCCTTTGCTCATCAACCCGCCTGATGCCGTTTCAACATTACAGTTTGAAAAGAGAAATGTGAGCGTTAGCTACTCTCTTGTCATGCCTGATGGGAATATTGAGAAAATTTCAAAGAACTATACCAGCTATGCGATCATTCTAAAACCGCACTACTTCTACTCGCCAGAGAGAGAGCTCGTGCTGGAGCACGGGGCAATTCTCGAAAAGTGGGCCAACAGCAAGAAACCCGTGCCTGTTACAAAGCAGGTAGCGTTCACCGAGTCGAGAATAACTATACCCATTCTCAACGCCACCGCCGGCTCAACCACAGCGGATAAGTTCAGCCTGAAGCTCTCCCCGGCAAGCTATGGTGGAGAGTTTGTAGCCAAGAACGTCAACATCACATTTGAGACGGAATTTGCTGACTGGTGGAATGACACCTTAGCGAAAATTTATGGAAGCGATAAGGTCAGAGAGACTGATAACAACACCACTATCACAGTTATGCTCCCGGAAGCAAGCATCGACATCTCAAGCTATAGTGTCGGAGGACAGAATCAGGATACCGATAGCGTAGTGGAGAGAAAACTGGAATTGCTTGTACCCTTCCAGAGCAACATCGTTGTTTCAGCAGGAAGCGTTGAGAGAATAGATGTACAGGCAGTTGATAACTTTGGAAATCCAATTTCCGGACTTGTTATAAATGCAACGGTAAATGCAACGCTTGGAGATGTTACACCGAATGCAACGACTGATGTGAGGGGTATAGCCTCTTTCTATTTTACTGCTGGAAATTCGGGAAGTGGATATATCAACTTCAGTGCTACCTATGGTGAAACGAGGAATGCGAGTGTTGGTGTAACAATTCCGGGAGTGGAAATTGTAGCTGTTTCTAATGGAACGACAACACATACTTTCCATTCAGGACAACGCTGCCATGATGGGTGTAGGTGTAGGTTTGGGAATACATTACAAATCAATGTAACTGCGAGGATAACAACCGGGGAGCAAGATAAGCAAGGCAAACTCATAAATTTCGTTCTGATGAAAGACTCTACTGCAACAGATTACGGTGCCGCAGTTACCAATGAAACGGGCTATGCAACATGTAGATTCAGTGTTAATAACAGTACCTACACAATCTACGCATACTACGGCACGGCCTACGATAACGTGACAGTGTTTGTAGGTTAGTATCAGTGTTCAGCGGGTTCAGCAAGCTCCTTTTTCAATTTTTTATAGAACTCAACCAGAAACTCATGCCTTTCTTTGGCCATCTTTCTGCCTGTTTCTGTCTCCATCAAATCTATCAGTTTCAGCAATTTTTCTTCAAAGTGCTTCAGTGTGTCTTCAATGCTCCTGCCGTGTTCACCGCTGTAGAGAAAAGCCCTCGCAATGCCTACTGCTCCCATGGCATCGAGCCTGTCTGCATCACCCAGTACTTTAGCTTCAAGCGTTCTTGGTTTTATGCCTGCTGAGAAGGAGTGGGCTTCGATGCAGTGTATAACCTCTTCAATAAACTCTTCATCACACTGTTCTCTTTTCAATATCTCTTTTGCCATCCTTGCCCCCTCTAATGCGTGGTTTGGCTTATCCCTCGCCACATCATGAAGTTCGGCTGCTTTTCTGACCACTTCTGCATCTGCCCCCTCTTTTCTGGCTATATATATGGCGAGCCTGAGAACCCTGGCAGTGTGCCCTCCATCGTGGGATACCATCTTTCTTGAGTGGTCAGAAGAGTTAAAAATTATTCTACCTTTTATCTACTGAGACCTGTTATGGCAGTTACATTAATCTGAAAGCTCTGCCCTAAGTTCCCCAATTGTAGCAACTCTTTCAGCCATTACGTTGTGCTGATGAATGCTCTCCTCATTCTCCTGCCTGAAAAAGATTGTTATGTTGTCAGGGGCATGTTTAAGCGTTTCAACTGCTGTTTTAGCCATCAGCCTGACACTGTCTTCAACGAACATTGGGTTTTTATGCACCTCCTCAACCACCGCAAGCTCATCCTCCCTTTTCAGAATTTCATAGATTTCGTAGCTCATTCCTGCCTTTGCTATATCTATTAGCTGCTCGGCAGGCACTTTAAATCCATCTGTTATCTGGATTTTTACCACAGCCCTTCCACGCTGGTTGTGAGTTGCAACTGGCACCGTTGAGAGTATTTTTGAGACCTCCTCGCCTGTAAAACCCTCGGCTCTCAGCCTCTCAGCAGCTTTTGCCTTTACGAGCTCCTGAGCACACGGGCATGCTGTTATACCCGGAACCTCCACACCTATGAAGACCTTTTTGTCTCCATTTCTCTCTTTGCTTGCCTCGCAAAGCACATTTACTACTTCCTGTGTTTGATAGCCACTTACAGGAGTCTTCTTTCTCAGGATTAGCTCTGCTACCATATAGGCTTCTGCCTTGGTTGCGTAATCATGCCTCTCGAGCAGAGTTTCAACTATCATGACATTGAGATCTTCAACCCATTTTACCGGCTTTGCAGTGAGGCTCTCTATGACCTCATCTATAGCCTCAAAACTCCTGCTGAGATTTATTCCCTTCCTCGTCGGGTTCAGATTAACAAACACATCAAAGGTTGAAATAAGTATAGCCGGTCTTCCCCTCCCCCTTTTCACCATTACGAGCTTCTTTATTCCCTTGGCACCTACCCTGCTCAGGGTTACGGGTATATCGGGTTCACGTGTTTGCACATCGGGGAGCACATGAGCAACTCTTGCAGGCCATATAAAATCTTATCTACTATACTCTGCCATTACAACTGCATGCTGCAGAATGTGCCCCTTCATAGCATTTTCAAGCTCCTTTTTAGTTGAACCGGGTTTGAGGCTGAGGTAGGTGTCGAGAACATAGACCTGTATTCGGTACTTGTGAATGCCAAACGGTGGGCATGGCCCTCCATAGCCAATGCTTTTGAAATCGTTAACGCCCTGAACGGCATTTATCGGTTCGCTGACGACCGGTTCGGCCGGGATGTTTTCAGGAATTAGGCTGACATTTGCCGGAATATTCCAGACAATCCAGTGAGTGAAGTAGTGAGCATCCGGGTCATCCATTATTATCGCCATTGTTCTTGCTTTTTTACTGACTCCATCTATTTCAACCGGGGGAGAAATATTGTCGCCATCACATGTGTACTTTCTCGGAAACTTCTCAAATGGCAAAGCTACAGAAAGTCCTCCGGCCTGCTTTTCTGCCTTCTCAGTACAGCAGCAGATGGTTGCCATCAGGAGGAGGATAATCACCAGCTTTCTCATATCTGAATTGATATGCCTGAAAAGTGATAAAGTTTACCTCTTCCAGTCTGCTATCTCCTCTGATTATTTTTATCTGTACAAACAGCAGAGTCAGAATCTCCCGTAGTAATATCTGTTATCCTCTGTGTTCAAGAAATTTTTACAGATTTAGGAATGCTTACATCCAACAGGAACTTTAAATCTAACATGGCATCCTCCCTTGATGAGTCTGGCGGCATATTCTAAAGACATATTTCAAAGCTGTTATCCATTTCATAATTAAATAGGTATTAATTAAATAGGTAAAAAATAGTGCAACTATCCATCATCTTTTATGGTAACGTGGAAAGCGGAAAACGACCTTATTGGGGTTATTGAAAGAATTCAACATCTTTGAAAGGAACAAGATATCCCTGCAAACTAAGCTTGCTGCAATAGCAATGTACATCTTTTCTTCGAGTGTAAGGAGATAGTTCTATTAAATTGGAAAAATCAAGCGTTCACTACTGCAAAGAAGTTCAAGGATTCTGAATCTGAAAGGAAAGAGAAGGTGAAGAAGCCCGTAATAGCGAGAGTTGCAATTGATAGGACCATCGAATACAACGGAAAGAGATGCTACTTAATTTCAAGAGAAAGAAGAAGTTCAGAGGATTGAAGTGAATAAGAGCTTTACAATGCTGGAAAGCTTTGCGGACGTTCATGCTCTACTTCAATGTCGTTAGGAGTGTTATACAGATCCTCTGGATACATAACGAACAATCAAGGCTTTATAACTCTAATTTTTGTAGGTTTAACAATAATTAGACCTTCTTTTTCCTGTATAACTTCTACAGACATCTCTAATACTATTTCATCTGGTATTGACCTGTGTGGTATTAGAGCTATTATAGTCCCTTTTTGGAATTTGAGGAATAGATATCCAAATCCAGATCAAGTGTTATCACCGCGAAGCCATTTTCAATAGCGTATAGATGGTTTCATCATCTGCCCCCTTCAGACCAATTTCAAACAGCTTAACCGCCTCAAGTCCTTTCTCCTGAAACCATTTTTTTACGCTATAAGATTATCGTCAAGCAGGAACTTCATGCAGCTCCTCTCTGCTCAAAAGGTGAGATGCATATCTCACCGCTTCCCTGACATCTGCCTCCTCAAGCTCGGGATATTCTCTGAGAACGTCTTCAATACTCATCCCTTCCGCGAGCATTTCAGGAATCAAGTAGATGGGGATTCTTGTTCCTTTAATTACAGGTTTACCACCCAGTTTTTTTGTGTCAATCTCAATTCTCTCAAACATGCTATAATGTCATTCCGATGCTTAATATATTAATGTCTATATTTAATCAGGGTACTTCCTGTGCTTGTGGACAAACTTTCCTTCATTCGAGAGAATCAGATGCCAGACTTCGATAATTTTCCCATCCAAGTCTCTCTTCTCGTAAATCATACTTATTCCGTCTTCCATAAAGTTATAAATGGCAATTCTTATTCTGTGAATGTACCTGTCATCCTTGAATTCAAATTTCATCAATACCCAATATTGGGTTTTGTCTATTTATACTTTTCTCCGAAAAAGATTTATATGCGATATCCAATATAGGTTAATGTAGGATTAAACGCCGGTATTTCAGCGTATTAACCGCATGGTGATGAAGATGGTCGCAGTAAGTGAGGCAATAAAGAAGAGGCTGTCAATTGGAATCGTTAAAAGGAACGAGATAATCAGGCTAATCGAGAAAGGTGTCGATACAGCGTACTCCATAGCCAAAGCTATGGATCTGGATCCGGGAACCGTAAAGCATCATTTAGACTGGTTGGAAAAGAAGGGAATTGTGAGATCAACGATCAAAGTTGAGGGAGGTAGAGCAAAGAGGATCTTCAAGCTAACGTTTCCGGCTGAGATCCTGGAAAAAGTCACAGAGATCCTCGACATCGTGGATGTAGATGTCAGAGATGCCGAGAGGAGAATTGCCAGGCTCGCCCTTGAAGTAGCTGAAGCTCTGGAGAAGGGGAAGATGACGTTTGATGAGGCAGACAAAATCTTTACGGCTTTGCTCGCTTTGAAGACCGTTGAGCTGAGTGATGACGTTGAAGAACTCTTGACGGTTGCAAACGAATTGCATGACGGGGACTGGAAGTCCTTAGTGACTGTGAGGACGCTCGCGAGTGAGCTTTTATAAGATTTAAACTTTATAAAAACAAAAATGTTATAAGTCAATAGATAGTAGATGCGTCTACGTATACTGTAGTAACGACGAATTTGAGGAACAATTTGAAAGTCTAACCAGGAAGGATAAACCTACCAGAAAGGATTGCTAAAGTCATCCTTAAACTCGAACAAAATACGCAGAAAAACCCTTATCCTATGGTTCAACCTTCGCCCTCTGCTCATAAACGAATGTTCTGTTCTGGTTAGTCGTTACGGTTGCCTTTATTGTTACTTCATTAATCTTGACGTAGCCCGTTGGCGTAACGTTGACCTTCGGCATGCCCATTTTGTTATAGGCACTGTTGTATATATTTCTGCACATCATTTCATCGAATCCCATGGGGCTTCTTACGGCAAAGCCGCTCTCGTAAACCATGCGGTAGTGCTACAAACCACTACCGTCGAAAATGGTATTGGTGCTGGGTATGTTTATGGCAAAATTTCTTGGTGGATTGTTCTCAGAAAATAACATCCAACTAGCTTACTGATTATCTGTTCTTATTATTTTTTATCTGTACTTTCAAATACTACAAATCCCTCTTCCTCAACCACAAACAACTTGTCCCCGATGTCCTTAACTTCCTCCAAAAGCAGAGATAAAGCCTTTACAATTTTGTCTGGCTTAGGCGGGTGTATACGAAATACAACAATACCAAAAAATTCATGTGGTGGGTACAAAACAGAATTAGCAAAGTCAGAATCTCCCGTAGTAATATCTGTTATCCTCTGTGTTCAAGAAAATTTTTTACAGATTTAGGAATATTTTCATCTAACAGGAACTTTAAATCTAACATGGCATCCTCCCTTGATGAGTTTAGCGGCATATTCCAAAGCTTCTCTAATCATTTCTTCGTTTAACCCCGAATATTCCTCAAGAATTTCTCTAACGCTGACTCCAGAAGCAAGTAATTCAAGGATGTTACTGACCAAAATTCTCGTTCCTTTAAATACAGGTTTTCCATGGCAGACTTCGGGATGTGCTGTTATCCATTTCATATTAAAAAATAGTGGAGAAGGCTTAAATAGATTGGGGGTCTGCAAACTCACAACTCAGCCAGCCTCTGCAAAACTTTCTTTTCCTTGGATCCCAGTCGAATAAGGATTGCTATGAGAAGTGTTAGCATAAACGAACCTTGCAACAGATTTCCTCGTAAACCTGTGTATTCTGTCCATAAAGAGCCCGCATTTCCCCAATTTAAAGACTTTCTATTATTGGTAGATAATTTTCTTCATCATCCTCATTCTAGCATTTATTTATATTAAAATTAAATGTACTTGGTTTTCTCCAATTTCTTATTCAAACTATCTTATGAATTTGTGAATTCTCTACAGTTAGTAACTTGCCAGCCCATTTTAAGTTTCATTTATTTTCATGACTTATTTCATATCATCATTTATATTTTTAAACTTAAATTTAAACAAAGTCAAGGGTGATCACTTTTCCGTTCTCAACGTCCTCATCAGTAATCGATACGGTCTTCGTAACGCTGCCCGCCGTTATCACGTACTCCGACACCTTTACCGGATATTTTGTGTTCTGGGCATATGGCACTGTAAATTCATAAATTCCGTTCTCAACGCCTGTTTTCTGCTCATAAACGAATGTTCTGTTCTGGTTAGTCGTTACGGTTGCCTTTATTGTTACTTCATTAACCCCTGCCGGAGCCTTCCCTGTTATTTTAGCTCCCTTAACGTACTCGAATATCTTGACGTAGCCCGTTGGCGTA
>JARQZL010000031.1 GCA_029984855.1 Archaeoglobales archaeon | reverse complement strand
AGACTGAATCCCTGAAGGGTGAAGCCCTGCCGAGATGCTCTTCAAGCCCCCTTATCAGCTCTAAAGATTTTTCCTCTCCTAGCTGCTTTTCAGCTATCTCCTGCAAACCGCTTTTGCCCTTAAGCTCATCCTCTGATGGAGGGTTGCCCTTCTTTCCATAGGTCCTGTCAAGGACATAAAGCCTGAGGTCCTTCTCCTCATCTCCCTCAGCCAAGATTTCAACAACCTTCCTGGCCGAGCTGTAATCAATGCCTGCTTTTCTGAGCCAGCCACTAAGGAAGAGGATGAGGTAGTTCCTGTAACCTGGCCTGTAGATTGGCCTGAGAAGGTTGACGATCTCCAGGATTTTGCTTTCGGGAAGTTTTATACCATCTTCCTTAGCCGGCAGCTCTGGCTTAACGTCATCCTTGACGCTATCTCCCTCCAGAAAACTAAGGAGGGTTATGTATTCGCTGGCTGTCAGCTCGGCTATTTTCTCAGGCCTCTTGATGAACTCGTAACGGGAGCCTGAGGGATGAGGAGAGGGAGGCGCAACGACATAACCACCCTCTGCTCTTATGTCGATGCCTGGCCTTATGCCTATCCTGTTGCCAAAGAACTTTGGATCCAGATTTTCGGGATCCTTGATTCTGAAGTAGTAGTGAACACCCTTTCCAGTTTTGACTATCCAGGTGTTAAGGAACTTCAGGAAGAGATCAGGGTATTTCTCTTTCAGCTCTGGAAGGACCTCCAAGGCTGGTTTTTCACCATCGAAGTCGATAACTACCAAGTTGCCTGAAATTCTGCCCGTTACAATTGCTAAACCAAGCTTATTCTTTCCGTTTCTCAGGGCTGGAAATTGCTCAGGATGGAGGAACCAGCTTTCGATCTCTCCTAAAGAGGGGTGCCTATGCTGGAACTCCTCCCATTTGACTAAAGCCACCTTCCTGCCAGTCTCTGGAATAGCCATTACAGGAATAACGCTAAATCCAGCCTTCAGATACTCTTTTGCCTTGAGCAGTAAATCACTCATATCTCACTCCCTCCACTGGTTTTGGCCGGGAAGTGAGGGAGGGCGGGCGGTGGCATGGCATATAGGAGAAAGGGCGAGAGGAGAAGGAGGAGCCGGATAATGGGATCTGGAAAAACGAAATGTTTATATCGGTGCAATTTCTTACATCCCTCAGCAGCTGGATCGCGGCCATTTTAGTCACCCTATTTTTTAAGTCATATTCTCCAGCTTCTCCAAGACAATTTGACCATCTATTATCTTGAAAACGACAAAATCACCTTCTCGGATGCCTAGCTCTTTTGGAAGCGAAACGAGTAGGCTCCCATTCGTGAAGCGCCAAACTTTTCGTATTGGCTGCTTAATGCTCGCTCTGTTCATTTTGCTCACCAACTTCTAACTGCTTAATGGTATTAAGCACCGTTAGATATTTAAACTTAACGGTGGAAACAAAGTAAAGGAGTTAAGCATGCTTAAGGTGGAAAAATGAACAGCAAAGAAGACGCAATAAAAAAAGTGCTATTAGAAAAAGGACCACTCCGATTTAAGGAGATTAGCAGATTAACAGGGGTTTCCGAGCCAACTGTTGCTAAGTGGTTGAGGAGGATGGAAAAAGAAGGAAAAATTATGAGAACAGTTCTCCCAGAAAAAAGCGGTGTTTATTATGTTCTTATCGACCGTAAATTTAAGGAAGACATGTACACGGTCCGTGATCTATTGAAAATGATCTTCAAAACTTCAGAAGAATATGCAGAGAAATACAAAATACCCCTCACTCTTGCTTTAGCATATGCAGCTGGCGAGGCTATTTTTATGATAACGCTCGGAGTTAGGGATGAAGAAAGAAGGAGGTTTATCCTTACTGGGATTCTATTAGAGTTGGAAAAATTCGTCCTCAACACTATCAAATGCTCTGAGTTTATTCAGGAACTTGAAGAGTACTTTGTCCGATTAAAAGAGAACCTTTCAAAGGTCTCTGATGAAGAGCTTGACAAATTAATCAAGGAGAAGGAAAGCCAAGTTGAGAAGGTTATCGAAGAGTGGTTTGACCACTTAAAGAATTCTCTGGAAGAAACTACTACTAAGTAATTCCTTCTTAATTATACTAATTCTCGAATAAAGTTACTTGGGTTACCTGAGGTTACCTCAACACAGGTAACGGCATCAGTGCCTTCTTTCGGGTAACGGAGTTCTCTCCTTGCTGGTTTACTAAGGGGTTACCTGCCTATATAGAAAGGGGTCTAAACTTTTTCAACACACTTCGTGAAAGTCCAGGTAACCGGGTAACCAAGTAACCAATGTATCTAAAAATTCCAAGTAACCCAAGTAACCGGGTAACCAGGTAACTATTTACTTACTATTTTATTTTAAAGAAGAGAAAATAAATCCATCCCCTTAGTGACAGCTTCCGCTAACTTTATCATTTCATGGCCATGTTATTCCATTATGCCACGTCCGAACCTTGGTAAGGTACCTGTGAGGTTGAGTATTCGGAAGGATGTCTTGGAAGCTGCTAGGGAATACATCCCGAATCTCAGCGCTTTTGTAGAGGGGAAGTTTCTGGAGTTCCTGTATTACGTAGATCCCCCGTTATATCGGAGATTGGGGGGTGTCCGAGCGGACCCGGCGGGATTTGAACCCGCGATCCCCGGCTTAGAAGGCCGGTGCTTTATCCATGCTAAGCCACGGGCCCTGGATATTTTTTCTTTCCTCTATACCCTTCTACCACATCCGACAATCTCGCAATTTAAGAGTTTTCCCACCAGTCAGACTCAAGCTTGGAGCATACTCTTTATAGCCCTGTTCAGCTTCTCTGCAACAACCTTACCATCAACCTTTCCCCTGAACTCCTTCATAACGAGCCCCATCAACGGCTTGAATGCATTAGCACCTTTTTCGGCAATGAAATCCTTCTTTTCTTCCACCAGCTTTGCTATGAAGGAATCGAGATCCGAAGCGGAGCCAATACGGTCAACGATCTCATCCTTTGTAGCTCTTGGGTTCTCACAGAGAATCTTAAGAGCCTCGTCCGCTCCCTCCTTAGCTATTCTACCCTCTTCTATCAGCTCAAGCACCATCCTAAACTGTTCTTCCTCAAGAACGTCTGTGTTAATACCATCTCTCCTGAGTTCTGCCGGAGCTGTATGAAGAACTCTTGCAACCGTTGTGGCAGGAATCTTCTCCGCAAATTCTTCAAAGAGATGGTAAAAAGCCGAATCTGCCATGACATATGCGAGGTCATGAGAAAGGCTGTAGGTTTTAGTATACCTTCTCGCTCTCTCCTCTATCAGTTCGGGAATTTCCACTTTGAGCATTTCTGGGGTTATCTTTACTGCTGGTACATCAGTTTCAGGATACATCCTCGCAGCACCTGGCAGCGGACGCAGGTAAGATGTCGTCCCATCCTCATTCGCTTTTCTCGTCTCCTCAGGCACGCCGGCAAGGCAGTATTCTGCTCTTTCAACAATCCTTATGAGAGTATTTTCAACCCTCGTCGCTTTGCCGGCTGCAACAATCACCGCATCTCTATTTCCTGCTCCAACCCTTGCCCTCAACGCCTCAACTTCTTCTTTGCTCACTCCATAGGCGGGCAGTTCATCGGTGTGAAATATCCCGCCCAACCCAAAAGTCTTTGCTATGTCCGCAAACTCTGTTCCAAGCCTTCTTCCCGGCTGGATTTCCTTTCCAACCAGTCCAGCAAAGCCCTTCAGCATAATAGCCTTAACACACTCTGCCCTCTTTATCACCTTTGATTTTGTGTTTGCGAAGACATCTGTTACATCAAATACCTTGTTTACCACTGAAGCTCCTCTCTTTTTCAGTTCATCTTTTATCTTCAACAGGCTGAGCTGCCTTAAAACCTCGTATTCAACTATTTTATCAAGAATATCGAGTGTCTGCACGCCCTTGATTTCCACCCTTGCTCCATCTCTTATTGATATGTTGACATCCTGCCTTATAGTTCCCAGCCCCCTCTTCACTCTGCCAGTGGAGCGGAGAATCATTCCAAGCTTTGCTGCTACATCTTTTGCCTCCTTGGGTGATGTTATATCCGGCATGGTTCCTATTTCGGCTAAAGGGATTCCCAAACGGTCGAGGGAGTATACAACTTCATCTCCTCTATCTTCAATCTTTCTGCATGCCTCTTCTTCGAGACAGAGAGTTGCAATACCTATTCTCTTTCCGTTACAGTCAATGTGGCCATCGAAGGCAACAAGAGCTGTACGCTGGAATCCGGTGGTGTTGCTGCCGTCTATGACTATCTTTCGCATCATATGAACCTCATCAACAACTTCCATGTTGAGCATCTTTGCGATGAGAATTGTTATCTGTAAAGCCTCCCTGTTGACCTCTCTTGGTGGCTCCTCATCAGCCTCAACAAGACATGTAGTATCGTATGCCTTGTAGATGAACTTCTTGCTCCTCGCAACTTCTTCTTTTGCTGCTCTATCAACCTCACCCATCTCACTCCTCTTTGATCGCAGGTAGCGGAAGAATTCGAAGTTCGATTCCTCTGCGTCTCTCTGGATGGTGGGGCAGTAACAGAAGAGCTTGTGCCTTGTATCGAGTTGCTGGTGAATTTCTATACCAACTCTGAGGCCGAGGGAACTGTAATCCTGCATTATTTCACCTCCTGACAGGAGTCTTTGATGGGCAGGAGTTAACCTTTGGCAACGCCCAGAGGAAGCAGTCTGGCAACGGGTTTTGAAAGGCCAGCTCTGTGCACGACTTCGACAACATCATCGCTGAGCTTGTACGCTTCCGGTGCCTCTTCTGCGAGTAATGCACCTTGTGTTGCTCTGACATATATCCCCCTTTTTTCGAGGTTTGATTTGACTGCTGAGCCCCTCAACTTTCGTTTTGCCGCGGCCCTGCTCATAACCCGGCCACTTCCGTGGCAGGCAGATCCGAAGCTTTCCTCCATTGCCCTCTCTGTTCCGATCAACACGTAGCTCGGAGTTCCCATACTACCTGGAATCAGGACAGGCTGGCCTATATCGCGATAGTGCTGTGGAATTTCCCTGCATCCCGGCCCGAATGCCCTCGTAGCTCCTTTTCTGTGCACGCAGACCTTTCTCTTTCTGCCATCAACTCTGTGTTCTTCGAACTTGGCGATGTTGTGAGCGACATCATAAATCAGGTGCAGTTCTTCTCCACTTATGCTAAATACCTTCTCGAAAGTTTCTCGAACCCAGTGTGTTATTATCTGTCTGTTGCACCACGCATAGTTTGCACTCGCAGCCATTCCTGCAAAGTAGTCCTGCCCTTCTTTGCTCTTTATCGGGGCGCATGCAAGCTGTCTGTCCGGCAGCTTTATTCCATACTTCTTAACAGCTCTGTCAAGAACCTCTAAGAAGTCCGTGCAGACCTGGTGCCCCAGACCTCGGCTTCCACAATGAATCATGGCTGTAACCATTCCCTCCTTGAGCCCCATCGCTTCTGCTGCATTTTCGTCGTAGATCTTATCCACGTACTGCACCTCTAAAAAGTGGTTTCCACTCCCCAGCGTCCCGAGCTGTGGTCTACCACGTGTCCTTGCTTTCCCGCTCACAACCTCTGCCTTTCCACCAGAAAGACATCCATGCTCTTCGCAGTTCTCAAGGTCCTCTTTCTGCCCGTATCCATTCTCAACTGCCCATTTTGCTCCGGCAATAAAGATTTCATCCAGCTCTTTATCGCTAACTTTCAGTCTTCCCTTGCTGCCCACTCCAGACGGCACGGCAGCAAAGAGTTCATCTATGAGCTGGCGAATTTTTGGTCTTACCTCTTCAACACTCAGGCAACTCCTCAGAAGCCTGACTCCACAGTTTATATCGAAACCAACGCCACCGGGTGAAACAACACCCTCTTCGATATCAAATGCTGCAACCCCTCCAATCGGAAAGCCATAGCCAACATGGACGTCTGGCATTACAAGCGAAGCTTTCTGAATGCCCGGCATTGTCGCAACGTTAGCCGCCTGTTCAACAGCATCTTTTTCGAGAATTTCCATTAGTTTTCTGTTCACGTAGAATATAGCAGGAACCCTCATCCCCTGCTTGTAGCCCTTTGGCAGCTCCCATTTGTAGTCTGTAATCTTTTTGAGAATGTTCTCCATTGACATAACTAACTCCTTCCTGTACTCCTGAGCAGTGACTTTCCAAAACCAACCAAGCCGTTTTTCTCAATTATCTGCTTCAGGAAGTCTGGAAGGGGATTTATCTGATATTCTTCGCCCTTAGTTCTGTTCAGGATTACATTTGCGGAGTAGTCCACTTCAAGTTCGTCGCCATCATCTATTCTGTCTGTATCTTTGCATTCGAGCACTCTCAGTCCTATGTTTATGGCATTTCTAAAGAATATCCTGGCATAAGATCTGGCTATTACCGCCTCTATATGCGTTGCTTTCAACGCAAGGGGAGCATGTTCTCTGCTGCTCCCGCAGCCAAAATTTTCTCCTGCAACAACAAAATCTCCCGGTTTCACCTTGCTGGCAAAGTCCGGCATCATGTTCTCGAAGACGTGCTTTGCCAGCTCTTCAGGATCGTTAATGACAAGGTACTTTCCTTGGATTATTACATCAGTGTCTATATCATCGCCAAACTTCCACACTCTGCCCATATCAAGACATCTCCGGATGGCTTTAAGAAGTTATCCGTTACGCTTTTAATAATCGTTGATATCATATTGGGGGAATCATTTATTACTTTCCAAGATAATAGAAGATATGGGTGATGATGGCGAAGGAGATAGAAAAATAGAGCAGATAGGACGCCTGATTAAGGGCGAAATTGTGTGGATCTGTATAGGACTCGGTATTTTCTTCTATTTTCTCGAATCTGCCATACGTGCATATGTATTCCAGGATCGCACTCTTGTTCAGCAGATAATCAGTCCGGATCCTCATGAGTTCTGGTTACGCTATTTTACTTTATTCCTTCTCGTTATGCTGGGTCTCTATGCTCAGCTTATGGTTAACAAAAGCAGAAGCGCAGAGGAAAGGACAAAAATTGCCTATGCAGAACTCAACCAAATATTCGAAACCGCAGCTGACGGAATGAGCGTGGTTGACAGAAACTTTAATGTGCTTCGAGCCAATGAATCATTCTCCACGCTGACAGGTATAAGCAAGGACGGGTTGATAGGTCAGAAATGCTACAGTGTATTCTCCTGTTCTGCATGTCACACCCCTGAGTGTCCGCTAATCCGAACTCTCGAAGGCGAAAAGCGTGTTGAGTGTGACGTGAGAAAGGGCAATCTATCCTGTATTGTGACTGCAACGCCGTTAAGGAAGCCAGATGGCGAACTGATCGGAATCGTTGAACACTTCAAGGATATCACTGAGCGAGAGCAGATGGAGAGAGCACAGGTTGAACTTAACGAAGTCCTGAGATTGCTGAACAAGATACTCAGGCACGATATACTCAATGATCTGACCGTGGTGTGCATGTCCATAGAGCAGTACAAGGAGAGCAGAGATGAGAAGCTCCTGAGCGTGGCTTTGGGATGTATGAAAAAAAGTATCAGGTTGATTGAGAGGATGAAAGAGCTTGAATCGCTCATCTCTTCCGGCAAAAACCTGAAGTCTTGGAATGTGAGAGAGGTTGTGGAGGAGGTAATAAAGGACTATCAGGCTGAATTCAGCGTCAGAGGAGATTGCAGTGTTATTGCAGATGAAGCTTTGAGCTGTGTTATTGATAACCTGATAAGAAACGCAATACAGCACGGTAGAGCTGATAGAATCGATATAACCATCGAAAACAAGGGTGAGTTTTGTGAGCTGGAGATAGCTGATAATGGAATAGGCATTCCGGATGAAATAAAGGAAAAAATCTTTGAGGAAGGATTCAGCGGAGACAGAAAGGGTATGGGATTAGGGCTGTACATAGCAAGGAAAACAGTGGAAAGATATGGAGGTAGCATCATGGTTAAAAATAATAAACCTGAAGGAAGTATCTTCATCTTAAGACTGAAGTGCCCTGAGAGAAAGTTAGAGCAGGGAGGATAAAAAAGTTGAGGTAAAGAAGCACCTATACCTAAATTTTTCTCATATAAGCAGTGGATATGTGCTAAATTACACGGCTCGGGCTCAGGAGGGTTATAACTACGAGTGTTATGACTCCCGCAAGCACAAGCTTCAGGCCGGCAAAGAGAAAGTTTACTCCCGATATTTTTCCTGTAAACGCTCCAATTGCAAAGAGCTGAATGAACCCGATGGCTATGGCGACAGGAAAGGCAGCATCTATTGGAAGAAAGAGGTAGACGGAGAGAGGTATACATGCTCCTACAGCAGGTGACACTGCATGGACAAAGGAGGAAACATATACTGCAAACCTGTGGGCTCTATCGACTACCCCCCCAACATCCTTGAGCATCGCTTTTGCCTGAGCCCTTTTAATCGCTCTCTGCTCGATCTCCTCTGCTTCATACGCTCCCCAACCGCTGGAAATTCCAAGAGCTATTGCGGTTGCAATACCTGCGGAGATTATGAGCTCAGAACTTGCTTTTCCGCTCAAGTGTGCGCCCATTATAAGGCCCTGAATTGTGAGAACACCATCGAAATAACCTATTATAAAGTAGCGTCTGGAGATGGGGATGAGATTCGTTATTTCAGAGTAAAGTCTGCAGGTTTCAATTTTTTTTCTCAGTATCTTTCGAACCTCCACAGAAGTTCTGCCAGTAATCTGCATAAAACCATTCCGAAGCTTTTTATTGATATCAGCTCAGCGTAGAACATGCGGATGTACAACACTCTCACAAAGACCGAAGAGGAGCTCATACTTGAAAAAAGAGTCAGAGTGTATGTCTGTGGGATAACTGCCTATGACTGCTCGCATATAGGCCATGCGAGAAGTGCAGTAATTTTCGACACTCTGAGACGGTATCTTGAATGGAAGGGACATGAGGTTATCTATGTTCAGAACTTCACAGATGTCGACGATAAAATAGTGAAAAGAGCTGTTATGGAGAACAAAACTCAGAAAGAGGTGGCAGAAAAGTTCATCGAAGAATATCTTGAGGATATGGCTTCGCTAAACGTAAAAAGGGCAACTTATCATCCGAAGGTTACTGAACACATACCTGACATAATAAATGCCATCAGAAAGCTGATAGAAAAGGGCCATGCATACGTGGTTGAAGGGAACGTTTACTTCCATGTCCCGTCCCTCCCGAGCTACGGGAAGCTTTCTGGAGTCAGCGTTGAAGAACTCGACAGGCATCGGATAGAACCTGATGAGAGGAAGAAGGACGTAAAGGATTTTGCCCTCTGGAAAGCTGCAAAGAAGGAGGACTTAAAGGCTGAGGCTGTTTTTGAATCGCCATGGGGCATGGGAAGACCGGGCTGGCACATTGAGTGCTCGGTGATGGCAGCAAAGTATCTTGGCATTCCATTCGACATTCATGGAGGTGGCAAAGACTTGATTTTTCCACACCATGAAAATGAGAGAGCTCAGAGTTATGCACTGTATGGCGTGGAGCCAGTTCGATACTGGATACACAACGACTTTGTGACCATAGAGAGAGAGAAGATGAGCAAGAGCTTGGGAAACATCGTGAGGATTAAAGATGTGCTGAAAAAAAGAAGTGGAGAGGTTCTGCGCTATTTCCTGCTCTCAGCCCACTACCGCAGCCCAATCGACTACAGCAATATTGCAATGGATAGAGCGGAAAAAGCATATTTAGCTTTAAAGAACACTCTTGAGATAATAGACATGGAGATCGCAGCTTTGAAAACGTCTGGATGTGAAAATTCATCAAGCGGCGAACTTGAGACCGCTGCTCTGAATCTCCGGACTCGTTTTATAGAAGCTATGGAGAATGACTTCAACACGCCAAAGGCCATTGCAGCACTTCATGATTTCTCCACTGAGGCAAACAGAATCGTGAATGAAGGAAGGGCATCACTCGGTGAACTTGAAGCCGCATTCAACGAATTTGTAGATTTGTGCGGGGTTCTCGGGCTATTTTCAGATTACATAAGAATTCCACCCCTCAGTCAGGAGCTGGCAGAACTTGTGAGGGAGAGAGAACTTGCCAGAAAGGAAAAAGACTTTGAGAAGGCGGACAGAATCAGAGACAAAATGCGAGGGAAGGGATATGTCCTGATAGATACACCGAGGGGGACGAGGTGGAAGATCGGATTACTGCCTTTCCGCTAAAATAGCTCTCTCTCCAACTCTAAACAGATGAACCCACCTGTCCCCTTTAAGTCCATTTTCAAGCTCTCTTCTGAGATCCCAGTACTTGAAAGGTGGCAGAGAGAAGCGTAACGTTACTTTCCCAGCTCCTATATCTCTTAGAGCCTGTTTTATTGATTCAGCACTGAAGTTCGTAATCTGTCTGACTTTATATTTTCTGAGGAATGCTGAGTCCTGTTTATCGTCCGAAGTCAGAAGCGTCCTCCGTTTATCTTCGTTGAGAATCTCAGCCTCAAATCCAAGTCTGCCGATCAGATTTCTCAAAAGCCCGGCCTTAACAACAGCCGGGTCAACTTCGTAGATAAACGATCTGATCCGGGATGTGCTTTCGATGTTAACGGCCTCGTCTTGGTCTGTTACCCTTTCCTCTGAAGGCAACGAAACAGCGGAAACATCACATCTGGCGAGTCCATCCATATACAGAGCGAGCCTGTTCAGCTTGAAGTCCAGGGACGTGTACTCCTTCTCTCCGTTCAACCACTTGTTTACCCTTTCAGGGGGCATCTGAGGTGGCAGCTCGAAGGCAAATTTTTCCGTAATATCCTTGTATCTCTCCACAATCTTTCCCGGGTTTGGCTCAAGATTGTCTACAGTCCTCACTTTCTCAATAGAAGGTCTGGCAGGATCCGAGAATATTACTTCAGAGTCCTTCAGGAGGTTGTGAACGTCATCGGACAGCGAATCCCCGAGGATGATCTGAATATTTGCCTTCATCGCCCTTGCATTTAAAGCGGCAATTATTGCCCTTTTTGCGTTTATCTCAACTCCGTAAACCTTCCTGCAGTATCTGGCGAAAAATAAAAGCTGACCACCCACCCCGCAGCTTACATCTGCGATAACTCTGCACCTGAGCCTCCTGGCCCTGTAGTCTGCTACCGCCTCGGGCGTCGAATAGCGAAGGCCGAGCTCGTCAAAGAACAGTTTACTGCCCGTTGAGAATTTCTTCCGTGCTTTTATCCTGTTTCTGCCGATCTCATAAATGTCCTCTGGAGATACAGGCAGATCTGCTGCTTTCAGACTTCTTATCACATCATCCTTCTGTAAACCTCTTCTTATTAACTGTACTGCTTTCTTCACAGCTTTTTCGGTTTTGAGAAAGCCCGTCTCCTCTATGTGAACCTTAATGGCCATCTCAGTTCTTCCTTTTTTTTATGATAACCACATCTCCTAAGGTTGGGGAGAGATTACTCTTTCTGAGGTCAACTTTTACCTCCGGAACCTTCTCCCTCAACTTTATGTTGAATAGTCTTTCAAGCTTCTCCACAACACCCGGTTCTGGAGTTATCTCGTTGTTTTCAATCTTCCTTATCAGAGAGACTTTTTCCTGTATCTTCTTCGCCAGCACGTCCTGACTCCAGCCCCTCTTCTCCCTTTCCCTTTTTATAATAAGGTGGTAGTTTTCAATCATTTCTTCTGTGAACTCTATAGGCCTGACCTGCTTTTTTTTCAGAACGAGTTTTTTTCTGGAGCTCTGGTCAACGATCTCGGGCTTTGCTGTGCCATACTCCTTGCACCTCGCACAGACTGTAATTTCACTGCCTTCGACTATTACTCTGAATCCCTTACCTTTTATCTCCCTGCCACAAATCTCACACTCCATCCTCATTCACCATGCAGCTATCAATAATTTCTTATACTCGAACTTCGCTATATAAAATTGGAGGTTTCGAAGTGGGAAGCGAGGGCAAGGCAAAAGACATGAATGATGTTGATATATCAGAATACCTGCTTGATAGACTCAAGCAGCTTGAAGAAGAATACGTCAGGCTTAAAGAACTTTATCGCCGGCTTGAAGATGAAAAGAAATTCGTTGAAAGTGAAAGGATCAGATATGAGAGAGAAGTGAGAAGACTGAGAAGTGAGATTGAAAGGTTGCGTTCACCTCCATTGCTCATCGGCACAGTATCAGATGTGCTACCAGATGGCAGGATTGTTGTTAAAAGCTCAACAGGCCCGAAGTTTGTTGTCCACGCCTCGCAACACATAGCCAGGGATGATTTGAAGCCGGGTGCGAGAATTGCCATGAACCAGCAGACGCTTGCAGTTGTAAGTGTGCTTCCACTTCCAAAAGATCCTGCAGTTTATGGTTTCGAGATTGAAGAGAGACCGGGTGTGACATACGATGATATAGGCGGTCTCGAAAAGCAAATTGAAGAGGTCAGAGAGGCAATAGAGTTGCCCCTCCTCAAGCCAGAGCTATTCCAGGAGGTTGGTATAGAGCCACCCAAGGGCCTGCTACTCCACGGCCCTCCAGGAACTGGCAAAACGCTGCTTGCAAAGGCAGTTGCCCAGCATACCCGGGCCACATTCATACGTGTTGTTGGCAGTGAATTTGTACAGAAGTACATAGGTGAGGGAGCAAGACTCGTCAGAGAGGTCTTTCAGCTTGCAAAGGAGAAATCTCCGGCAATAATATTCATCGATGAAGTCGATGCGATTGCAGCAAAGAGAACGAGCAGTGATACAAGTGGGGACAGGGAAGTTCAGCGCACACTAATGCAGTTGCTTGCAGAAATGGACGGTTTCGATCCGAGAGGTGACGTGAAGATAATAGGAGCAACGAACCGTATTGATATCCTTGACCCGGCCATCCTGAGGCCAGGCAGGTTTGATAGAATAATAGAGACACCACTGCCAAGCTTCGAAGGCAGAGTGCAGATATTTAAAATCCACACAAGAAAGATGAAGACTGGAAATATCGACTTCAATGAACTTTCAAGGCTTACAGAGGGGGCAAGTGGAGCGGATATAAGGGCAATAGTTACGGAAGCAGGCATGCTCGCAATAAGAGAGGAGAGAACAGAAGTCTGTATGGATGACTTTCTGAGGGCAGTGGAGAAAGTTCTTAAGAAGGAAGCAAAGTATTCAGGTGAGCTAAAAGGTGTCATGTTCGTCTGATCCACTTCGAGCCTCCACTATTTTTAAATATGCACCGGGCAGTTGCGAGGCAACTCGCGTTGAAAATTCTGGATTCAATATGGCTTCTGAAAGATCTGAGCCCTGCCGAGCTGGAAAAGAGAAGAACGAGTCTTGAATATTACCTTCCCAGAACAAGAGATCCCAAGAGAAGAGCCGAGATTCTTCTGGAGCTTGGTAGGATTGATTGTCTTACGGGAAACGTTGTAAAGGCGGCTGGCCGGTATCATGAGTGTCTGAGGCTGCTCAGAAAGGCCGGAGATAGACTTGGAATGGGTAAAACTCTTTATTACATAGTCCTTCTCCATATAGACCAGAACAACGTGGGGAAGGCCGAAGAGGTTCTTGGGGAGTGCATGGCCTTTGCTGAAGAGTGCAGGAGCGCATGGCTCAAAGCAAGCTGTTATTCTGCAATGGCAAAACTTCAATTTTTAAGGGGGGATTATGAGAGTGCAATGAATCTATCACTCGAGGCTTTCGACATGTTTGCAGAGGTGGGGGACGCAGATGGCATGGGTAAAACTCTTCAGAACGCCTGTGTAGCTTTTATGAAGAAGGGGATGGCTGATAAAGCTCTTGAACTGCTTGAGAACATAAGAGAAACGTGGAAAGGGGCAAGCAGGGAGAACTACGCTCTGACCAACCTGCAGCTTGCGGCGATTTACCTCATGAAGGGCAACGTAACAAAGGCCGAGGAACTGATGAAGAAGGCTGAATGTAAGGTTGATAGAATCACTGCACTCTTAGATCTGCTGAATTCAGTAATCGCTCTCGCAAAAGGTGAGAAATCAAATAGCTTGAAAATGGCCGAAAGGGCAAAAGAGAGGATTAAAAAGCTGGGTTTGAAAACAGATGTTGTCTCTGAAGTAATTGACACAATCAGACGTCTACCCTGATATCTTTGAGATAGACGCCCTTGCCCTCTTCCACGTAGCCCACGATTTTACCCTCTATCTTCACACTCTTTGCCTCCTCTTCCGGCATGATCAGGGCAAATCCCATACCCATGTTGAACGTTCGGTACATTTCATCATCGTCAATGCTCCCCAGCTCCTGAATGAACCTGAATATGCGCTGGGAGGGTAGAGGATCAGAGATCACAAACTTCAGGTCTTTTAGCCTCTTCAGGTTGAGTAAGCCGCCACCGGTGATGTGCGCCATGCCGTGGACTTCGTGCCTTCGAATGACGCCTACAACCTCCCGGTATATACGGGTTGGTATGAGCAGTTCTTCGCCTATTGTTTTTCCGTTTTCACCAAATTCATCATCGTAGCTCATTCCAGCATTTTCTACCACTTTCCTTGCAAGCGTAAGTCCGTTGCTGTGTATTCCGCTGCTGGGGATGCCAAAAATGACATCTCCGGGCTGAATCCCATTGCCAGTGATTATCCTGTCCTTCTCGACAATGCCTATTGCCGTACCTGCAAGGTCAAAGCCCCTTATCATGTCTGGCAGTGTTGCTGTCTCACCTCCAACGAGAGTAATGTTTGCAATTTCACACCCCTTCTCCAGTCCGGCAGCAATCTCAGCCAGCACCTCCTCATCGGGCTTTTCTGCTGCAATGTAGTCCACCATTGCCACCGGTTCAGCGCCTACAGCTATAAGATCGTTAACGTTCATCGCAACGCAGTCTATGCCTATTGTATCGAATTTGCTCATCGCTTCTGCAACCATGATCTTGCTGCCAACTCCATCGGTTGTCACTGCAACTCCAAAAGCGCCGAAATCAACAATGCTTGCAAAATGGCCCGTGAGAACTGGCTGGCCTATGCCCTTGCGGATGTACCTGATTCTGTCTGTTAAGGCTTTAATGGCCTTCTCCTCCTGTTTTATGTCAACCCCTGACTTTGCATAACTGAACTTCTCCCGCTTTTCCGCCATCGTTTCCTGTTGGTATTTGCTGTTAAAAAGCTGATGGTTTTGGCATTGTCATCAATTGAACTTTAAAGCCAAAGTTCTTTTCTCTCCTTCAACTTCTTGTAAAGCTCGGGAACAAACAATCCAACATCGGTAACAATGCCAATTGCCTGTGCAGTCCCCCTATCTATGAGCTTTGTTACCGTTGCAGGGTTTACATCCACACATACCGTTTTGACAGTTGAGGGTAACAGGTTGCCCACGGCAATTGAGTGCAGCATGGTAGCGAGCATAATTACCATATCCACATCCTGAATGGCTTCTCTCATCGCCTTCTTTGCTTCCATGACGTCCGTTATGACTTCGGGCAATGGCCCATCGTCTCTTATTGAGCCTGCCAGTATGAATGGAACGTTGTTCTTTATACACTCATACATTATCCCGTCTCTGATTGTTCCCTCTTCGACAGCTCTTCTTATACCACCTGCGGCAATCACCTTGCTTATTGTATAGAGGTGGTGCCTGTTCCCGCCGGGCACGGGCCTGCCCGTTTTGATATCCATACCGAGTGAGGTGCCAAAGAGGGACAGCTCCATGTCGTGAACTGCCAGCGCATTGCCGGAAAGCAGCAGGTCAACGTAGCCATCTCTTATCATACCCGCAAGTGCGTTCCTTGCTCCGGTGTGGTCTATTGCCGGTCCGGCAACAACAGCAACCTTGCCACCACTGCGCTTGAGCTTCAGTATTTCATCGGCTATTATCTCAATCAGCTCTTCAGTCGGCCTTTCCGAGGAAACCCCGCCTCCCATGAACTGGAAGTGGGAAACTCTTCTGGGCCTTTCGGGTGGTATGACCGTAACACCCTTTTCTCCAACGACAATGAGGTCTCCTTTTTTAACCTCGTTGAGGAATATGCATACTGCCTTTCCATCTCTGATTGCTATGAGCTTGTCCATTCCTATCCCTTCAACCCGAAGCTTTTTCCCGCCATAATTTACGAATGTTAAATGATTGGTGGTTACATAGAAGTTCTCTGGCACAACCTTATCAGCCGGTGCAGGTGCAAGCTCCACCTCTTCTGCTTCGGGAATTCTCGCACCAAGTCTGTGGAGTACATGGAGAATCTCCATCAGATGCTTTTCGTCCTTTCCGATGACAAGAAGCCTTGCATAGCTGTAATCCTCTTTTCTCTTTCCCACTCTGAATTCAAGTATTTCGAACTCACCATCCAGATCAAGTATTGCATCGAGTACCTTTGGCAGAATCATGGAGTCTATTAGATGACCCTCAAATTCAACCTCTCTCGTGTTCATTTTATCATCTCCATCAGGTATTCTTTCGATTCAAGTATCGCTTCTCTGTCCCTCGTTTCTATGGTCAGATATCCACTGTAGTTTTGCGGGATTATGCTGAGCTCAACATTTCCCCTGCCGAGGGCGAGATGCAAATCTTCTCTGCCATTGTTATCGTGGAGGTGTATATTTCTTACCCTGTTGAAGTTCTTCAGAAACAAATCGTGTCCGCCCTTGGCGTTGTAGTGACCTATGTCAAAGGTGAGAGAAACTTCTGTATTTTCAAGAAGAAACTTCAGTGCCCTTGTCAGGCTTTCATCCAGCCTTATCGTGTTCTCAATTGAGAGCTGACCATCATAATGCTTTGCAAACGCATAGAACTCTCTTGTCAAAGCGTTATAGTTGTGGGTCATGTAAAGTTCTGGCTGAAAGACGAAACCTCTTGCCGTTATAAAACCGGGATTCCATCCGATATGAACTGTGACAAGCCTCGCCTCGCACCTCTCGGCGAAGTTCATCGTTCTTTCCAGTTCCATGTAGCTTGCCTTTCTTGCGACATCGCTGATGGAGAGGAAGTTGATTGAGGTTGCGGGAGCATGGAGCAGAATTTCCACATCATAGCTGCCTTTGAGCTCAAGAAGCTCTGCATAACTCAAATTCTCGATTGAATAGTATGGATGATCCATCAGAAGTTCCACATGAGTGAAGTTGTGCTCTGCAGCAAATTCAAAGGCCTCCTTCGGCCTCTGGTATATATCCGGCTGGATTCCGAGTTTTATGTCTTTGGGATTCATAGTTCAACCATCGTGCCTGTGCCCTCCCTGGTAAACAGCTCCATGAGTATTGCGTGCTCTTTTGAGCCGTTTATTATGTGTGCTTTTTCTACACCACCTTTAATGGCTGCTATGACCGCTTCAGCCTTTGGAATCATTCCTCCACTGAGTCTCCCCTCTGAAACCATGTTTTCGAGCTCTTTGACGCTCATTCTTGATATCAGTGAGGATTCATTGTTAATGTCAGCCAGTATACCGGCAACGTCCGTCATCATGATCAGTTTCTTTGCCTTCAGGGCTGCTGCGATGTTACCGGCCACAACATCTGCGTTGAGATTGTATATCTTTCCCTCCAGATCTGCTGCAACTGGAGAAACAACGGGAATAAAATCGTTATCTATTAAAATCCGGAGGATTTCAGGGTTTATGTATTCAGTCTCGCCGACATAGCCAAGATCGATGAATTCATCCTCCCGTTTAATCTTCTTTTTCCTTGCAACTACAAGCAGTCCGTCCTTCCCACTGAGGCCAACAGCCTTACCTCCATTTCTTATAAATGTGGTGACTATTTTGGAGTTTATTTTACCGTCGAGAACCATTTCGACAACTTCCATTGTTTCCTCATCCGTTACACGTAAACCGTTGATAAACTTCGGTTTTATTCCAAGTCTCTCCATCTTCTCGCTTATCTCCGGCCCTCCACCGTGCACAACAACTGGCTTTATGCCAACGAAGTAGAGCAGGAGCACGTCTCTGATTGTTTTCTCAAGTATCTCCTCGTTTATCATTGCATGACCGCCAATCTTTATGACCATACACGAACCGTGAAACTCCTTTATGTACGGCAGAGCTTCAACTATCGCCGCAACTTTTTCCATGCTCGTAGCTTAATGAATGAGTTATAGATTTTTCGGATGAGTTTGCATAATAACAGTAAGTGAAGTTGTGAAACAGCCAAGGGAGCGGAAGAGTTAAGTTCTTCCAGCAAAGACAGAGATGTGCATCCACTGGAAGAGCATCCGCCGGAAGACAGGGAGATGGAGCTTAGAGAGCATCTTGCCGAGCTCAAGGCAAGAACAACGAGACTTCTGATTGTTGTACTTGCCGGAATTGCAATCATTTTCCAGTACTCTGCGACTCTCATAAAAGATTTCTGGGAGAACATCTTCGGAGAAAAGCTGGACATGGTTGTTTACACACCAACGGAGTGGATAATGGCCCGTCTCGTATTCTCTTTTGTCTTGGTGTTCTTTATTGCGTATCCATACATTGTGTATGAGCTTTACCTCTTTGCCAGACCCGGCCTATATCAGAACGAGAGAGACTTCGTTAAAACTTTCTTGCCATTCTCGTATATTCTGTTTCTGCTCGGTACGGCTCTTGCGTACTTTGTGGTAATTCCGAGGCTCTACAGTCTTGGAACGGTGGAGTATCTGGGTGCTTACCCATTCCTTTCGGTAAAAAAGACTCTCTACGGAGCATTCAAGATATTTCTCGCTTTCGGTTTAGCTTTTCAGATTCCCGTGCTTGCCGTAATAGCAACAAGAATAGGGATAATAGACTCGAAATGGTTGAAGAGAAAGAGATTGATGGTCTATATAGCCGTATTCATCCTTGCAACGAATGTGACACTTGACATAACGGGTCTCAGTCAGATTGTGATTCTTGCTCTTGTTATTGTGATGTATGAGATAAGCATAGTAGCCGCCTCTCTGATGGAGAGGAAGAGAATTAGCTGATTACTATTTTCTGCACTCCATCAATGGCAAGGAGCTCATCAACAAAGCGTCCTGGAATCTTTGTATCCGTTACTATCGTCAGCTTTGACTCCACGCTGAGTTCAGGATCCTCACCAAGGATATATCTTATCGAGATGCCCTCTCTTGCGAGTATTCCGGATATACCGGCAACTATTCCGACCTTGTAGCTTTCTGCATAGACCTCCAGCACGCCAAAACCAAGAATTCTTGCAACCTCTGCTATGTTCGCCACCGGTTTGAGAGAGGCAAAAACTTTTTTCAGTTTCTCATCACTCTCTATATTCTGTATTGCCATTATGACAACCTTTCTGTCAACACCAATTGCGTCTGCAATCTTTGTTGGTACAAGCTCTATATTCCCGCAGTAGGCTTTTCCGTTTTTTACACTTATCCCGAGCCTCAGAAACTCTCTTGCCACAGTAATCTGCGAGGGATATCTTTCGAACTTTTCAACAATGTGGCTCCACATTACTGTGAGCTGTGAGGATTCCAAAAAATACTTTTCGCTCTTCGTTTTAACTCTGAGAGCAAAAACTTTATAATTTAATAATTTGAAATAAAGCCAATGCAGGCAGCTTTCCTGTACCCCCGGGAAGTAATTGCAGATATGTACGTGAGCAGGGTAGGCGGGTTTAGCAGCGAACTTGATAAGAAGGAGATAGGAATCAATGTA
The DNA here is from genome assembly GCA_029984855.1 of Archaeoglobales archaeon. Taxonomy (GTDB): domain Archaea; phylum Halobacteriota; class Archaeoglobi; order Archaeoglobales; family Archaeoglobaceae; genus Archaeoglobus_C. Next base: position 25,380 of record JARQZL010000031.1, on the reverse strand, counting down.
CTTGCGCTTTCTGCCAATACATCGATAATTGCAAATGAAACGGAAGCAAGGTTGAGGTTCTTTGATGAAAAGCCCAGACCTTACTTCCTGAAGCGCAGATATAAAATTGTTGGCCTTGAAGAGCACATGGATGGATACAACGCATCTCTGAATGGAGAAGTCGTCTTCAGCGAGAACTTCGATGGCAGTAGCGATGTCAGAGGGAGGGCTGTCATCATAAACACTGTTGAGAGTTTCAGAATAGATAACGATTACTCAGCGGTTGTAGAAGCCCTGAAGGAGAGGATATGGATCTGATCAGACTTAGAAAACCCAGTAGAAAGGAGAACAGGATTATAGGAAAGGCCCTTGCAGCTTACGGCTCCACGATTTTTCTTGAAGACAATGTTCTGCTCGTCAGAGAGGATACAAAAGATGTTTATGGGCTATCAAAGGAGCTTGAGTGCTTTCTGCATAATTTCCCCGGCCTGAACTTAAGGTGCGCCGGTATAAAACTCGGCGAGGTTGGGAAGAGGTTCAGATTCAGCATCGAGGGCACATTTTTTCTGGCAAAAAAGGACAGAAAGAGAGTTTATACCAGTAACAAAGGTGAAATGCTGTTTCTTTATGGTAGAGACATCTTTGCTTCAGCCATTACAAAATGCACTCGGGATGTTGAGGAGAATGATACTGTGATGGTATGCAATGGAAGAGGAGATATTCTCGGTATTGGAAAAAGCAGGTTCAGCTGGGAAAGGATCGGACATCTGAAAAGAACCGAGCCCGACAGGGTTGTGGTCGAAAATCTCGTTGACAGGGGAGAGTATCTGAGGGGAGAAAAGATATACAATGCTTTTTAGTTTCTGGTCTTCAGCGTTTGTATCACCATTTCTTTTACTTCCTCTGGAATTTCAACCCTGAACCCTTTTGTCCGAACTTCATAGATCTCCTGATCGAGGTTGCTTATGGGGGTCTCCACAACGAGCTTTCTGTTCCATCCCGAGTTGCCGAGGTTTTTATTAAGCCTCAAAACACATGAAAAGGGTCTGGACAGCATTATTTCATCCTTAGGGCTCTGTGCCCCCCTCGTCAGCAGGGCAAATGTGGTTCCACCCTGATTGTGTATCTTCCACATTGTATTCAAGATAAATAGATAGGTCTTCTCGAGGCCGTGGATGAGCAGCAGCTCAGGAATAAGTGTGATTATAAGAGCGAAGTTTCTGAGTTCCTCTCCGGCCTTGGATATTGCAATGCTCACCTCATTCAGGTTCATTATGTTGACGAATCCGTATTCTCTCCATTGCTTCGGCGTTACAACGTTAAGTTTTGCTCCGGACTCATATGAAGAGACTATTGACTCGATAATTAGTGGAGGCTCGGCAGCGATCCAGACTATGTTTGTAGAGTAGCGTGAGGCAAGATTGAAGAGGAGAGATGCCCCCTCAAATCCCGGATCAGCAATTAACAGGACATCTGTAGACATAGTTTATGGCTGGGATAGGGGTATATTTTTCTTTCCATTAAACATTAGACCCTACTCGTTGCTGACACTTATTCTGTACTGCTTGAAGATGTTGTCCAGGTACACTGGAATTCTACCACTCCTTCTTCTTGCCTTTGCAGCCTTTGGTGCGATTTTGACATGAGAGCACTCGAGAAAGTGGTCGACAGCCTTTGCAAGAGCCTCCTTTGTTGTTTTTTCTCCGGTTTTCTTCTTCAACTCAGCAAGCACATCTTCAGGAAGCTTCGTCTGGACTATAACCAGTCTCTCCACAATCATCACCTCATCATTATATCATTATTATCATCATTTATATACTTTTCGGTGTACATATAGTATAATCGCATGAAAAATACTAAATACCAGCAGCTAAACGGAGAAGCATGAAAAAAGAAACAACTCTGATGGCAATCTCTGTGGCCTTATTCACCGTCGGAGCTTACCTTGCCTTAGTGAAACTTCCATCATCACCTGAACCAATCCTGAGGAACAACTACCGCATAATATTTTTCCACCTTCCCTCTGCGATCACATCCTTTACGGCCTTTACCGTGACACTTCTTGCCTCCATACAGTATCTCAGGACGAGAAAGTTTGGCTGGGACATCCTTTCCGCTTCTTCTGCAAAGGCAGGATTCGTTATGATCACTGCTGCTCTCGTCAGTGGCTCGATCTGGGCAAAGGTTGCATGGGGAGCATACTGGAACTGGGATCCAAGAGAGACAACTGTATTAATTCTGTGGTTTGCATATGCCGCCTATTTTGCCCTCCGCTCCTCAGTTGAGGATGTCGAGGAGAGAGCGAAGGTTTCATCAATTCTTGCAATCTTCTGCTATGCCACGGTTCCGCTCAGCTACCTTTCTACAAAGCTTTACTTTTCGCTCCATCCATCCACTCAGGGACTGAAGATAGGTCTGAATATAGGCACAACTCTTGGAACAATGATTACAGCATTTCTGCTCCTTTATGTTGCCTACGTTCTTCTGGATACGAAGCTATCAAAAATTGAAATGGAGGTGGTGTGATGGACGATTTTACAGCGGTGTTTGCAGCTACGATGGTGGTTATGCTCCTGATAGCCCTTCTTTTCTTAACTACTCTTAAAAAAGCTCTTGAAATCGAAAAACGGCTGCTGAAATAGGCAAGAAATATATACAGGATTTATTTAAAGTTTTGAAGGAGGTGTCTCTATCGATTGATTCTGTTCGAATGAACTTCAGGGATGTGAAGGAGAGCTTTGTTGCTCTCATTCTCTGTACTCTGGGCGATCTGATTACCGGAATAGTAATGGGTGCTTCATCTGGCGAATTCAACATAATCCCTGCCCTGATTCTGCTCATACCCCCAAGCATAGGCCTGAGGGGTAACATATGCGCCTCTCTCGGCTCAAGACTCGGCTCATATCTCCACACCGGAAGAATGACTCCGAAGCTCAGAGCAAACACTTTACTGCTCAGAAACATCTCCTCATCCACGTTCCTTCTGATCTTTTTCAGCATTGTAAATGGCGCTCTTGCGGCTGGTATTGCCTACCTCATGGGACTTGATCTGAACCTGCAGGAAATGAGTATCGATCTGATTCTGATTTCTTCAATTGCCGCTTTTTTTTCAGCTCTCTTTATGATTCCGGCAACCGTCCTCCTGGCGATTGGTAGCTACCGGTGGGGATGGAATCCCGATAACCTGACTGCTCCTTTAATTACTCTCTTTGGAGACATCATAACTCTACCATTTGTATTCGCATCGGCAGATATTGTACTCTCGTTTGGAATTATGCTGAAAATTGCGGGGTTGATTCTCATTATTGTATCGATGCCGCTCCTCTACTTCGCAAGCCGTTCGGAGATTGGATACAGAATATTGGTAGAAAGCTCTCCAGTGCTTGCTTTCTGTACAATTCTCGAGTTCGGTGCGGGCACAATACTGGGAGGAGAGTTAGAAAAGTTTCTGGTAATTGCTGGTCTGCTCACAGTCGTTCCTGCCTTCCTCGAGGATGGGGGAGCTATGGGGGGAATTCTTGCAGCCCGTTTCTCCTCAATGCTTCATCTCGGTTTGCTTGAGCCCAGAATAAAACCTCAGAAGGATGTCGTTCTTAACTTCGGGGCGATGCATGCAGTATCTTTCCCCATTTTCCTTCTTGTTGGCGTTTTTGGTTATACCGTTAACATGACTCTTTCACTCCCCACGGTCTCTCTTGGAGAAATGATTTTTGTCACTCTTGTAGCGGGGCAACTGCTCATGCTGCTCATCGATGCGATGTCATACTACTTCTCAATTCTGTCGTTTAAGAAAGGACTTGATCCCGATAATATCGGAATCCCCCTAATCACTTCGTTTATGGATATTCTTGGGACTGCATGTTACATCATCTCTCTCAGAATTCTGGGGGTGATATGATACGTGATTAAGCTCGTAGCTCTGCTCTCGGGAGGCATCGACTCCGCAGTTGCATGTTACCTGATGCTCAGAAGAGGGATTGGTGTGGAGTACCTTCACTTCTCGATTGGAAGCCGTGATAAGGCCGAAAGAATCGCAAGGAAACTGAAGGGTTATGGTGGAGCAGAAAGGATGTTCGTTCTGCCCCATTCCATGCTGATAGAAAGGATACCAAAAAACAGATACACATGTATTTATTGCAAGCGAGGCATGCTGAGCGTAGCCGAAAAGCTTGCAGAAAATCTTAAGTGTGAGTTTTTACTTACAGGGGACTGTCTCGGTCAGGTGGCGAGTCAAACGGTTCTGAACTTAAGAGCTGAGGATCTTGCAGTTAATATACCGGTGCTCAGACCTCTCATAGGATTCGATAAAGAAGAGATTGTCGAAATTGCGAAGGAAATTGGAACGTACGAAATTTCTATTGAAAAAGGGGGCGAATGCAGGGCAGTACCGGAATACCCTGCTACAAGGGTAGAGATTTCGGAGATAAAGGCTATTGACTTATCATGGCTGTCGGATTTTGTCGAGGAAATAAAAATATAATGATATTAGTATTATAAAGAGAGACGCATCTGAACGCCACCCTCTTCTCCACAGACTTCAAAACCGGCCCTGTGAAAGACGTGTAAAGCCCTCTTATTGTGTTTTTCTGTGGTGAGTACCAGCCCTCTATAACCTAAGGTTCTGGCAAATTCTATGGCAAAACTGACCATATGCCGACCTATCCCCCTGTTCTGGTAGTTCCGGGATATGAACATGCACAGCTCAAGGTCTTCATTGAAGGGGACAAGGGCAAGATGACCGACGATTCTGCCATTATGTTCGGCAACAATCGAATATCCTTCTTTCTCAAGGTAGTCGAGCCATGCCTGAATTGCGTTTTTTGATGAAGGCGGTAAGCCGAAACTTCTGTCTTCGGGATTATAATTCTCATACATTTCAACAAGTCTGGCTCGGTCTTCAGGTCTGTGAAGCCTCAGGGTCAAAACATCTCCTTTTCTGTCTCTGAATACGAGCTGAAAACTGAGCATACGCATCAGCCACGCTAAACGTAATTTACATTCATATTTAATTTTGAGTATATATAAATCTTATTCGACTTCTGATGGCACGTGACAGGATAGCACAATAAAACGATAAATACAGGCATGGATAACCACAGGCATGGTGCAGATACGCATACTGGCAGATAACAAAATTGTCAACCTGCGCCCTAAGGGGCTGCTTGCAGAATGGGGATTTTCTGCTGCTGTGGACAATGTACTCTTTGATGCTGGCCAGAAGATTGCTGCGTACAACAACGCCTTATTGCTCGGTCTTATTGAGTTCGATACTATTGTTTTGAGTCACGGACACTACGACCACACGGGAGGTTTGCCGGGATTCCTCAGAACAAATCCAGCCATCTACATGCACCCCGATGCGTGGCTTCCGAGGTATCATAGAGGTGTTTATATAGGCATACCCTATTGCAGAGAGGAGATCGAGAGCTGTGCAAGGATTGTGGAACATCGTGAGCCGGTTGAAGTTGCAAAGCACATCTATGCCCTTGGAGAGATCCCCCGGAATCACATTGATGTTGGAGTTGGTAGAGTATTGAGGGATGGAAAACTTGTGGATGATAAGGTAACAGATGATCAGTCCCTTGCCGTGAAAACAGATAGAGGTATTGCACTTGTGCTCGGCTGCTGTCATGCGGGCGTAAGAAACACGGTTGAATATGCAGAGGAGGTTTGCGGTGATGAGGTGCGATTTGTGATAGGAGGAACGCATCTTGTATCTCTCAAGGACAGAGATGTCGTTGAAATTGCAGAATGGCTTGCAAAGAAGGTTGAACTCCTTGCCCCGTGCCACTGCACAGGGTTTAAGGGTGAGGCAATTCTCTCATCGAAGCTCGGTGACAGGTTCAAGCTCATCGGGGCTGGCAGTTTGATTGAGATAAATTGAGATATAATCTTGTTTATTTTTTTATTTTATCCGTGAAAAGTCAAAAATAAAAAGTAAAATACAAGTTTACTGGCATGCAGCAATGCGGGCAGCCTCTACTGTTACCGTGTTGCACTGATGCTTGCAACAACCATCATCTTCTCTGTGTTTCCCTTGCATCTGCGCATCAGGAATGCTGTAAAGGGGCATTTGCATTCATTAAAGAGCCGGGAATTCAGAGGACTGAAAGCATCAGAAGGCATCATCAGAAGAACTCAGGATAAAGAAGAAACAGGCGGTGAATTAAGACCGTGACACATTTCCTGAGGGCTCAGATTCTATGTTTATGCTTATGTTGTAGCTATATGTGTCTGAATGACAACCACCGCAGTCATAGTATCCATGATAGCTGTGACAGCCATTGCACCAGCCATCTTCCCACCCTTTATGTCCGGCAGCCTCATGACACCCCATACAGAGGTCTCCACTAAACGTTCGAGCTTTACTCTCTGTCTGGTTCATAAAAGCTCTGTGTCCATTTTCATTACCCCAGTAACCACTGCTGCTTATTACACTGTACGGGTCTTTCGCCTTGCCGTATCCATGGCATGTCGTGCACCTGATTTTCTCCACCGCATGAACACTCGTAGAGTTCGTGTCGCTGATGACACTGTTGAGGTTGTACGTAGTGGCATCTGAAGGATTCTCATCTGCATATCTTGTAACATTGTGGCACTTGATGCAGTAAGTGGTGTTAACCCAGCTCGCTCTGTAGGTAGAGGGGATGTAGTGATATCTTGTATGCCCCCAGTAGTTATCGATTGGCCAGTCATGATCTTTCTTAACTGCTGCACTGTCATAGTAATCTATCTCAACAGGAGCATGAGCGAGGTCGTTGTAGGGGGAATCGGAAGTGCCGTTCACCAGAGCGTCGTAAATATTTTTGTGGCATTTTGTGCAGTCTATATCATTCAAATTTAAAAATTCATGCTTTGCTCCAGTCCTGCTGTAAGAGACAGAGTACGTTCTTGTTCCATTGTAGTTGAAGTTTGCGAGTGTCCATGAACTGCCACTCTTTGTATAGCTTACATTCCAGAAGTAGCTGTAATCAATTGTGATGGAATAGTTCGTGTGGCATGCAATGCATGCCTCGTTCTCTCCAACCGATAGATTGCAGTTTAAGGCATCTAAAACAAACTGCTTATGGGCAGAATAGTCACTTCCGTAATTTGATTCATTGAAGGCCTTTGCCACCGGTGCTTTACGTGTTTCCCCGGTGTAGTTGACATATATACCATTTCCACCATGACAATCCAAACAGCGGGGCGTGTAGGCAGCGTGACTCTGATTTCCTGCAAAAATACCACTTGCATTGTGCTCCGCATAAACTATCGTTTTACCTTCAGCAGTCTGCCTTAACCTGTGGCACTCCTCGCACTTGAAGTTTGAATGTATGGCTGAACGTCTTAGCTGATCAGCTATCTGCGGGTGGCAGGAGGTGCAGTTTATGTTGTTCCCATTGCCACTTATTTCAATAATCTGGTGCGATCCCTGAAAGAGTGTAACGACGTTTGTTGACGTGAGAAGCAGTAAGGCAGAAACTGCAAGCAGAAGAGGAATTATATGGATCGCTTTCATTGTATCACCTCATAACTTCCTTTTGCTGTTTTATTTGCAACATATATATGATATGTTGTGTAGTTACTGGCATCAATACTCTTGACATCCCAGTGAGACTGCGATGACGTGTAGGTATCGTTCACGAGGATTTTTGATTCAACAGCTGCTGTGAAGTTCATTGTAATATTCACAGTGGTGTGGCATGCAACACAGCTCTCACTTTCGTTGTATAGCAGACCGGATTCTCTTGACCTTATCACGAAGGAGTAGTGTGACGCATTTATTCCCGTGTCGTTTCCGGGGTTTGATGCAAAATCTGACAGCCCGAACCCTCCAGCAACCGGAGCGTTGAACGGGTTTGTCGAATTAAAGTGACAGTAACCGCAGCTCACTATCGTTGCAGCGTGTGCCTCTTTGCCCGGCTCTGCTGTGGTGTACCCTCCGCTAACACTTGCATACGTTATGCTCGTATTTGCCCTATGGCAGACAAGACACTCCCCTCCGTCAACTCCTGCTTTCATATCAACCATTGAGTGGTTTGCACTGTGTTTGAGCTCGTCGTACACGTCTGCATGGCACTTAACACATGGCACACTTTTCTCGTTGCTTAAATCATACCACATATGTTCTCCGGCAAAAAGTGAGGTTGTGGAGGGGAGGACAAGGATACCTACTGCAAAAAGGATTATTACAATCAACAGACCTTTCGGGAAGTCAATGCTCATTATAACTATATAGATTATAAGAATTACTTAAGCTTTGCCAAAGTACGGTCATGATATAAATCAGGCCACTTCTGTCTTTTCTATTGCGATTTCGAATTCTTCTTTACTTGGGTTCTGATCCTCAAGAATCGTATACCTCTTTCTTCTTATCCTCTTGGCGTATTCGATTGCCTCTATAACCTGCTCCTTTGCCAGCCCTATCTCCTTTGCAGTTGTCGGCGCTCTGATGTTTTCGAGGGACTGCTTTATGAGTTCCCAGTTACCCTCTCCATACGCTTTCTCATGCAGATACTCCATTATGATTGTCCCTATTCCAACCTGCTCTCCATGCAAGCCTGTACCGTATCCAAGGTAGTCGAGGGCATGGCTGAATTTATGCTCGGCACCGCTAACGGGCCTGCTGCTGCCAACAACCGAGATCGTCACCCCGCTTAAAATCAATCCTTTCACGAGCAGTTCGAGATGTGATGGGTTTTTCAAATCGAGAGTTTCTGCCTCTCTCAGTAAAAGCTGAGCGGGCATTAAGGCCATTGAAGCTGCAACTTCGTTGTACTCTTCATCTTTCTTTTCCTTACCAAGCTTCCAGTCTTTCACAGCAGTTATGTTTGAAATTAAATCACCATAGCCACCCCTTATGAGCCGGATGGGGCTGTTTCTTATCACGGTTATGTCAGCCAGAACTGCAGCCGGAGGATTTGTTGAAATCGAAACCGGTCTGTTATCCTCTTTAAAGCTTGCTATGGGTGATGCTATTCCGTCGTGTGAAGCTGTTGAAGGTACGCTTACGAACGGTACGTTCGTCTCGGTTGCCACAACCTTTGCCACATCCAGAACCCTGCCCCCTCCAACACCTACTACACAATCTACCTCATCCAGCTCCATTTCGAACTCTATTTTTCTGACTTCCTCGATTCGTGGAGATGAAACCAGCATCGTTTTGAGAAGCAAGTCTTTCAGTTTTTTCTCTATGTTTTTGCCAACGGTATTGTATACGTTTTCTCCAGTTAATATTAAAACTGATGAACGGCCTATGGCTTCAACCGAGCTTTTGACTTTCTTTCTTGCCGTTTCAGAAACTTCAATTATTCGTGGAATTCCTACGCTCTTTATATAATCTACATTTTTCTTCAAGTTAACACCTCCAAATCTGAATTTAAAATCTGTATTTTTAACTCTAAACTGAAAGCCGTTAACTCTTCAGGTATTTGTCCTTTACGGCCTTCTCATGAAACTTTATTTTGGTTAGGTTCTTTTCACTCTGTTAGAGCAAAAAGTTAAAATCATTCATTTCCCTCTTCAGAATGAATGAAAGATGCCCTAAAAATAGTTCCCGTCCTCTTTTTCATTCTCGCAGCATCCCTACTTGCCGGTTTCATTTCATCTCTCGATTTCAGCAATACCGGGCTTCCGGGTTTCATCGGTGGTGGAAATCAGGTAAAACAACCGGCTGCAATAGTCCCTGTTTCATATTCTAACGACATGTGCAATCTTAAAAACTCCAGCAACCCACCAAAAGTCCCCGTTTTCTTTGTAGAGGGATTAAACTCGTATACGAACCACCTCCGCCTCTACACCGGAAAGGATTACGTCAATGGTGTGTGGCTTGAAGAGAAGACGCAGTACGGGAGCAAGGGAAGCGGTACACCTTTCACAAGGTACAGAGTTACACCAGTGGTTCCATTTGAAGGGCACATACCCGTGGCCAGGGACACTTTTTACGTAACTGTAAATGCCAAGTACAGTTCAGAGACCTCCACATATTTCATCGACAGGCTTGAAGACTCATACGTTGCCTTCTCATCTGCACACCACGTAGATGCCAGAAATGCCGTAAATGATGGCAGATACCTTGCCGTCACATGTGAGAAAAGAGAGGAGATAAAAAAGCTCGCTGAAGAAATAACGGAAGGAGCAAGGAATGACTATGAGAAAGCAAGGATGATCGAAGAGTATCTCAAAAAGAACTACAGATACGGGCCAGAAAATTTTAGCAATGCGCCAGTTTATGAGTTTCTTTTTGTCAAGAAGAAAGGCATCTGCAAGCATTTCGCTTCAGCCTTTGTAATGTTGTGCCGCTCCGTAAACCTTCCTGCAAGAATGGTCTTTGGCTATCTTGCAAGGCCGGTTGAGTACAACCAGACGGTTTTTGCATCTCAGGCTCACGCTTGGGCTGAAGTGAAGTTTGATGCTGGATGGATAGAATTTGACCCCACACCCTCACCCGTGAAGATAAAGACAACAACCGACATAACGTACGTTGATCCGGTCATAAAAAGTGGTGAAAATCTCAGTGTGAGAGGTGTTGTTTCTTCAGCATCTCTCAAGCCGTCCGGCTATGTGGAGATATATCTGAAAAAGGATAAAAAAGAGTATGGCAGGCTTCTTTCCCTTGTACCCGTGAGGGACGGCCTGTTCTCTGCCAGCATTAGAGTGAACACAACCGGTGAGTATCACGTTGTGGCTCATTACACGGGAAGCCTGCTTTTCGCTTCTTCATGGAGCGACCCCGTCGTCAGAATATACGGCAAGCCGGAGATAAATCTGGACATCCCAGAAAGAGTTGCTGCAGGACTGTGTAGAATTAAAGGGGAGGTTCTGGCGAATAAACCTGTAAACGGAACAGTCCAGCTATTTGTTGATGGAGTGAAGTATGAGAAAAAGTTTAACGGAAGTTTTGAGTTCGGCGTAAGCCTTACAAAGGGTATGCACAGAATTAGGGTTTACTATCCCGGTTCAGAGGAGAACCTCATACTCCCTGCGAGCATCGAAAAAGAGGTTGAGGCGGGAGATGTAGCGGTCAGCATTGACAACCTCTCGGCAATAGCGGGAATCTGGAATGCTAACGCAACTGTTTACTTCAACGGCAAGCCTGTGGATACGACGCTTTTGATAAGGGGTAAGGGAGTTAACCTCACTGTCTCTGGGCATATCCATGCAGAGGTTCCCATGGCAAGAACAATCAATCTGACGTGCCTCGTTCCGGAGTTTGGATATTCTAAGCATTTCCAGCTCAGAGTTAAGGAGCCAACAGAGATAGAGACGAGAGTTATGGGGGACATCGTCAGCATACATCTAAGAGATTCGAAGGGTCTGCTTGAGGGGATGCTCTACGTGAATGGGAGACCCGTATTCGCTTCAGGCGGAGTGGCAAAGGTCAGATTCAACGAGAGCAGACTGGAGATATACTACCCCGGGGATGAGTTCCACCTGCCATCCAGGACTATAATAAACAGACAGCTGCCTCTCTGGCTTTTGCTGCTTCCACTGCCTGTAATTGCGTTTGCAGTGGCGAAATTCCTCAAAAAAGAGGACGCAATCACCTTCGAGTTCCAGATGCCGAACATCTGGCTTCCGGGTGATGAGGTCGAAGTTACTGTAAAAGGAAAAGGTATGCTCAGACTTGCCCTCGACGGTGAATACGTTGGAGCTGGAGAAAACGGACTTGTTTTCAGAGCGGAATTTCAAGATGAAGGAGAGCACATCCTCGTTGCTGAACGGCTGGAAAGGACAAAGGTTAAAGAGAGAAAAGAACTGAAGCTCAGAATACTGAATTACAGAAGAGCCGTGGCTGAAATATTCGGTGAATTTGTTAAGGGCGTTGAGGGTAAAAAAGGGAGTTTAAAGCATGCTACGGCAAGAGAGGTGCTTGAGGGATTTAATAATGCCCGGGAGATACTGTCACTCTTCGAGCCTGCAAGATACGGGGACGCAAGAGGCGGAAGAAAAGAGCTCGTCGAGCTATTCAATCTCTGCAGAGGTGTGAGAAATGCTTAGCATCATAAGCCTTACAGCAGTATTTCTTGCACTATACTACGTATCCACACATCAGCAGCTCTACTTCGGCAGGGAGCTCCTGTTCGTGGATACACAGACTCTTGCGGCGATATATGTGCTACTGCTCACTTCCATCGTTCTGAGAGGCAGATTAAAGGTCTTTAGATCCTTCAGTATAGCCATAGCTCTCTATTTCGCAGCCCGGCTTGCCATATTTAACATCTCCCACTACTATCCCGTTTACATTTCCAGCGAATACGTACTCCTGTTTCTGATTTCTGCTGCGCTCATAGCTGTTGAATTGCCAAAAAGGCACATTTTTAACTCAGCCGGATTCGCAATCGCTGCACTCTCTCTCTACATGCTTCTGGAAGGATTTAACAAAAACCTTGCATTTTTTACCTCCGCCCTGTGCGGTCTGATTTCAATATCCGCCCTCTCTACAGGGTTCGATAACTGGATAGCGAGAGGCATCGTAAGGTCAAGAGGCTATGCAATTCTCGCCCTTGCGGGCTTTGCCATCATAAGTTTTGCAAAACCCCACCTGAAAGGAGGCCTCTTCGATTTTGCCGAGTGGTTGTTGTTGCTCTTCCTCTCGATTTCAGTTGCAAAAAATATCAGGTTTGAGGCAGATGAATACCGTCTGGAAGAGCACAAACCGGAAATATCAACAAGAGGTGATGAGCTCGCAACTTCCATTGAATCTGCATCAAAGGCCTTTGTTGAGAGCGGTGAGAAATCAGAGTTGATAGCACTGATTGCAAAGGTGCTGAGTGATGCGGGAATCGAAGCACAGAAGATTGCGGAGGTTATAGAGCCAATTGCACATCATATTGACGAAAGAGTGCCACGCTTTTCATTTTCATGGGAGAGGAGGCTGGTGGAGGGTAGAAACAGGAGGAGAAGGGAGAAGATTATGGAGAAAACCATATCAAGATTGAGGGGCTGGTATGATGCTGGAAGAGTTCAGAAAGAAGTGTGATAGAGCAGTTAAGGCGGTATGTAGCGTTTACGTCGGGAAAGAAGAGTTCGTAAGGAAAATGCTTGCGGCATGTCTGAGTAACGGAAACGTACTCTTCGAAGACTACCCCGGCTTGGGAAAGACACTTCTTGCCAAGGTTTTTGCAAAAACAATTGGGGCTGAATACAGGAGAATTCAGTTCACTCCTGATCTGCTGCCGGCAGACATAACAGGTACAAAGGTACTCAGAAATGGCAGGTTTGAGCTGGTTAAGGGGCCCATATTTACAAATGTGCTGCTTGCGGATGAAATAAACAGAAGTCCTCCAAAAACCCAGGCTGCACTGCTTGAGGCGATGGAGGAGCGGCAGGTAACAATAGAAGGTGAGACACACAGATTAGCCCTTCCATTCTTCGTTATGGCCACACAGAATCCCATAGAACAGGAGGGAACTTATCCTTTACCCGAAGCACAGCTTGACAGGTTCATGCTGAAACTCAGTCCCGGATATCCGGAAAGGATAGAGGAGGAAATGGAGGTTTTGCGGAGGAGAATAGAATGGAGGAAGGACGATCCAACAGAAGATGTCAAACCCGTTGTAAGTCTTGAGGAGTTCAGAGAGATGCAGAAAATAGTTGAGGAGGAGATACACGTCAGTGATAGTGTTATGAAGTACATAGCCAGCATTGTAAGGGCTACAAGAGAGCATGAGGCTGTTGAGGTCGGCTCGAGTCCGAGGGGTGGACTCGCACTCCTCAAGGTATCAAAAGCCATAGCTGCCATGGATGGGAGAGATTACGTGATCCCGGATGACGTCAAGAGTGTGGCAATAGAAGCGGTATCCCACAGACTCGTGCTCAGAATTGAGAGAGCAGTTGAGGGTTTCAGGCCGGAACAGGTGATTCAGGACGTTTTGATGGAAGTAGAGGTGCCGAAAGGTGCGGAAAGCGGCAGTTAGGCTCTCAAAGACTGCACTGATGCTTGCAGTACTTGGAATAGTTCTGACATCAAAGGAGCTGCTTGCTCTATCTGTCATGCCTCTCCTGTTCCTTGCAATTCCATCCGCTGCAGGGCTCAGAGTTATTGAAAGGAGTTTCGATAGCCAGAGCTTCGTGGGGGATGGATTCTCCGTAAGCATAACTGTGGAGGCAAGGGGATTTGGGATAATCAGGCTCAGACACCGCTTGCCCGCACACTTCGAGCTTGCAGAGGGCTCCAATGTAACTGAGGGATCTGTTTTTGGAAAAAAGATTATGAGAATTTCGTACAGAGCGATAGCGACAAGAAGAGGTGTTTACAGGCTGGAAAAGATCGAATACGAAGTTGAAAACCCCCTCTCAACATTTGTCAGGAGGGGTGAAATTCAGGCAGATGTGAGTGTTGAGGTAAAACACAGAGTTGTGAAGATAAGCAAAGTTGGAGCAATCAGGGGAAGGGCAAAGTCTCCTGTTCCAGACATTGACATTGCAAGGATAGGCGTGCCCGGAACTGATTTCAGAGAAATAAGGGAGTACCTGCCGGGAGATTCCATAAAGTTTGTGAACTGGAAGGCGAGTGCGAGGAGGGGAAGGCTGATGGTCAACCAGTATGAAGTGGAGGGCAAAAAAGCCGTCTGGATATTCGTTGATTCAAACCCCTACATGCTCCACGGAACCACGGTGAAAAACTATCTTGAATCGGCAATAGAGATTGCAACATCTCTCGCATATCACTACACATCAAAACAGCATAAGGTCGGACTTTATGTAATTGGAGAGAGGAGAATTCTCCATCCTGACATCGGTGGCAGGCAGTTCAGGAGGATTAGCAGGGCTCTTCTCGAAGTTGATGGAGGGGTTGAAGACGTTACCGAGGCAATACAGGCCTGTAAAAAGCTCATTATGCTGCACAAACCGCTCGTTATTCTGATTACAAGAGTTGAGAGGGCAAAGCTTGACGGCATTGTCAGACTCTCGAGACTTGTCCCGGTTCAGGTTGTGGCACTTGAAGGTCTTGACTCCGGAATTTCGGGAGAGGTTTTCAATGCAGTTCGGAAAAAGCTTGTCTCAAAAATCAGAGCCTGCGGGCACTGCGTGGAATTTGATGTGAACAGAGTTAGCAGTTTTTTATAGTTTAAAGGAGTAGTGTAGATGGTGGCAGCGTATGTGTGAGGAGAAGAAAAAGAAATACTACTATGGAGGGGAGGAGGTAAAGGCAAAAAAGAAGAAAGAGTACTACTACGAAGGGGAAGAAGCAAAAGCTGAAAAGTAACATGATTATCAGACTACTCCTTGCAGAGCTTGCATTTTTTATTTCATGGATGGGTTATTCAGTCTCCCCCCTGTCCGCATGCATCGATCCGGTTTATCTGCTCCCACTTGCGGCAATACCTTTCCTCAGACTCAAAAAAGACCCTTTCGGGTTTGAATTCTTCGGCATGCTTATTGCCATGCATCTTGCCTACATTCTGCCGGGAACAGAAGTCTTCAACTCGTCGCTTGATGTGCTCTACTTCCTGGGTTATAAAGAGCTTTCCGAGTACATTCATTCAGCATTTCCTGCCATGAGTTCAATGACACTTCCAGCGGTTGTTCTACTCTTCTGCATTTCTCACGTCTCAGAGCGGAAAGAGGGATTTGTTCTCGCCTCTGCTGTGGCGGTCTTTGCCCTGATTGCCTACAACATGTTCACGCCCATCAATGCTGGATTTCTGGCGGCAATTGTTGCAGTCGGGCTGATAGCTCTTTCGATTTATTCCTTTAAAGCGTTATAACCGGCTTTAAAAGCCCTCAAATTGATTTCGTGAAGTCTGGCCGGTAAAACTTCAGTTATCGCCTTCTCCATCTTTTCCCTGTTGAGCTCTGTGAGCCTGCATAGAGCCCCGAGTACAACCACATTTGCTGCCTGAACATTCCCGGCTTTTCTGGCAAGGTGTGTTGCATCTATGAAATGAGCGCTGCTGAGCCATGATAACTTCTCCCGGATTACCTTGAGGGAAGGATATTCAGCCTCACCCCTGCTCACAGATGGTGGATATACAGGCTTTGTGTTGATTATAGCTCTTGTTTTCTCACTGCAGTAGTGGGCGTATCTCAACGCCTCGGCCGGCTCGAGAGCAACCATGATGTCAGCGCTGCCATAGGGAATCAGAGGGGACATTGCATCTCCAAATCTGACATGAACCTCAACGCTTCCTCCTCTCTGAGCCATACCGTGCGTTTCAGCCGTTATAACATTTATTCCTGAATTTATCGCTGATTTAGCGAGGATTGCAGCGGAGGTGAGGATTCCCTGCCCGCCAACGCCAACGAGAAGAATGTCGAGCCTCATGACGCCGGATTTGCATAACTTCAGATAACTTTTGTGCTGCCAGTACTTACGCCTATCAGAAAAGATATATTACTCCAGACCAGAAAACAGGCCATGATGTATCAGTGCACGGTCTGCGGATACGTTTATGATGAAGAAGAAGGGGAGGCGGGGAGCAAAATCGAACCGGGAACAAAATGGGATGCGCTGCCGGAAAACTGGGTCTGCCCGATATGCGGGACACCCAAAAACAGATTTGAACTCCTTTGATTACCGTATGTAGCTCTTAACGAGAAAGGATTTGAGATCGAGAGGGTTTGGAAAAAAGAGAACACTGGATTTTCTCGCAGCTCTGGCCATTCTGTTACAGAGGTCAAGGAATCTGTGCTCTTTACCAAACATCACTATGGTCAGTCTCGCATCGACAGTCCTGAGGTTCTCAGCTTCCTTGACTGCACACCTCCATGGTGTTATAAACGGGCTGTAGCTTGACGTTGGCTCGCCATCGGTGATGAGAAGAACAACTCCCGTTCCACGTCTCCCCCTCAGTATTTCTCTCGCCCTCTTTAATGCAAGCCCTATATCCGTTCTTCCTCTTGCGTTCAGATTCATTATCTCCCCTTCACGAATGCTCCTCACGTTGTGGTTGAATGCAATTACGTGAAGCTCGTCATGAGCTTTGGATTTTATCGCCTTTTTCAGAGCAAGTGCTGCTTCTATAGCACCTATAATCTTCCTGCCCCTCATAGAATCGCTTACGTCGATGAGCATAACGTAAATACATTTTTCTACGTGTTTTGGCTGTCTTACCACCATGTCTTTTTCTTCAATCTCCAGTTCTCTGTTTCTGAGGGCAGCATTTACCAGCGTCTCCTGTATGTCGAGCATATCAAAAGTGTGTATGAATTCATCAAACCTCTCGATTTCACTTCCCAGAACCACAGATACGCCTCTTTTTCCGGATTCATGCTCGCCATAGCCCTTATTACCGAGGCTCTGAAGTGCAAGCCTGAGGACTTTCTCACCTACGGCTCTTTCAGCCTGAGAACTGAAAACAACTTTTTTTCTGTTTAATCTGCTTATGACACCTTTTATATATCCTTCATTGAAGAGATCTTCCACAACTTCATCGTAAAAGTAGTCCACAAGTTCGCTGGCACTTATCTCGCTCCTGTCAATTTCACCGGTCAGCAACTTCTTTTTTATTTCTTCCCAGGCTTTTTTTCTTGCCTGTGCGTATTCTTCCAGCCTGTCTGACCATGCTGGATTTATATATCCAAAGCTCTGAAGCAAATCGTTGAATATGTGGGAGAATACTTCGTACTGACCCTTCAGTTCATCATTCAGATAGTTCTTTATGAACTCCTCTGGTCTGATAATTCCCCGTTCACTGTAGAATGGGTTGAAAAGAGAGTACAGAAGCTCAGCTGCCAGCTGACGGTCGAAATTTTTTTCACCACAGACCCTGCACTCAGGCTTCTTCATAATCCTCTATTAATTCTTCAATTGTTATAATTTTACCGGCTATGATCCTGCATATGCGTATTTTCCTGGAGAGATCCTTTCGATCAGCCCTGTGCATCTCCTTATAGACTCAAGAAGAATTTCAAATGCTGACATTACTTCTTCAGGTCTTCTGGCCAGCAGAAGAATAACCTTCCAGACGTTCTCCATATCCTCCGGGTTCTGCTTTTCAACGTCTATTTCATCAAATGTGGAAATTTCCTCCATTATCACTCCAAAGCTCTCCTTCGGAATTGCTGTGTATATTCTGCTGCCTGTTCTGTTTATTGCCTCCTCAACAAGGTTCTCTATCACAGAATCTTTCTCGTTTCCATCATCGTATTCAAGCCCGATCCTGCTCCTCATTCCGAGCTTTACAACCTCATACTGGTTGCCGTAATCTGAGAGCATGGCAGCCTTATGGCCTCTTCTCGTTGCTGAAGCCCTTAGGTGATCGAAGAGCTTGATAGTGGCTCTGCACGAAGGCTCAAGTTCTATCTGTCCCGAAACTTTAAGTTCCCTGTTTCTTGCATACCTCACTGTTCTTGCGAGAATGTCCATGTGCCATTCTGGAAGAATCGCTCCCTCCTTAAGACTCATATTTCTGAGTGCTATCTCTATCTCCTCTTTCAGCGTTTCAGGGGGGCCTATAGGTATCTCTTCAACTCTGTCCATCAGCGGCTCTTTTATGTCCGCAACCCCCTTGTAGTTTGCGGGATTTGTTGAAGCAACGAATATTGTGTCAATTTTCATGGGGATTATGTCACCTTCAGGTGTTGTTATCTGCCTCTCTTCAAGCAGCTCGTGAAGAAGAGTTTGAAGTGCAGAAGGGATTGCTCCAAGCTCATCGAAGTAAGCAACTCCCCTGTGAGCTTTGAGAACTCTCCCCGGTGTGAAGACTTCCGGGTGATCTAACTCGTATCCTTCCCTGACTTTCTGAATGCTTATTCCACCTATGAGCTGCCGGGTGGTCATCATCGGGTCACCGGGAATCCTTATCCACTTTCTTGGGACCCACGTTAGCTCCACAACATTTTCCTCAAGGAGTTTTCTCTTGCAGGAAAAGCATGTTGGGTGTGTAGGATCGTCGTGAATTTTGCAGTCTTTTACAGCAAGCAGCTTCTCCGGTAGAAGCTTCGCCATCGCTTTTGAGAATGTAGTTTTGCCATAACCTTTCCTGCCCTTGAAAAGGATGTTTGAGTTGCTCATCAGGGCGTTTTTGACCATTTCCTTCTCGGATTCCTTACCGACTATTTCGGCAAACGGGTCTTCGCCCCGTCTCTCGTATGAGTAAATGTTCTCTCGAACATAGTCAATGATGTTCCTTGAATGGTATCTCAGCATCTCATCGCTCCAGATGTCAACTTCTTCACCGTCAAGAATAAACTTTGGAGCGTTTGATGGTTTTATGATCACTTCTTCGAATATGTACTCCATTGCACTAACTTTCACTATAAATTATAAGAGACTTGTGGTGGGAAGTTTTTTAATCTTGCATGCCAAAAGAGACTATGTATCTGATAGGGCTGGTCGTATCGCTCGTAATCGCATACTACATGTACACCGATGCGAGGAGAAGATACCGTGATGATACCAAACCGATTTTATGGCTGATTGCCGGGCTTGTAGGAGGAATAGTTGCCCTTATAATATATCTGCTTGTCAGGTCTGAAGGGCGATGCCGCTGAGCACCATAATCCTTAAATAATCGTTGAGTTCAAAGGCCAACCGATAATACGCAGGCCAGGGTGGCAGAGGGGCTATGCAGCGGACTGCAGATCCGCGGACCCCGGTTCAAATCCGGGCCCTGGCTTAAAGGAAAAGGTGTAGAGCCAGCCCCAAATTCTCTTTATCATTTCCTTCACTTTTTGGTAGGATAAAATTGTTATGGTTTTTATTCGTTGGCAAAATTAAAATTTTGGTAGAATTACTTACGTACTTAATGTCGCCCTAAAGATATCCAATACCTGTTTTGCAACGTTTCTGAACGATATTACTAGCTCTTCCCTGCTTATATTATAAGCTGTCTGAAGTATAGCATCAGCAGCAATAGCATCTTCCTTCCTCAATCTACTCAAAGCATGACTGACTGCAAGTCCGCAAAGTTTACCAGCAACGAAAGAACTAGAAGGAAAGTCAGCAACGCTGAGCAACTCCGGATCAATAATTGACACTCTCTTTACAGTTTTAGGTAGATTTTTCTGAGCGTCTCTTGCTGTAACCTTTTCTTTCACCTTACCTGAAGGATACTTGCAGCGATTTCGCCTTAGAAGCTTAACTTCGACTCTCCCAGTTTTTGTCGAAAGTAACCTATGAAGGGCTGGAACAACTTCACAGCTTCTCACAGCAATCTCTTCTTCTCCGCTAAGGCAATCATTACAAACTTCTACATCCATAGTCATAAACTTTGAAAGTAAGTTTGCATGCCTTTTCTTTAGAACCCCTTTTGGCACGAATTGTCTGCTGAGTTCATCGGCAAAGAGCCTCGCAGCCCTAAGAGTTGTGTTTAGCTCGCTCTTTAAGTACGCATAGGCAAGTGCAACACCATCTATGAGTAACGTTTCTTCCTTAAACCAGACAAAACCCTTCATCTTTTTTGAAATGTAGTCTAAAAACAGCATATCATCGTAAAAAGAAATCGTTCTTTCCTTGCCTTTAGGAGCTCGTAAGATTTTATCTCCTCTTAAAATTCCCATCTTCTTAAGCCTTCTCACAGCAATTCCCGCTATCCTATCAGCAATATCAAACTCTTTTAGT
Source organism: Archaeoglobales archaeon (assembly GCA_029984855.1). Classification (GTDB taxonomy): domain Archaea; phylum Halobacteriota; class Archaeoglobi; order Archaeoglobales; family Archaeoglobaceae; genus Archaeoglobus_C. Next base: position 4,910 of record JARQZL010000031.1, on the reverse strand, counting down.
TTCTCAGTTGTTTCCTTAACAAGCGTGGATTCTACTATTCTATCCCTTCTGAGGGCAATACTTGCAGCAATGATACAAGCCCTATCTAGCTTACTCTTCGTAACATGAGCAAGAAGAAATCCAGCCTCTGCCCCGCTTAATCTAAGCAAAGGAGGAGCTGGTGTTAGCTGGAGAATTGGATAAGCCAACCCTATATTGCGAACAGATAGCTTGATCATGATCATTCTTCGTCATTGTCCTCATCCTGAAATATCCTACGCAACTCTTCCAGCCTATCTTCATCTATCTCTCTTTTTATGTTCCCATCGCTTACTTTTTCGCCCTTCAAGTACTTCTTAAGCGCATACTCTAAAGCTGGAGTAAGTTCTCTTCCTCCTGCAGTCTCTTCTCCCATTGTCCTTCTCCAGAACTCCGAATCACTCCTCCTTACCGGAATCAGCTTGAATCCGGTTCCCGCTCTTATCACCTGCACAACAGGAAAATCGAAATCATCTGGTGGAAAGATAAGCACGATAAAATCTCTGCCTTGCTCAGGCATAACGTCTCCAAACTCCTTGTACGGGTCGAAAACCGTCCTTTTAACAGTCCAGCCCTTGTCTTTAGCCTCTCTAACTGTACACTCTAACTCGTTGGTTTTAACGTTAAACAGCATACCGTTTGATTCATACGCTATCTCGCCACTATGCTTGTTCACCCAAAGCTTTCTGCCCCTGTGATCCCTCTCCGGCTCATCGGTAGTATAGAAACCACTTCTGCCCCTCATATCTGTAAGAACCTGAAGTATCTGCCTTGCAACTGACGTATACTCTTTTACGGTAGTTCCAGAACCCATTACAACGAATATTGCAACTCTGCCAGAGCTGTACGCTTTCTTCAACTTCATCAATAGCTGCCCGGGACGGGTGTGTGTTGTCGTTTCTATCTCAACAGCTGCCTCCCTCCCTCTCGTTAATTGCCATGCTCCACTCTTATTCATCTCCCTGTAAACTTTGTCCATCTCCTGATAGTTCATCGCAGCAGGGTATTTCAGCAGTAGATCGGGCATGTAAGCATCTCTAGCTACGGGAACTTCAACAACAAACCCGAGCTGGGTGAAGAACTCGTAAACTCTCTCAACAAGCTTTCTATGGTCAATTAAGCCAGCAAGAATTGTGTTGAACTTGCCGTCCCAGAAGTAAGATCTAATTTTATCGGGCTTTTGATTGGCTGTATACTTCCCCTTAACGAGTTCGCTTCTGAGTTCTATCAGGTCCATTCTATCAAAAATTTCCAAAAGATTGGCGTATTGTTGCTCAGTAACACTTATTGCCCTCCTTTTTGCCTCCTCAGCAAAATTTCTGTAATTTAGCTCCAAACCCTTGATAACGAGGTTGTAAAGGACTTCGACCATTTCATCCACAAAACCATCTTTCAGCGAGAACCTGCTCATCTCCTTGATTCTTCTCAGGCTTGCAGAGAGATCCATTTCCGAGATACGCTCTCTGCCGTAAAGCGAAAGAGATCTCTCGATAACTCTGTTGATCTCGCTTCTGCTCCTGATTGGGGTTGTAGGCGGATAAGTTCTGATTATAAATGGATCTGATAGCTCATTTCTTACCATTAAACGTAGCATTACAGTATACAAGCCCAAAGATAGCAGATCTTCATCCTTCACACCCGGAAACCTCTTTATCAGAACCTTTGCATCGTTGGGGTTCTGAGGGTTGAAAGTAATGATCGTTCCACAGTTTCCGTAGACAGCTTCTCTTACCTCGTGAGAGAGCTGGCTTGGATATTGAGTAGCCAGAATTAACCCGAGCTTAAAAGCTCTCGCTTCTGATAGAATTTCATCGAAAGTTGAACCTTCAAACGCAAAATTCGCAAATTCATCGATGTATAGGAAGAATGGGACTCGTTCTTCTGGTGGCGTATCGACTCGCGACTTTGCGGCAGCCCATATCTTTGAAATAACTGTCAAGCCTACGAGCTGCATTATTGCTTCTCCAACTTCACCCTTTGGAATTCTCACCAAGATTATTTTTCCAGAGTCGATAGCCTCTCTGAAATCAAATGATGACTTTCTATGTGCAACAATCTGTCTGGCAACTTTATTCATAACCCAATCGTTCAAACGTCTAATAACAGGTTCCATCACATCTTCTTTCATCTCGTTTATCTTCAGCAGATACTCTCTGATGATTGGATCCTTCACAGAGTCTGCAAACTTGTTCCTTATCTCCTCATCCGTAAGAAGAACATACAGATCGAGAAACGTCAGCTGATCCTCCTCTGACGCTCTCTCATTGAAGTCAAGTATAGCTCTGATTAATGTTTCAAAAATTCTACCGAACCTCTCACCCCAGATCTTCGTCTGTTGTTTCATTAAAGCTACGAGGTCGCTGACTATTACCTCCTTGATTGCATTCAGCTGAGCATCGCTCAAATTCTTCTTAGGCAATTCAAGGAAGTTCAATCCAACTACTTTATCGTAATTTGCCGGATCGATTAAGATTACGTCATCGATTCTGTGCTCCGGCACTCGCATGAGAACTTCTTCAATGGCATCACCTTTCGGATCGATAAAGCAGAGTCCGTGGCCAGCGTGCATGTCCTGGACGATCATGTTAACGAGAAGAGTGCTCTTCCCCGATCCAGTGGCGCCGCAGATGAATACATGGCGGAATCTGTCCTGAAAGTTAATTGGAACGTGTATGTCTCCCCTTATATTGTCAGTGTATACGCCCAGATACAGCGGATCACCATACCTCTTGTTGGTTAAGAGTTCTTCATAATTAACTTCCCTTCTTTCTTGTACATGCTCAGAATCTAATTTTTTACTCTTTCTAAGCTTTTTTAGTAATCCCAGCATGCTCATCACACTCTTCAAACTCCTCTCCCAGCGGTTCCCAGAAATTCTAATTCACCCGGAGATGCGAGCACGTTAACGTGATAGTTCCCCTCCCCTGGAATAGCTATGAGGGCTGAAGAGTATCCGGAAGTTTTACCCTGTGCAGCTTCCTTTACAAACCTCTCTCCAAAACTGGAGATGTTCAGGATCTTTTTGACCTCCTGCGGGATAGAATCGAGCCTAAAGATTACAACTATGTTTGCGTTCGTTAAGATCACTCTCCCCTCCTCATGCCCTACGAACTCCTCAAAGCTCTGGCTGATCAGAGTATATCCAACTTTGTAGTGCCTCGAGTGTCTCACACTCCTCTCCAGAAACGCTCTGATCTGCCTGTATCTCATGAAGTAGTGTGCCTCATCTATTACGACGATCTTTCTGCCACTCTCTCCTCTCACTCTCGAATCAATCCACGTTAACACTGCATGCAGTAAGAGAGGACTTCTCACAACTCCTTCAACCTCGCTGAAGTCGAAGTAAACTATTCTACCGTAGATGTCCACGTTTGTTCTGCCGTTAAACATTCCCAGTTCAGATTTCTGCGAGAAAGCTTGTAATGATGACTTAAGCCTTGCAGCAGCACTCTGCTCTTCCTGATTTTCAGCAACATCGTCAAGCTTTGCAATCACATCGTCTATTATAGGCGGTTCAAACTCTGGAGTTCCAAATCCTTTCTCCTCATACGTCTTCTGTATAGCTTTTCTTAGTACACCAGATTCAGTCTTGTCCATTGGGCTTCCAACTTCTTCTTCGAAAAACGTGGAGAAAAACTCCATTAAAGCCATTAGTTTCTCTCTCAGCACATCAACCGGCTTTTTGCCCTCCGGAACTATGATGTCTAGTGGGTTCATTGTAGCCTTTCCGACAACGATTCTCTGAGCCCCAAGAACCTCGGCCAAGTCCGTGAATCCACCAAGGGGATCAACGAGGAATATCTTGATCTTAGGATCGTTTATGAACCACCTCAGCATTTCAAGCTTAACAAAGAATGATTTTCCGCTTCCAATTTTCCCGACTACAATTTCGTTATGGCCGGCGAAGCTGAATCTGTCTATGATGACTGGAACTCGAGTCGCTGCATCGAAGCCGTAGAGTACGCCGGTGGGGTGCATGATAGTAGGAAAAACGAATGGGAAGCATGAAGCAGCAGCATCGCTGTCAACGAGTATTCTCCTTCTGAGCAAATCTTTACCTTCGGGAAGAAAGCACTTGAATGCATCGAGCATCCTGTATCTGATCCTTTTCGGCTGGGCACCTTTAGACTTCATCTTCTGCATGAACTCCGCATGTGCATCTTCAGCAGCCTCCCTGTCATTCTTTAAGGGAGAAATTGCGAAGTACGTGCTCAAGGTGAACAGCCTTATCCTCCTTGCTGTAAGCTCCTCTCTGTATCTGTAGAGGTATTCGAGCTCCTGTTCTATGTGCTGAGTATCTATTCTCCCCTTCCTCCTCATCTCGGCAAGCTTGCCTTCAAGCGAGGTGATTTTCCTGTTCAGCTCTGCGATAACTCTTTCCTCGCTCACGGGCTCGATGAATTGGGAGAAATCGAGTCTGAACGGTTTCCAAGCAAATTCATCGGCAATCCAGCCCTCATAGACCTTTGCCGGGTAGACAGAGATGTAGCTCAAAACCATTGGATTACCGTTTACCGTTATCAGCCCCTTCTCCACCTCTATTAGCTCAGGTGCTATTATACTTCTATCCACTTCCTCTCTATGTCCATCTCTGTCGAGAAGCTTTGGAAGAAGACTCCTCTTCTTTACTCTCTTCTCTTTTCTTCTTATTGTTACATTTTTCCTACCTGCTTGTGTATTATCGTTAACAGCAGCTGAAACTGTCCTCATTGCCCCACCTCCCTTAAAAGGAGCTTTGTAGAATCGTAGTTTGCCGGCATAATCTTCCTGTAGTTTATGAGATCGTATAAGGCAAGTATTCCATCCCTGTTTAGGATTTCAGCCTGAATTCCTCCTCTCCTGAGTCCAGCAATAACTGTCTCAACCCTTCTCTTTAGCTCTGAAACGTCCTG
>JARQZL010000030.1 GCA_029984855.1 Archaeoglobales archaeon | reverse complement strand
ATCTTTTTCTTCAATTCCTGAGGAATTCGTATACTCATTACGTTCCGCATAGTAATCATTTTGTTTACAAGTATATAAACATTAGTTTGCTTTCTGGAAGTGAATTTTTGTTAAGGCGTCATCACTCCAACACCATAATATTCTCCTCTGTATTTGATGCAGTGTTCTTCAAAACCTGTCTCTGACCTCCAGTTTAACGCATTAGTATCCACATAGGCTTTACCTTTTATGCTTGCCTCTTTCACTGCCTTCTCCAAGAAGGGATACTTGCTTAGTTTCTCTTCCGTAAACTCTGGGCAGACAGGTGGGTACTCGTATCTGTTCAAAGATAGTCTTAGATCCAGAATAACTTCGTAGTATTTACCATTGTACCTTATCGAATTCCCATTTTCTTTCAGAAAATTCATTACTTCATACACCTCTTCCCGCGAAACATTGCCTTTCCCGTAATATACTCTTCCGTAGTCTGTTTTTGTACTTTTTAACGTCTCTTCCAAGGAATTAATTAACTCCTCAATAACAGGATAGCTTTTCATCTCTTCCTCGCTAACATCAGTGTAATTCTCAGCCATAGCTAACCTGCGAACTGCCAAGTTTTTAGACAAACCAATCGTGTAGTAATTGTCATTTATCTTTACGAATTTTGAGTTGTTAACCACATCTTTAAGCTTGAAAAATTCTTCTGGGGGTAATTCAATTCTAACAGATTCAGAGTCTAATTTAGCCTTCAACTTCTTCTTAAGTATCGGAAATTCATCAGGGTATTCAAGCAAGCCTGTCAAATTAACTGAATCAGTTGGAGGTTCTATCTTTTGAACATGCAATGTATCGGTGTGCTGTGCAGCTGAAATAAAGAAGAAAACAAAGAAAGAAAGGATCAATGCGATATAGGAGATTCCGGTAGCTCTCCACACAAATCCATATCTGATGGATAGGAGGATGAAAATTAGAGGTATCGATATCGGAATTAAAAGCATAAGATAACCAATGTAGGGTGAACTGTAGGAAGAGTTAATCAGCAAAGTTGGTGAATACGTTATTGCAGATGCAAGAAAAGCTAAAAGCATCACAATTACTGCATCCTTGAATGACCTCTTTATTGCATAAAGCACTATAGCTATAAGAAAAGGCCATAACAGCAGTGGAATCAGTAGCTCTCCCGCCAGTATATGTTGCTTTATGATGCTCCTGAGAAGCCCAAGCAAAGGTTGTCCCAGAATAAATGCAATAATCCCGATTGTAAAGAATATTGGCAGGCTGATGTACTCCCTCATCTTAACCCTCCTAGAGTCTCCTTATAAGCTCTTCTCGCCTCGATTACGAAAACAATTACAAAACCTAAAGTTATTCCTATCATTGCAATTTGGTTGAGCAGGTTAAGACAGTATCCAAACTGGCAACTAATTGTATAAACTGCAGTTAAAGCTAAACAAACGTAAAAAAGATTTCTGATTTTCTTTTTATGACTTTTAACCCCTCTCACTATCTTGTGAAAAACGTACCAGAAAGCAAGAAGATAGGCAAAAACAAACAACATACCTTGCATGAAACTTATATCAATCATATCAGTCATGATACCTCTCCAATGGCTTTCCACTTGTCGGATTACCGAAACAGAATCCTTTCCCAGAAGGGCATGTAGTGTTTTCAATGGAAACGTTACTGCCTTTTATACTGATAACATATGTTAGTGGAGAATCGTTTATTTTGATGTATATTTGCTCGAATTTCTCTTTTTCAGTGAACGGATTCACATACTTCACCATCAGCCAGACACTGTATTTCTTTTCTGCTATAGCAGCCTTTACTTTAGAATCATTTAGAGCTATAGATAGCATTTCTTCCCTTTCTTCGGGTGAAACAGCAACTGGAATGGTCGTTTTTATGTACGGATAAATCTGGAGATCAACCAATTCACCCTTTTCATTCAAATAAAACCATACGTGATTTACCTGCTCCCATTCGCCCCTGTAAACCCACATGTCCACGTAAAGCATTTTTTTGCCACCCCTCCGTGGTATATGAAGGTTTTGTGTTGAGTATCCACCTCATACACCGCTTTGGAAATCATGTTATTGAGGTGAATCCTGACATCCCTTTTCGTTACACCTTCTGGAAGCTCTCTGCTACAATAATCCTCCAATTCTTCCCAGAACTCCTCGGGAAGTTCAGCCTCTCAACAACCACTTCGTAGTATCCACCCTCAAATTCTATTATCTTACCTCCATTTCCATTTACAAACTCTTTTGTTTTGTTGAACTCTTCACGTGAGTAAATCGTACTGTATATCATTCTTCTGATGCTGTGGCTTGCTGCAAGGTCTGCATGGCTTATTGCTTTTTTGATAGACGGATAAGACTCAAGCTCCTTTTTGCTTACTTTTGTATAGTTCTCCGGCACATCATCCAGTTTTAGGACACCTACTCTCTTGAACAGGTTAATTCTGTAATAGTCCTTCTCCACCTCAATGTGAGTGGTGTTAATCGCTTCTTCCAATTCGAAAAACTCTCCTGGACTCAAATTTAACTCGACTTCCCCATCTGCTAACTTTAACGCTTTCTGAAGAACTGGATACTCCTCCACTTCGCTGGTAAAATTTACAAAATCAGATAGTTGTATCTTCTCGACATCTATGGCTTTTGAATGGTAGTGCTGATATGCACACCAAGCAAAGAATGCGAAGAAAAAGCTGAAAATTAAGGAAAAAGCAAGCACTACAAACACAGCATATCTTAAGCCCTTCATAGCCTCCCCCCATTTCTCTCTTCTAGCTTTAAAAACGTCCTGATTGAAAAATAAATGCCGAAAGAAATGCCAAAAAAGAAAAGCAGAATTGCAGAAATTACGGCAAAAAATCCAGTTGTTAAAGCCAAAAAAGCAGTAAGGACTACCGCAACCGAATACGATATCAGGTTTCCTCCCCTCTCGATTCTTCCTCTCAGGAAAGCATTCATGCCTGATTTAGCAACGTAGAATATGGCCGGAAAGCCAAGCAATACCGAGAAAATCAGACGGAGAAAAGTATCAGTTCAAATCCATTTGCGTTGCCCAAAGCAGAAAATGCAGCTAAACACTGAAGTATCAGCGTCTCCCTCAAAAATTTTGCCAGAAGATCGGAAAGAGTTGGTGTATAAACCTCTTTAATTTCGAAATCTTGACTCAGTTTTTCAGTGTTTCCGATATAACGGGCATTCACAAAGTAAGCTCCATCAAGAATCTCAGAAATCTGAGGATTTACCTCCTTTGATTCGGATTTGCTCAAATATATATAATCGCTATAGCCTGTAGCCCAGAACCCAAATCTTCTCAAATCTTCCCGTTTAACCACTCCTTTTGATAAAATGAACAGGTTAATTCTCGTTTCCGATTTGATCGGAGAAGTGATCTTCAGTGGATAGTAAAGCTTGTCACTCTTAAAACGGTAGAGGATCGGGTCAAGGCTTTTCTCATCACTGCTCACATTTATCGCATCTATTACTAAGAATTTGTAATCTCTCGAAACGTAATCTTCAATAATTCTGGTAAAATTCAGTGGAACTTTTGCCTTAAACCCATTTTTTTTCAGCATATCTCCTAAACCATTCTGAAAAATCTTTAGAACTGCTAATCTCCACAACCGTTAGGTAGTGTGCCCCAATTCTTTTCTGAAAAACTATAGAAAAGCCGGCCTTCTGCGCACCGAAGCCCATACTTGATCTCTCCTTCTGGTTGATAATGCTCATTAGCCTGTAGAATGATTCGATGTTCGCTTTTTCAACTTCAGGTTTCGAGGGAAGGGAAAGGAACTCTAAGACGGTGGTATTGTTGGATGCTCTGACGTTTGTTGATAAAATCAGAATTTCTTCACTTCCATTCCAAGCAATAATTGCATTCTGCTCAGATTCCTCTAAAATTGCTGGTGTTAAAGGAATCATCCCTCTGTCTGCCGAAACTACGGGAATTAAGAGGATTAACAAAATGGCTGAATACCCAACGAATTTTAGCTTTCCCATCTTACAACCTCACGGTGGTGGTGTATCACATATGAAAGCATAAAGCTCATAATGGGTTACATCTTTTCTATCGTACTTAACATGGAGGCTGAAATCTCCAGTCTCGTTAGCCTTGAGGTGAGAACAAGTGAAGGCACATATCGGGGGATCAACTATTTGCCCAACTTCCTCGCCCTTTGAATTGTAGATGTCTGCGAATATGCATACGTAGTAGTCCTTGTTATACTCGTTTTTGATTGTTCCATAGATTATAACACAGGGATCTCCTTGTTTGGCTGAAACAGGGCAGACTGGCGGGCCAGTGGTTTGGTTTGCCTTCAGTTTACCGTACTCAAGGTGAGAATCAATCAGGAGTATTTTGCTCCCTATGTCACCAACTCTACAATCGTGAATTTTGTCGCTTCCACGGGAGTGGAGGTATTCTCCAGGTTTAGGTGTAAAACTGACTTCGTGCACTACAACTTCAGTTGGGTGGCTGAGCAATAACCATCCAGCAGTAACAGCTATAGCAGTTGCCAAGATGCCAAGCAATTTTTTGTCTACCATGGTTTATTACCCTCCCAGAGGTACGATTCCTTAAATAACTTTTAGACGGAGCTATAGCCTTTTATTAGCGGAACCTGTTTCCAGATATTTCTTTTGTTTTTGTTAGATTTTATTAAAAACTTTAATGACATTTAAGTTTTCTGACCATTCATTTGGAAATATAAATTTGGGAAAAGAATGGATCGCATAAAGCGAAAAGAATTAAATCATTTAAAACAATGGTATTTCATGCGCACCGTTGAGGAAATAATGATAAAGGATGTTGTTATCGTTAGAGAGAATAACACTCTGCTTGAAGCTGCAGAAATTCTTAGAAAGAACAGGATCTCCGGAGCACCTGTTTTGAACGAAAACGATGAGCTTGTAGGAGTTATCAGCGAAGCGGATGTGCTGAAAGTTCTTGAAGCTAACAAATTCCCTTTCCCCAAACTTTTCCACCTTTTGGAGAGGAAGGATATAAAAAAGGACTTAGAGAGAGCAATCAAAACGAGGGTAAAAGATGTCATGTCTAAAAGTCCCCAGACAATTAAGCCTGATGACACCATTTACGATGCAGCATTGCTCATGCACTCAAAGGGTTTTAACCGCCTACCCGTCGTCGAAGATGGTAAACTCGTTGGTATCGTTGCAAGGGCAGATATCCTGGCTGCACTGTAGAGGTGGAAAGATTGTGAAGGTTGGAGATGTTATGGTTAAAGATGTCATTGCGTTTAAACCGGATGATAAAATAGCTGACGTAATCGAGACGCTGAGAAAAAGAAGGATCAGCGGCGCTCCCGTGGTTGATGAGACTGGAAAGGTAATCGGTGTCATAAGCGAGGCAGATATCGTTAGGCTTAACTCACCTATAGAGCTTCCTGAGATTGAGATAAATCCCTTCAATCCCTTTGCATTCATTGAGATTCATAATTACTGGAAAAAGGTTGAAAAGATTCCTGAGGAGATTAAAAGGCGCCATGAAATTCTTGTGAATGGGGTTGTGAGAGATGCTATGTCTAAAAAGCCTGTAACGATTTCTCCAGAAGCTTCGATATCGGAAGCTGCCAGAATTATGCGTAAAAACGATTTTAACAGGCTCCCAGTGGTGGACAGGGAAGGAAAGTTAATTGGTATCATCGCCAGACAGGACATAATCGGTGTTTTGGCAAGGCAAGCCTAAGTCTTTGACTTGGCATCCAGATCTTTTTGAGAATCTCATACAAACTCCCAACAGCCCACTTAAGACTTGTAAAGATCATAGACGGCTCAACGTATGGATATGGGATGGAGATCGGGGGCTAAAAAGTCGGACTACTATTCAAACTATCTCGAGCGTTACGTAAAGCCCCATATGAGAATTAGGGTCTCTTTTTTAACCTCACTCCAATAATTACCCAACAGGCTTCACTAATTTTATAGACAACTAAGACTTGATTGCATGAGAATGTAAAACTAAATTAAACCCCAAACCAAAAAAAAACAAAGAATATAAACAGAAAAATTTAAAACAGAGCATTTACATCAATTTATTGGGTGATCGGAGTGAGATTGCCTGTAATAGCAGACCTCAGAGTTGAGAAATTCAAGGTTTTGAAGAAAGCAGTTAAAAAACTTGATAAGGATGGAATAAAAGAAGCTCTGGCAAGGAATGGA
>JARQZL010000003.1 GCA_029984855.1 Archaeoglobales archaeon | reverse complement strand
GGGGAAGAACAATGGAGGTTGACCTTCTTCCGAAAATCAAGATTGAGATCGTTGTTGAGGATGATGCGGTTGATGAATTAATAAAAACTATAATGAACGCTGCAAGAACCGGCAACTACGGAGATGGGAAGATATTCGTTGTGCCCGTTGAGAAGGCTGTAAGGGTGAGGACTGGGGAGGTTGAGGAATAGCATTCAGTCTGGTATGAAAATCGTTGCACTTCAGCACGCCCCCAATGAGCCCATGGGGCTAATAGAGAAGATCTTGGAAGAGAAGGAGATTGAATATGAGTATTTGAAGGTATATGAGACAAACGAAGTTCCAGAAATACAAGCAACTCATATAGTCATCATGGGCGGTCCCATGGGCGTTTATGATGAAAAGGAATATCCTTTCCTCAAGCAGGAGAAAGAGGTGCTCAGGCAGGTTTTTAAGGACAATGTTCCTGTATTGGGCATCTGTCTTGGGTCGCAACTAATAGCCAGTGCCCTTGGGAGCAACGTTTATCCATACATGAAAGAAATCGGGTGGTTTGAGGTTGAGAAAGCAAATAGCGATGAAGTTATCGAGAGATTGCCTGATAAAATAGTAGTTTTCCAGTGGCACAACGACACCTTTAATTTGCCGGATAATGCAAAGCTGCTTTATACCGGTAAGAACGTAAAAAATCAGGCCTTTCGCATTGGAAATACCATAGGTCTGCAGTTCCACCTTGAGATTACACCTGAGATTGTAAGAAACTGGATTGATGGCGAAAAATCTCTCGGTAGTAGGGAGAAAGAGAAAATAATCTCGGGAACTGAAAGATACATCGAGAAAGCTAATGAGAACTGCAGAAAGCTTGTAAATGCCTTTCTGGAGATGAATGCAGGTAAAAAAGTGAAATAAATTATTTTCTTGTAACTTCTTTAAATCTCTCCTCAATAAAGTCCCAGTTCACAACATTCCACCAGTTTTTGACAAATAAGGCTCTATCGTTTTTATACTGTAAATAATACGCATGCTCCCATACGTCCAAACAGACAAGCATCCGCAACTCAGGAGCAAGATTTACATTATGCTTTTCAATCTGCTGGATAATCAGTCTCTCAGTCAGCGGGCAGTACATCAATGCAGCCCATCCTGAGCCTTCAACGCTATTTGCTGCTTTGCTGAACTCATTTCTGAACGCTTCAATGCTACCAAACTCCTCTTTTATTTTCTCAGCAAGTGCACCTGAGGGCTCGCTTTTTTCAGGAGTCATGCACTTCCAGAATAATGTGTGGAGAATATGTCCCCCTATGTGGAAGCTGAGCTCCTTCAAAACAGCCTTAATATCTACTTCTATTTTACCCTTCCTCGCCTTTTCGAGGTCTTCAAGCGCAGAATTCGCTCCCTTTACGTAGGCACTGTGATGTCTGTCGTGATGCAATTTCAGGATTTCCTCGCTCAGGTATGGCTCGAGTGCGTTGTACTCATAGGGCAGTTCAGGCAGAACATACTTGGATCCCATATCTTTTATTGTCCCGGTTCTACTTAAACTTTCTTGCTGTGCATTTGCCTGTATCATGAAAGCTTTATCAAATAACGTCAGGGTTGAGAATAGATGAGGAGAGAAAGTGAGTTTCAGGAGTACCTGAAGAGGAGAGACTTCAAAAGAATAAACAGACCTGCAGTTGCCATGCAATTCCTCTACAATGCTGATGAGTTCTACCGCTTCAGAGGGGCCGAGGCTCTTGGCTCTCTCTGCAGGGGAAGTGTGGCAAAGAACTTTATTCTCAGGTTATTCTGGCATCTGAGCGATGAATCAGGAGCCCACTGCATCGGAGCACCACTTGGAATTGCTGAAATAGGCAGAACCAATCCGGAAGTTTTTGAAGGATTCAAGAATAAATATGTCTCTCTTATCGACGACTGGGAGGTTGAGAAGAGGTATGTGATATATGGAATTGGAAGACTTGGAAAAATAGTCGAAGACGCCTACCCAAGTCCTACGGAGAAGATTATAAGAATTCTTGAAGAAGAAAAGAATCCAGAAGTTCTTGCATATGCAGTAAAAACATCTGCAGAGCTGAGGTGCTTGAAATGCAGAGGGCCAATCAAACGGATTATTGGAAGCAGAAAAATCGTCAGGATCTATGACGGAGAAATGAGAGAAGTCGTGCTGGGAGAATTTGCCCGGTTAAATCTGGAGAGACTTGATGAGCTCTAAAATTGAACAAAAAATATATATTCCTGGAAAGTGGTTGGTACACATAATTAAACTGGCCTCGGCAGACGGGGCAAACGTAAGGTGTTGGCCTCAGAAGCTTGCACATTGGTAATTTAGTAAATATGTTTAAGGGAGGTGGTCTTGTGAAGACTCTTAAAAATCTGGTTAAGGCATTTGCCGGGGAGAGTATGGCAAGAAATCGCTATACGTTTTATGCGAAGGTTGCGAAGAAGGAGGGCTACATTTTTGTCTCCAGAATTTTCCTCGAAACAGCAGAAAATGAAAAGGAGCACGCTGAAAACCTTCTCAAGTTTATACAGGAGCTTAAAGAGGATGATTCTGTGGAGGTCACCATTGAAGCCCCTGTTGTCTGGGGAACAACAATCGAAAATCTGAAAGCTGCAATTGCAGGGGAGAACTATGAGTATACAGAGATGTATCCGGAGTTTGCTGAGGTTGCGGAGAAGGAAGGGTATGATAAAATAGCCGGAAGGTTGAGGGCAATTGCAATAGCTGAAAAACATCATGAGGAGAGATATAAAAAACTCCTCGAAGCAATAAAGAACGGTACGATGTTTAAGAGGGATAAAAAAGTTGCGTGGCTTTGTCTGGAGTGCGGATACATACACTATGGCACGGAACCTCCAGAAGAGTGCCCTTCCTGCGGACATCCAAGAGGGTACTATGTGCCAGTCGATATTCTTTCGCTCTGATTCGGTAAAGGTCACTGAAACTTGCGGGTATATGAATGTCAAAAACCAAAAAGCTTTGGGAATGTGGTTGAAGAAGGTTGAAAGCAGTCAGACTTTTGAAAAAAGAGCAGGCATGTAGCACATCAACACTATTACGGCAACCAGGAGAGATATCGTAAACACAAATCGCTTTGACGGTCTTTTCTCCCTTATTAACTCCCCAAAAACTTCGGTAAAGATCACGACAGAACTCGTAAACACAAAAAGCAGTGTAAAGGATATAAGAGCAGGAATTTTTTCAACGGGCATAAAATATGCCCATATTTTCAGAGTATAGTAATATACGGCAACAAATTCAATGACTGCTGCTGCAGCCTGTAGAGATGCCGTTCTTTTCTGCAGGTCAAGATACTCTCTGTTCCGGAGTGTGTCGAGCCTTAAAGAAACGAGTGTGAACAGATCCCTTATTCCGATGAGAGTCTGCTCGAATTTTGATTCAAGATATTTCAGCGTTTCGAGGGACTCTCTCAGATCACTGACTTGGTCAGAAAAAAGATTTGCCATCCGGGAGATGGCCTCAAGTCTTGTTACAGACGAAGACGCCCTCTGTATAACATCCTTGAAATGAGTGAGCCTCCTGAAGAAATCCACGTGAACCTCTGAAACTTCTGACAAGATCTCCTCCAGACCTGAGATACCGGATCCTCTGGCTCTATCACATAGATCTGAAAGCTCCCTCATTATCCTGCCCTCCTCATCCGAAATCATCTCTGCCTGTAGATTGCCCTCTCTAAGCAGTGTTTCTGATTTCAGACCCTCAATTTGAAGAGCAGGAATCAGATCATAGAAGAGCTCTTCGCTGGATTCTGTATCAAGCTTAATTTTGCCTTCTTCAACCTTGAATTTCCCAAATTTGGACTCGTTAAATGTTTTATCTGCCGGAGTAACTTCTACAGTAATCTTCTTTAGAAAATCAAGTGGAACATCTATTTCCTCCCTCGAAATGATAAATGGGATATTTTCATATTTTCCGAGAATAAGATCTTTATTTACTGCAATCACCTCTGCATATCTGTATTTCTTGAATTTTGGCTTTAGATCCACTCCTGATTTTTTGAGTCCATCAATAACCACATCAACCTCATTTGAGCAGAAGTAGAAGTACATATACGAGTTCACGTGAAGATTCACTGTTGAGAATAGAAAAGTGTTGCGCTTCAGCTTTTAAGATACTTTGATATATTTGGTATTATAAAGGACAGGAGTATGGATGCAAAGACAACATAGGCCAAGTACATTACAGCTTTTCTGGAAATTTTCTCTGCTTGTGGAAATCTTCTGCTCAGCAATGCAGTAAAAGCCTCATGAAAAACCCTCCCCCCATCGAGAGGGATCGCTGGCAGGCAGTTGAAAAGGCCAACGTAGAAGTTTATCCAGCCAACCCAGTACAGAACATTGAGCAGGTAGAATAAATTGTTTCCCAAGATTTCAGGTTCAAAGTACCTGTTTATGTCCCCCACAAATCCTTTAAAACCAAGAGGCATCGAAACAGCAGAAAGCCACCCGTGAAGAGTTGTAAGTTCTAACGGAGCATCTTTTAGCATTGATAGAATGTTCTCTGAGTAGCCGAGGTACACACCGGCTATATATTCATTTACTACGACACCCATAAACCCCGAATTACCGTGGGGAGAGTGTGTTAACGTGACATTGTAGATCTCCACGCTGCTGTTGTTGTAGGCAAAAACTCTGATTGTCTGACCGGGTTTTGTTGAATCCAAGTAGTTCTTGAACGCATAAAGGGTTGGCGTGTTAACACTATTAATTCTGAATATTATCATTCCTTTTTTCAGGCCAGCTTTTTCTGCGGGGTAATCAGGGTAAAGGTCAACGATTTTCACTCCGGTAATCCTGGGCAACGTTACTTCACCGCTCTCCGTCTTTATTTTTATCGTATGTCCAGAAAGCAGGGCGTCTGTAACATCTCTGGATGTCCTTACGCTCACACCATTTATTTCTTCGACTATATCTCCTGTATTCAGGCTTATGTTTCCTTCTACTCCGGCAACCAGGACGTGAGGTGACAGAAAACCGAGCAGGTATACGAAACAGGCAAATGCGATAACCGCAACAACGAAGTTGCTTATAACTCCGGCAGAGAAAATTCTTATTCTCTGACTCCTTTTCGTGCTTTTCATCAGTTCCTCTTCATCAGGTTCTGCAAAACCACCTATGGGCACGATTGCAAAAATCACTCCAAGAGCCTTTACTTTCACACCCTCAACCCTGCACAGAATCGCGTGGCCGAACTCGTGAACGATGAGAGTTACAATAAGGCCAATCAAGAGGTACTCTGGCGGGAAAAGCTGGTTTACATAGGGAATAAGGAGCATGTTTCTTGGCTCGGTTACAGGTGATGGAGGGGGAGGTGTGGTGAACATTACGAAGTCCATTGCGAGAATGAGCATGAACATGAATATCATACCGGTAAAAACTGCGGGAATTCCCGCATTGGCAAGTAACCTCCAGAAGTTCTTGCTTTTTGCAATCTTTTCAAGTAAGCCCAACCCTTTCTGGGTTCTTATCATCAGTATCGGGCCAGCTGATGATACATTGTGCCTCTGAAGGACACCTCTCGACTTCAGGGACTCCACAATGCCCCAGTATACAACGATTAGTGCTAATGCTACGCCTGTTGATGATAGCATTGCAATCCGGTCATCAAATGGGTTTAATATAGTTACCCTCAGAAACAGTTTTAAAGCAAGCCATAAATGCGGGATTATGTACGTTTCAGTCTACGTCACCACTCCAACTCTTGAAGAAGCGAAAAAAATAGCCAGACATATCCTCGAAAAAAAGCTTGTTGCGTGTGTTAATATCTGGCCGGTAACGTCAATGTACTGGTGGGAGGGAAAGATAACAGGAGCGCTTGAATTCGCAATGCTAATCAAGACAAAGATGGAGAAGTTTGGAGAGCTGAAAAAAGAGATAAAAAGCATTCACAGCTATTCAACGCCGTGCATATGTGCAGTGGAGATAGATGATGGCCTCAGAGAATTTCTTGACTGGATAGATAAGACAGTTGAGGGGGAATGAGAAGAAAAACAGCTACTTTTGGAAGCAGGAAAAATGTTGTTTACACCAGCAAGCACTGGAAACTCCTGAAAGCTAAGAGGGAAAAAGTCAGGGGCATAATGGAAAGCCTTGTTAAAGCTGGCTTCAATCCTATACTTTACGGCAGTATTGCGAGAGGGGATGTAAATCCTGCGAGTGATATCGATATATTTATTCCCGGAGTTTACTCATCATATCGAATTGAGCTGGCTGTGGACTGTGTAGAGAGGCGCATTGTTCAGGCAACACCCAATTATGCTATAAAAGGAGAGCTTATAGTGGATGAATCAACAACCATAAGTTTTCCTCTTGTAAAGATGAAAGACAGAGAACTGGACTTCTACAAATTCGGAGGTTGCATAAATTATGAAGAGTTGTTAAAAAATGTCCGGGCTCCTGGAGTTGACAAACGCCTTGTGTTGATAGTGCCCAAGAAACTGGGTCATGAGGAGATACCGATCGACGAGACGCAGCCGAGTGAAATTGCAAAGATTCTCGGTGTTGGTGTTGAAATTGTTAAAGAAAGGGCGAGAGTTCTTGAGAGAAGAAGGGAAGTAGGACGGACCGGTGTCTTTCTCTGCGTGAAAATTCCGCCAAATGAGAGTTTTGAATCCGTACTGGAGCGTATAGCAAAGAGAAACAGTATTGTGAGGCAACAACTGCTTAAAAGGTTTTAGTTATTTGGTAAATTAGACTATTAAAAATCCAAAAGCAAGTAAATTATAGAATTCCAAAAAATAAAAATTACCAGCAGATTACTTTATCGCACTCAAATATTTTTTTTACAAGGTCATCGTAGTCAACGTTCCCTTCATACAGCTTTATTTCCGTGACCTCATTTCCCTCAGATAGAGCGTCTACGAGCTTCTTCGTCGTCTCAGACGGCTCTGATCTGTAAATATGCAAAACCTTCATGCAATCACCTCAGTAAGGGATAATCACGCTGTACTCCTTTATCTTCTTGGTTATTTCGTCCATGCTGAGCGTAGTGAAGTTGTACTTTTCGTTCTCCTTTACGTTTGAGTACAGATGCCCCTTCATGTCTGTCAGAAACTCGAGGTTGTCCTCGTACTCTTCAGCACAATCTTCGCATATATTCTTTATGTAGTCGTAGTCGATCTCGTGATCCAGAATATACAGATCTGCTTTGTGGTCCTCCAGAACGGCTCCAAGTGCAACTCTGAGTGCCTCAAACTGCGACTCAACGTCTCTTGCTATAACAGCAATATACTCTTCCTCCCCCTTCATTTAAAACACCACGTATCTATCTGCATCTTTTAAAAACACGGCATTCTTAGCCTGAGTAACCCAGTT
>JARQZL010000029.1 GCA_029984855.1 Archaeoglobales archaeon | reverse complement strand
ATGAGGTGGTTCAGAGTAATGGGTATCTTTGCCTCAACTGGCGTCAGGAAGCTGATTTTGATGGTATCAGACTTTCTTGATGGTATCTCTGCAAGCTCTACAGTTTTAACTGAGCCTGCATTTATGCTTTCGCCATCGTACACTTCTCTTCCGGAGAAGAAGTCGGTTATACTTTCGATCTCATATCTGCTGTTTGCATTGAGCCCTGTCTTGCCAAGGAACCTGAGACCGTAGATTATATGAGGGAGGTACTTTATGTAGTCGCCAAACACGTTTATCTCCAGCTCAAGCTTCCCGCTTCCCGAAACGCTTTTGCCGAAGAATGGCGGAATGAAGATTACAGGTCTGACAGGCTGACTCTTTCCCCTCTTCTGCCTGTCTCTTACGTAGAGTTCGTAGTAAAGGCATTCGTTCCTGCTGGGGCAACTACTGCATTCTGGTTTGAGGTAGCCGCATATCGCCTTCAGCAAAACGCTACCAAATCCACCCCTGAATTTGTTTCCGAGCCAGTAGGGTAGCCTGTAACCATCAGGGAAGTTCAGGGTTGCTTTGAGCTTTGTTAGTTTGAGTGTGAATGTCATGATTTCACTTTCAAGAAGATTATCTCCTTATTTAGTTTACATGTTTATTCCTATTCCGTATCAAAATTAAAAATTCTCAAATTGCTGAGTTCTGGAAATTCCTCGGATCCAATTATAGTCTTCACGACTTTAAGTGTTTTGCTTACGACGTATTTCGTATTCTCTCGGTTAATGCTAGAGTATCCATGTTCTAATTTGGAGTTGTTTCTAAGCTGCGATATAAACTGTAGATCATCATGTATTTTGTCCATTAATCTACGTGATTCAAAGAAATCAAGGACAGTTAATCCATTCCAGAGCGTCAATTGTTTAGGGGCCCTCCCCTCGTCTTTATATTCAAGCAAATCCAGAAGCTCTTGATAATCTGTTATCTTGGCCCACTCAACTTTCCACGGGTTTATACCTTTCTCTAAAAGTTTTACCTGTGTTGCAACTTCGATAGCTCTGTAAGCTCTTAAAACAGCCTCAGCGCAATCGTGTGTTTTTAACCTTCTCTCGGCATTTACGAGAGCATCCAGCGAAAGCACATGGCAACCTTCAACATTGACAATGACTTTCTCACTCTGGCACTTTCTCATCTTTTTCAGTGCAAAAAACAAATCTAAAACTCTATAATCTCGCCCGTCCTATCGTAGACACTTATCCCCGGCAACCTCTTCTCCAGTTCCCTTTTGAACTCTTCAGACTTCAGGGTGTCAAGAAACAGTCTGACGACATCCTTCTCGAATCTCTCCTTCCTTATTAAGAAGTCGTATTCCTCCCCCCTTACGGGAATGAAATCAAGACCGTATCGCTCGGCCACGCTTCTTATGCCTAAGCCTGCATCAGCTTTTCCCATCAGAACCGCTACAGCAACAGCGGTATGTGACTTCGCTTCGATTGTGTAACCATCTATCTCCCTCGTAAGCTCATCAAGTTCAACGCCTTTCCGCTCCGCAATCTTGCTGAGATGCATGTCGAGGAGAATCCTTGTCCCCGAACCCTGATTTCTGTTTACTATCGTTACGTCATCCCGTAACAGGTCTTCAAAGCCTTTGATCTTCTTTGGATTGTTCTTTGCAACAATGAAACCCTGCTCCCTCATGTATCCCTTCACGAGAACGACGTCTCTGAGTCCGTATCTCTTTATGTAGGGGATGTTGTATTCTCCCGTTTCCGCATCAAGCAGGTGAACTCCTGCAATATCAGCCTCTCCCCTTCTTATCGCCGCCAAACCGCCGGAAGAACCAGCGTTTATGACCTTCGAAGTGAATGGCCCGTCTTTTCGCATGAGTTCCAGCAGGACATCGATTCCGACGCAGTGGCTGCCTATAATAATGATGTCTGCCGGCTTCAGCGTGGAGAACAGCTTAACTTCGACCTCCTCGCCCTCTTCAACAAATGCCCTGCTTTCGGGGATTTCTATGAAGCCGTCCGCTTCACCAAGCTTTGAAACCGCCGCAGAATAGTTTCCGGTGACTGGATAAGCGGTATAGCTTTCACCCTTAACCACGTTCACAGGCAGGAACTCTCTTCTGCCTAAAGCGGAGAAAACTCTGCTGCTGAGCTTCGCTTTCAGCCTGCTGTCGTCCCTGCTCACTCCAGACATTCTTCTTATCAGAGGGGCGACGAATATCTCGAAAATCATGAAGGCTGATGTTGGATAGCCCGGCAAGCCAAACACGGGCTTGTTTTTGGCTATGGCTATAACCGTGGGCTTCCCCGGTTTCACGGCGACGCCATGGACGATTACCTCGCCGACCTCTCCAAGGATGCGGTAGATCATGTCTCCTATGCCCGCCGAAGTCCCTCCGGAGGTCAAAACAATGTCCGCTGTTTTTAGTCCCTCTTCTATCTTTTTTCTTATCTCCTCTTCGTTATCCCTTGCGATGCCCAGATAAGCCGCTCTGCCTCCATTTTCCTCTATGACGGCGCACAGCATTGCGGAATTTATGTCGTATATCTTTCCGTATTCGAGCTCTCCGCCATCAATGAGCTCGTTTCCTGTTGATATGACGGCAACAACTGGCTTTGAGTAGACCTTCACGTTTCTGATGCCTACAGCTGAAAGCATTCCGATCTCCCTTGCAGTGAGCCTCGTATCCCTTCTGACAAGCAATTCTCCGGCCATTATGTCGCTTCCCGCAGCAATGACGTTCTCTCCCGGAGCCACCGCTCTGAATACGAGAACATCTCCGCTTTCTGCAGAAGTGTACTCAACCATCACAACCGCATTGCTCCCTTTCGGCATCGCCGCCCCGGTGGAGATCTCTACCGCTTCGCCTCTCTTAACTTCAACTTTCGGTCTGTCGCCTGCCTCTACTCTTCCCACAACTTTCAGCCTTACTGGTTTATCCTCCTCAGCCCCGAAGGTATCCTCGGCTCTAACAGCATAGCCATCCATCGCAGCCCTGTCGAATGGAGGAATGTCGATGGGGGCGTAAACGTCTTCGGCTACGATTCTGCCATACGAATCTCTCAGGGGAACTTCCTCGATTCTCCTCTCTATTTCAAGGCTTTCCTCAAGCCTTTGTTTCGCCTCTTCAATTGAGACGAGATTCCTGAATATTCTGCGCATTCAGACACCTCGTGAGCGGGCGGATGAGCAGGACTTCAACTTTTTCACCTTCCTCAACACCCTCTTTCTCTTCTGGAACGATAACAAAGCCGTGGGCTTTTACGAGGGACGAAAGTATGCCGGAGCCGGACGTTCTCACTGGCTCCGCAACATAACCGTCTTTGCTTTCTCTCAGAATTACCCTCGTGAACGTTCTCATGCCAGAGCCTGAGGGGATGCGTCTTCCGGCAATCGCTTTTACGGTCTCCCACTTCCGCCTTATTGTTTCAAAACCCATCATGTGCTCGAGAATGCGTGGAACGAACCTGTAGAAGGCTATCAGGGTTGCGACAGGGAAGCCCGGAAGCATGATGACAGGCTTGCCGTCTGCTATGGCAAGGGCTGTTGGCATCCCCGGCTTTATCGCAACGCCGTGCACAATGATTTCTCCCATCTTTTCAACAACCGCCGGAAGCACGTCTTTTTTTCCCACGGACGTTGCACCGCTGGCTATTACCATGTCTGCCTTTTTGAGGGCGGTTTTAACTGTTCTCTCAAGCTCTTCTTCGTTGTCCCTGCATATTCCTATGTCAACGACTTCACATCCAAGCTCTTTCAGGGCAGCCATCAAAGAGAACCTGTTCGAATCGACGGTCTTTCCAATCTCTGGCTCGGTTCCGGGTTCTACGAGCTCGTTTCCCGTTGACATTACGGCAACGACGGGCTTTGAGTAAACACTGACAGACGTCGTGCCGAGGGCTGCAAGCATGCCGATGTCCTGCGGTTGCAGAACCGTCCTTTTCCTCAACACAACCTCTCCAGCTTTTACGTCTTCCCCTTTCAGCGATACGTTCTCTCCCGGAGTCACGGCTTTGTATATCTCCACCGAATTTCCCACTCTGCTCGTGTATTCTATCATGACGACCGCATTGCTGCCTTCGGGCATCATTGCTCCTGTTGCAACTCTCACAGCTTTGCCTCTGCCAGCTTCAACACCCGGCTTCTCTCCAATCTCCACCTCTCCCACAACTTCGAGAATGATGGGATTTTCGGGCGATGCGCCGAAGGTATCCTCGGCTCTAACTGCATATCCGTCCATCGCAGCTCTATCGAATGGAGGGATGTCTCTGCTCGCGATAATGTCTCGGGCGAGAACTCTGTTAACCGCCTCAGATAGCGGCACTTCCTCACATCTCGTAACTGGCTTTACGTGCGGCAGGAACAGTTTTAGTGCTGTTTCAGCGTCGATGCGCTCTTTGAGCATTATGAATGCCTGTATATAACGGGATATAAGTTTTTGTCTTGCATGCTATCCCTTTGCCGCCTGTGCTATTGATGAAATTCCTGCGTTACGGCTAATATGCTCCTTCTCCTGAAACGATGTATCCCGAAGCAGAAATCCAGCAATGACGTTCACCTGAGAGGGAAACGTAGATGTAATCTCTGTATTCGTTGAAGCTCCAGCCGTAAGCCCACCAGGAATTGGTACCCTCCAGCCTGATGGTAATTTCTACGGTTGTGCTCGGAGTGGCGTTGTAGTTCGCATAGATAACTGTTTCATAGCTGTAGCATTTATCGCAGTTGCTGCACGAGGGAATACACTCAACTTCCACCAACCCGTATTTCGGAAGCAAAAGAGGCTCGTTGCCAATGGGGTCTTTTGTATTGATTTCTCTGCTTGATTTAACTGAAATCTTAAGCATGTTTTCGTGGTATGGTACGTTTTCAACCTCTGGCGGCTCTTTGCCCGGTTCTACAGGTATGGGTCTGAACTCGGGCGGGTAGCAGGGATGAATTTCATCAGCCCTTATTTTGAGCATTTTTCCGTATTCGGTGTCAACGATCTCAAATGACCAGTTTTCTGGATTGTAAACGTTTCCGGCGGATATCTCGTTGCAGATTCCCCCTGCTGGAAGTGGCAGGAATAGTGTAACATTGAATAGTGTTTTATTTGTGCCTATATGTATTTCATAGGTGTACCCGCTTCTGAAGGTTTCTTCCTTGAGCTGATGGGTTTGATATACGAAATATGCTGCTAATGCCAGAAACAAGATCAGGACTGCTGCAAGACCGAATTTGATGTATTTCAACACCTTCTTCATTTTTTACCCACCTTTTTTTGACTTATGGATTGGACTGAGTAGAATTCTCGATTTTCTACGTGACTTGCACAATATAAGAGTAATAAATAATCGTCCTCTCGTTCATATACTAACCTCTTCTACTAAACCTCTTCTGAAGCCTCGTTCAGGACACATAAAACGAATAGTTATGAATTATTTTAATGCAGCCTATAGCAATGGTCGGCCTGAAAACAGGCATAGCCGTGCTAATAATTTCGTCGGTTGTAGCAGCAACAGTTACCGCTCTGGCCGTATTCTTCAGCAGAGTTTCGCCGGGTAAAATTCTGCCTGCTGCAGCGATCCTGATTTCGTTCAGCATAGCTGCGCTTGGAGTGGAAATATACCGGCAGAAGAGAAAGATTGAAAGGCTGGACAGGGGAGAATATATGGGTGGTAATGAGATATGCCATCATGGGATGTACACAGAATTGTCTGTGAAAAGCTGATTGGTTTTTATGAGCAAGAAATTGATAAGATTGTAGATACCAAATCTTCTCATGACTCATCAAGATACGATGTTAAGAATCTTGCTGAAGTCGTAGATAGTGTTTATAATGAATATGGAGTTGAGGGTCTAAAGCAACTAATTCTACACCATTACTTAGATAGAACTTCTGATATCCTGGTAAGGGAGTTATTATCCCATTATGAACTATATATTTCGAGGTATTATACACTTGAGGAGTCTTATTCAAATCTTGTTGAAAGCATTTCAGATTCGTTGGACACTGACCCAGATAACATTCTTAATTTATTTATCGCTCCATATTACAACTTGGTACAGGCAGCTAGTATATTACATCATGGCAAGAGAAGAAGAGGAAAAAGAAAAAAGATAGAACAAAGATTAGCAAAGGCTTATGATGAACTCCCGCAATTTCCCGGATTAATGAGTTTGTCAAGCATTATTGTGGAAATAATATACAATATGAAAATAAATTTAAAATTTATTATACTATCAACTTTTGAGAATGATAAAAAAATCGACGAGAGAATTATAAATTCTTTTATAATGTCGAGATAC
Source organism: Archaeoglobales archaeon (assembly GCA_029984855.1). GTDB lineage: Archaea > Halobacteriota > Archaeoglobi > Archaeoglobales > Archaeoglobaceae > Archaeoglobus_C. The sequence goes on along the minus strand of JARQZL010000029.1, from coordinate 15,516 downwards.
TGGAGCATCTACAGCCCGGATTCTGAAGAGGCAAGAAAAAAGTTAATTGAGCAAGCAGAAGGTTTTTCCAAGTTCTGCGTAGGATTTTTTGCACGATTATACGATAAAAAAGATAAAAAATAAGAGAACAAGCCACATGTCAACGCAATGGCAATTTCCACCAAAGGCATCACCGAGGGCATCACTGAGACAAAATCTCGTTGGATTGTTCACAGGCTGTGTGGATTTAATCCACAGAACTCACTGCATCTGGAGCGATGAGACTTTACGCTGCTTACATTCTTTGCTCCTTAAAACCGGATCCATTATTACTGGCTGGAGCATTCTTCCTAACGCTCAGCATTTACAGCCTTGATAGAATAGAGGACTACGGCGGCAGAATAATCCACCCGATCCTTTTTTACGTTCTTGGCTCGGGAATTTACGCATTCAGAGGTATCTGCGAAGTTCCTCTACCCCTTCTCGTTATCGGCTACCTGTATTCATACGGCATGAAAATCAACGGAAAACGCTTGAGGCTGAAGGCAGGCCAGTAAAGAATACCGTTGTTGGATTTTCCTAGAGTCTGTCAACAACATTATTTCTCGAAGAGCCAGATTTAACTATTTTCACCTTTTACTTCCTCAAACTCTTCATAAATTCTGCATTCTTCGATCTTGAGGATAGAGAAAGGGATACAATCACTACACTTCCAAAGAGACACTAATCCAGCAGTGAACGGTCGATTCTCCGAAGTTAAAGAGTAAAGCACCCCCTTCTGACACTTTGAAGAGAGGAGATATATTGCTATTGCAGCAAGATTTCTAAGGATACTCTATTCTTCTCGAAGTGTTGAATCCTTCTTGTTTTTATAGGTTATAGACTGTTTTCTTTGAATTCACTATTATCATAGAAGATTATAGATACCAATTATTTATGTTTTATATTGATTAGGACAGGCCAAGTAGATTACATCTCCTTTGATAACAGCTTTTTCCAAGCTTAAAACCATTTATAAACCTCACGATTTTGTTCGAAACTTTTCGAACGTTTTCCGGGTATTTATATGCAAAATAAAACAAAAACATTGGAAAAAGCTAGGAGGGGGACAGTGAGCAGTAGATTGCGCGTGATTATGTGCGTATGTTTATTGCTGACAGCAATCTCTAATGCTGTTGCTTACGATGGCATGGTAGACCGAACGAGAACGCAGCAAGAGCCGATGGACGATATGGTATTATCATACATAACAGATAGACTAAACGAGGCACACAACTACATTGCAAGCATATTCTGGGTTGACGGAGTTGTGGATTACCAGTATTCGAGCACCGACCACGATTTCATAAACCACATAAATTCAATGAATCCCGCCCACACCAAAATAGTTCTGATACACAGCCATGGTGGTGCAAGCGGTTGGTGGATTTGGGGATCCAGTTACCTCGTACTTAAAGATGGTAGTGAACTACATGCCAACGAAGTAAACGACTGGTTGGATTACGGTGGTTATTTTATATTTGCTGGTGCTTGCGACTCAGCAAAGTACGATGACTTGGGAAACTCCTTTGTAAACAAAGGATTCGATGCGTACTTCGGATATACGGACACAGTCTACACGGTTCACAACGCCAGATTCTATTCTGCATTTTTCGATAAGGCCAGACATTTGGATGTCACAATTTCAGAGGCAAGAGATTATGCGGAGCAACAGGTATTGAGTGAATTCGGGTCGAACTCGGATGTTGTAAAGAACAAGATTATAGGCGACTCGTCTTTATGCTTAGCTCCCTCTGACTGGTGAGGTGATGAATATGAATGTAAGGACAATTTTAGTAGTTATAGGATTGATTTCATGTGCGATGGTTGTCGTTGCATCGAATCATTCAAATATAGACAAAACAGGCATCAAAATTAAGCCTAACTTCTACTTAGATCCATCTAAGGAAAAGGTGAAGATTGATTTTGAGGTCGCAAAGAGCATTGCAGAGAAGCATGTTCCAGCGGTAAAGTGGGCTCGTATGCTGCATAGTGGGTTGGTTTATGACAAGCTTTTTGGTAAAAAGGTTTGGGAGTTAAACTTTAAGACAAGAGATGAAAAGCACATTTCAGTATGCGTGGATGCCAATACAGGGGAAGTTGTGTATATGTGGGATGAGTCTAAGATGTCGGTAGGCAAACGATGCATATCAGATGCGGAGGCAAAGAAAATTGCTGACACATTCTTAATGTCTAAGAAGAATAATCTATCCAGCTTGGTTTTCAGTAGTATTACCTACAACCCCTCAGAGGAAAAAGAGTATGCAGCGAAGTATGATGTGCACTACCCAAGGCTAATAAAAGGTATACCCTGCCTCTCCGACGGGATAACGATTTCCATAAACACACAAACTGGAGAAGTTGTGTCATATTACAAGGTCTGGGCAATTCCAGAAAAAGATTGCATTAGCCCAACTCCATCACTGTCTAAAGAAAACGCAGAAAATCTTTTGAGAAATTATATGGAAAAGAAACACTCTACAAAAATTAACATCCTATCCACAAAACTCGTGTGGATTGATGTAAACTATCCACATCCTATGGATAAAGAGAGCGATGTAAGGCTTGCATGGTGGATAAAGTTCGATGACTCCCACGTAAAATCCAATAACCTGCCCCCAGCAGCGGCATGGATAGACTCGCACTCTGGAGAAGTCTTGAAGGTCGTCTACGATATAGGTTAAATTTCTAACTCACTTAGCGTTTTTATTATTTTATGTCTTAAACGATACGCTACAATACCCAGACAGATACCGAAAGCAATAAGGACAACCCACGAATACGGGGTTTTGGGATATCTATCCACGATCTCTACTCCTTCCGAATATGTATACCACACCTGAATTGCACCAATGAGTGTTGAGATTACCGAGATTATACCCAATATCACACTAATTCTATTCTTTTTAACAATAAGTCTGCCTTTCTCAGTAATTTCGTAATAGACCCACTTTCTACCATCGCTATTCTTTTTAGTCAAACCTCTCTCGCATAAACGGTTTAAATGATAGTGGACTGTAGACTTAGAGAGGTTTAGAGAGCTGGAGATCTCGGTAATGGTAGCCCTCCGTTTATTGAGTGACTCCAGTATTTTTAGTCTGGTTCCCAGTTCAATTAGCACCAAATCCCCTATGGTCAAATCCACAATAGTCTACTTTTTTGTCAGTATTTTTGTTTTTTCCTTGGCATTTCACGGTTTCCTGAATTCTTAGAATAAACTCGCCCTTTGGTAAAATTCTGAAAATGTCTCCATTCTGTTCTATCATTCCCGAATAGACCTTGCTAAGAATCTGCGCAAGGGATGAACTCGAAATATCGAGAGTATTTTTCAGCTCATTCTTCGTTTTGGGTTTGGTTGAGAGCTCTTTAAGAACCTCAAGAACCCTGAATGATGAAAGAATATTTATAAGTGGCTTTGATTTTGATTCCATGCATTCCCATTGCTATCATAGCTCATAAGGTTTTGACCATGTTTTGAGAATATATTATTTTATATTTTATAATTCTTTAACCATGAAAATAAGGCTCCGCTGCCTTTCACCTCGCAAATCTTCAAAACCCGGAAAACAGAATACAAATTCAACCCATACACTTTACATCATACCGCTGACCAAAACAAGGCTGTACACGAGAACAATGGCAGAAAACAGAAGGACAAGATAGTCAAATCTCGACGGCCTCCTGCAGAAACACTCCGCCTTACCACTGAAACCTCTCGAGTAAAGCGTTTCCGCGATGGCTATACTCCTGAGCACGGCAATGGATGTCATGGCCTTCAGCAGCTTTGCATAGATTGCAACTCCTCGCTCTCCGCTCAACTTCATCGCCTCCATCGCCTGCCTCAGATCTCTGATATACACACGAAACATCCTGACAGCCAGAGACACAAGAAAGGCGAACCTGTAGGGCACTTTAAAGTAAACAAGGGCGCAGCTAAGCTCGGCAGGAGGAATGGCGGCAAGCACACTGCCAAGAGCTACGAGGGATGCGAGGCCAAAGGTCGTGGTTGCTGCATGCGTGGCGTCGCTCAGAAGGAGGCTCGAAGCTGCAAAGAATGCCAGAAAAGGTGAGGCGATGATTACAGCCTTCAGAGCCCTCAGTCCAGCGTACATGCAGGCGATGGCCATTATGAGGAGTGAAACCTCTACTCTGAAGGATGATATGTAGAGGGCAAGGGTCAGAGCAGGTGTACACACCATTACAACCCTTGCATCCCCTCTAAACTCAGGAGAGAGAATTTTCTCTGCTTCCTGCAGCATCTTCAGCAAAGCTCGATCACCCCGTCGCACATCGACGCAAGCTTCAAGTCGTGGGTGGCAATAACGACAGTCTTGCCTGTCTTTCTTGCAATCCTCAAAAACCTGCTGCGAAATGCATAGTCCTGGCCTGCTGTAGGCTCGTCGAGCAACACAACATCGCCTGCAAAGGCTTTGGCTATGGAAACCCTCTTCGCCTCTCCTCCGCTGAGGGTGTGCGGGTGTCTGTTTGATAGATGGGTAAGGCCAAACACTTCAAGCATCTCCGGGCTGACCTCTTTCTCCACGCTCCTTGCCGAGAAATGGTAGTTGGGGTACTGGAATGCCATCGAAACCCTTCCCCTCACCCTTATCTTACCCTCGATGGGTTTCAGAATCCCGGCGATCGTTTTCAGCAGCGTTGTTTTTCCAGAGCCGTTGGGGCCGACTATGGCGTAAATTTCCCCCTCGGCAATTTCGAAAGATGTGTGGACAACCGGTTCTCCGTAACCTGCTGTCAGTCCTTCTGCCTCTACAACAATACTGCTCTCTTCTCTGCCAACTTTTTCTCTGTCAACGCGTAAATCCTCTTCGATTCCGCTATCAACTCTACTATCCATCTCCCCCGAATTCCCAAGCCAGAATGTTCTGTCAAAGTATTCAGCCATTTCGAGCCTGTGTTCTGAAGAAATGACGGTTCTGTCTGTCCTGAGAAGCTTCTTGAGGATAGATCCGGCGATATCCGGGTAAAGGTGGCTGAACGGCTCGTCCAGCACTATGCAGTCTGCATCGCTTGCCATGGCGGCTGATATTACAACGAGCTGCTTCTCACCTTCCGAAAGCCCTGTAGTGCTCCTCTCCAGCAGATGCTCTATACCACACCGCTTTGCGGCCTCTTCTGCAGAGCTAACAGCATCTCTCCAGCTCCAGCCCCTCTGAAGTAGCGGAAAGGTTATTTCGTCGATGACTCTGTCGCAGAGTATCTGCTCCTCCGGATGCTGGGATACAAAGAAAACCCGCTTAACTCCCGGCTTTCTACCGTAAACCCGCACATCTCCATTGAGCTTTCCACCATAGAATCCGGGTATCAGGCCGTTTAAAATCCTCAGCAGTGTGGACTTCCCGCTGCCCGTTTTGCCCGCAACAAACACCTTCTCTCCGTGCTGAGCATGGAAGCTAACATTGTCGAGTGCTCTTCTGCCATTCGGGTACGTGTAGCTAACGTTTTTGAGTTCTATCATTGAGTCTATCATATCTCGATGCCCTTCTGTCTCATCAGGTCGAAAACATATGCAAACGCAAGGACGGCAAGCACGTGGTCAACGAAGAAGTCCTGTGGAATGAATATCGCAACAGAGGCGAAGAACACAGTCCAGAATGGGCTCAGGGAGAGGCCAAGTCGTTCTGTAACTAAATGACACCACTTGCCAAGTTCGCCACCCGTAGCAAAGCTGTAGAACACGTAGAATCCCGCAAGATAGACGGGGATTGCTGCCATGCAGCTTCCGAGCCAGAGCAGGAAGAGCTCAGCTTTTCCGCCCTTCTTCCAGATAGCTTTTCTGATGACTCCTGTTAGAAAGGCAGCAACGGGAAACATCCAGAGGTAGCCGGCAGTATAGCCAAACAGAACTCCAAGCCCGCTCCCGAAACCACTCGCAGCAGGCAGGCCAATTGCTATCATCGCCAGATATATGAGCTGGGAAAGTGCTCCATAGACCGGGCCAAGCAGAAGTCCTGAAAGAATTACTCCAAAGTTCTGCATTGTGTATGGCACCGGCCCAAGGTTGAACCTGAGCTGGGCGGTTATTGCCGTTATCACTGCCATCGATGCAGCCAGCACGAGCCTCAGCGTTGGATTCTGACTTGTGTTAACCATGTTTTCGTCAGGTTAACTGTGGGGATTTAAAGTTAGCGGTTTGTAATATGGATTTTAGTTTGTCGTAAGGTTCTGTTTACTCCAGAACCATTCATTTCAGTCAAATTTTAAAAGCAAAACAAAGAATCAAAGAACCATACCCATGCCACTTTCATACCCCCGCCTCCATGCTCATCCTCCTCAGATGCTCTTCTCCTCTCAAAAAAATGGCTATTATCAGCGAACTTACCACCGGAAACAGCATCATTGCCGAAAAAACGAAGTGTATGCTGTCAACAAATCCCTCAACCATGCCTATCAGCGGAAGAGGATTGAATCTTGCAAACATTGTGAGCATCGCCATCGTTCCGGGATCGGGAACAAGAGTTTCATAACCCGGCAGATACCCTTTCATGTTGTGGGTAATCAGAACTCCTCCAACCGCCACACCCATTGCCTGTGCGAGCGTGTTTACAGACCTGACAGTTCCATTTGCCATTCCCGCCTTTGCTGGCGGAACCGAAGACATCACAACGTTGTAGGCAGGAGATACAAGCATACCCATCCCCATACCCATCGGAATCAGCTTGAAGAAGAACTCCCAGTATCTTATGCCAACTTCTATGCCCGTCATGTTGTACATGCCAAGTGCAAAAAGAACCGGGCCTGTGCTCATCGTGTACTTCGGATTTATTTTATCGCTCAGCTTTCCCGCAACCGGAGCCACAAAGGCGTTCATTACAGGTATCGCGACCATCCAGTATCCCGCTTCCTCAGCCGTCAAGCCCTTCAATCCCTGAAGGAAGTAAGGGACAACGAAGAGAGACGCGGAAATTCCAAAGAATATTATGGCCGTTGCAATCACGCAAACTGTAAAATTCCTGATTTTGAACAGACTCAGGTCAAGAATCGGATATTCGTAGTTTAGCTCTCTTATCGCAAACGCTACTAAGTAAGGAACTGCTATCGCAAAGCAGGCAAGGGTCTTCTGGTTGCCCCATCCCCAGTCCTGACCCTTTATTATTCCGAGGGTTAGCGAACCCAAGCCGATTGCGAGCAGGATTGTGCCTGCCAAATCTACCGGTACTTTCTCCTTCGCTCCAAGAGGTGGCAGGAGGATGAAACACAGAGCGATTGAGACAACTCCGATGGGGACATTGATGTAAAACACCCAGTGCCAGCTCAAATGCGTTGTAAGCCAGCCCCCTATTATGGGCCCTAAAGCAAAGCTTGATGCAACGAGTATCGCATTCAACCCCATCACAGCCCCTCTTTGCCCCGGAGGGAATAGCTCTGTGGCTATTGCGAGCGTGTTGCTGCTCAATATGGCTCCACCCACAGCCTGAAGCGCTCTGAAGGCAATCAAAGCTCCTATGCTCCATGACTGGGCACAGAGGAAACTGCCCAGAACGAATAAACCCATCCCAACCGTGAAGTATCTGTCTCTCCTGACAACATCGCCGATCCTTCCAGCCAGAACCAGCAGGGTCACCATCGTGAGGGTGTAGGCATTCAGAATCCACTGCAAATCCGACATCCTCGCATGGAAGTCCTCAGCAATTCTTGGCAGTGCCACGTTGAGAACGCTGACATCCAGTAAAACCATGAACAGTCCAAGGCTTACCGGCAGAAATGCGAGCCAGCTCTTCAGCAAACTCATTTTGCCCTCTTCCCTTTCGCAAATTTTGCTCCGGCCACAATGGCTACCGCTATCAGAATTGCTGCCGTAGCTGTGACGGGATTCAGCAGGGGCTTCTCCTTTACTTCCAGCGAGACCGTTACGGGGTTCGATTCGTGAGAGTATCCCTCCTCATCGTCGTACTTAATTCTCACAGTCGCAGGATAGTAGCCGGCTCCCGCATCCTTGTCAACATCCACCCTGAACTTTGCCACCGCAACCTCACCCGGTTTCAGAGTTCCAACGAAGTACAGGCCGGGCTGTGGCCTTCCTATTAATCCGCTCAGAGAGCTGCCTCCAGCAATCGTTAGCGGTGTGGAAACTTCAAGCTCGACCACGGCATTGTGGATTGTCAGACTGCCAGCGTTTTTAACCTCAACAGCAACTCTCCCCGTTTCGTCCGGGTAGAGGTTGCTTTCAACCGAGAGCACCTCGAAGTACGCTTTCTTCGGCTTTATAACCACCGGCACTTCGGCTACGCTCACCAGATCTTCTGCGTTTCCCAGACTGTACCTTTCAATCAGGTAAAGCCTGTAAGAGCCGGCCATGGCTTCATCGGAAACAGAAAGTCTGAACCCCACCTCTCCGGATTCGTTGGGCTTCAGTTCTTTAAGAAAGGACATTGAACTCAGTGGAGTTATTGAAGAGTCCGGACTTACGATGGAGAACTCTGCATCACTAACACCCTCATTCAGGCAGTTCTTTACGAAGATTCGTACGTATCCCTTCAGCCCAACTCCAAGATTTTCAGTTTCAACTCTTTCAACCTTCAGCGGAGGAGAGGATTTCACCTCAACCTCTATGTGTTTCTTTTTACTGACCTCCTCATCGCCAAGCTCATTTCTGTACTTCAGCATCAGGAATGCCTGATATCTCCCGGGCGGGGCAGTAGATTTAACATAGAACAGAACGCTCCTGTTTTCTCCCTTTCCGAAGTGCCCTATACACGGGCTGTTCTCAACCCGGAACAGCGGGCTATCGAAGGACAAAACCGCCACACAATCGCTCACATCTTCGCCAGCATTTTTGATGTTCACGAGTATGAACCCTCTTGAGGGTACTGTGATGGGCTGGATGTTCTGCTGAACCTGCTGCGGGATTTGAGGAATCTGTAATGTTTGCTGCTGGATAGGTGAGGTATGTGCTGACATCTTCGGAATTGTTTTTGGCGATGTGACCAAACAATCCACTCCAGTAACAACAAAGGATTCATTACTGACCACTTTCAGTCCTACGGGCTGTGAAAGAACAGCCCGCACTCCAGCGGGCGTTTTGAATTTCAGAATGAGTTCAGCCGGATACGTCTGATTCAAAGCCTCATCCATGACGTAAACCTTGAACGATGCTTCGGCCTCTTTATCAACATCGATGCTGCCCAAATAGGCTGACATGGCTTTCGCATTTGGTATCAGGGGTGGTGTTGTGTTTATAATGAGGACAGCATCGCATATTTTGTTGTTTCCCGTATTTTTAATTACGACATCCACCTTCCCCTCTTCTCCGGCTTTAAGCGATGAATTTAACGATACGACGCTGAAATCGTAGTCTTTCCTGACTATTTCGACTTTAAGGTTCTCCACATCATATTCGCCTTCGTTGTACGTAACGGTTACACCCGATGTTGACGTGTATGTAACCCTGGTGTATCTCAGCTTCACCGGAATTCTGTATTCACCCAGTTTAGCATCCTCATCGACTTTAACTCTGAAGACCGCTTTTGCAACCCTGCCGGAAGGCAAATCGCCGACAAGCTGAGGATTCACGGTCTCAACTTTAATGGGCCCGGCATCACCTATTTCAACCCTCAGATCCTTTGCAGTCGTTATCAACTGCAAGAGCTGCGACATGTTCTCGTTCAGCAGGAAATCTGTCACCCTGCCTTCGTTCTCAATTAATACGGTTATTATCGTGTCATCTCCCGGATGGAGCTTTCCATCTCCGGCAATCGAAACGTGAAACTGAATATCGGCACCTTCAGATGCGCATGCAGTCCCCGCCAGCAAAACTAAAATTGCCAGTGAAAGCAGAAATTTCAGCATCACCCTAAATTGAACAGCATCGGGCTCTCCATCAGGCTCTTCATCACCCGAAAACCTGCCTTTCGGCTTCAAGGCTCTGACTTTCATGCAGTCCACCTTTCAGTTAACGCTGTCTCTCGGTGTTTTAAATGTATCGGTAACCGATAGTTATAGCACAAATATCGGTTGATCAGAGTTACTCCAACTGGATGCTTACACAAACCCTGAGCCAATCTCTTCTCTAACACACTCAATCCACAAACAACCAGCAATTCAACCACTATAGCAAAAATACTAACTCAATTAAGATAATTCTCACCTCCATGTTCTTCTCAACAAAGATCTCTCACGTCGTTGAAGAATTAGAGCAGAGAGAGGATTTGAGAGAGTTCCTCAGAATAAAGGAGGAGAAAGTTCCCAGAACCGCTTACATCTACTCCGTAGACATTCTTTCCATCGAAGATAAATAAGTTTTGATTGAAATGCGTTATGGTGATCTTAGAGAATAACTGTAAATTGATAGTTCTTTTCACGCAAAAGCATCTTTAACCCTTACGAGGTACCATGTTATCAAAGCAAAAACTACTACAGTACCCCCAAACACGTATCCGATGACACCAGCTGCTGGCTGGGGCTGGGCAACTCCAATTTTCTGCATGGCATACAGCGAATACATCCAACCGGCACATCCAAGGATGCCAAGGATGCACAGAAATATTGCTAAGATGCGGGCCCAGTTTTTAAGAGTCCAGAGGCCATAAGCAACAACCAATCCGATTATTCCGGAGACGACACTCATTGCAATAATGTTGCCACTCATAGCTTTCCCAACTCCTCCTCCAGGGAGAAGTGGTAGAACAAAAGATAGGGATATTCCAGAGACAATTTGAATTATGCTGCCTATCGCCCAAAGTATTGCAAGAATCGTAACGCCTCTGGGCCTCATGGTTTTGTGCCTCATGATTTGGTATAAAAACCTTGCGATAAATGTTTCTTATTTTTTCGAATTTCCAAACGTTATGGAGCGAATCGAAATGAAAATGCGCATTGTTTTTGGACTGAAGGGAATTGGTGGAGAGTGAAAATTCTAAAACGTTCCCTTCAAAGCTGTGATAATTATGCCGGCTGTGACCAAAAGCCTCGTGTCTATGCATTGCTCGGTTATCGTCATCGTATATTTGAAGTTTAGAATATCTCTGTGCTGTTCGAATGTGCCAGCCTCTCTCCCATCATGGGCGATAATTCTGTACTTCCTTGGCCAAATTAAACCGCGACGAAACCGTATAGATTTTAACATGCCAACAGTTATTCCTCCGGAAACTAAAAGCCAATCATCCCTTATTAAGGATATCCTTATCTTATTCTTCTGAATGACGCTTCCTACATCTTCTTTTGCTGCGACATCGGTTACACGGTATTCCAAGCTTAGAGGAATGACAGAACAAAGTAAACCAGGTAACTTGCCGCCGCCATCTCCCATTACATATATCAGTTCTTTCAATCCCCTCGGTGATGAGATCGTTAAAAGCTCCCTGGTACGATACTTGCTTGTGTAAACGTGTATCGGCTTTCCGAGTTTATTCTTCTCAGCATACATTATGGAATTCCCATCTCCATCAAAAACTCCGACCGCTCCGGCATACTTGTAGAAAACGTACTCGCTATGGTTAAACGGATCTGCCATGTATTTCGATATGTTTCCCAGTTTATATAATTTAAATATTTCCTTATCGTTAGAGAGAACAACACTCTGCTTGAAGCTGCAGAAATACTCAGAAAAAAGATTTCGGGAGCTCCAGTTTTGAACGAAAATGATGAGCTTGCAGGAGTCAATTTTATTATTAATTTTATTATTAATCAATCTCTTCAAGTTTTCTTATGGCCTCATCAATAATTTCCTCAACTTCCGATTTCGACTTTTCAATTGCTTCTGCAAGCAGGTTCAGGAATTGTATCCAGTTTCTCAGCTCATACAGCTTCATCCATAGCTCTCTTTTCATGCTGATGAACTGGAACATTTTGCTGGCCTCATCCTCGCTTATGATTCCCGAAGATTTTAAAACCTCGATCTTCCTCAGAATTGCCTCTTTTTCCCGCTTTGACGCTTCTTCCAGAACAGCCTTTCCCTTTTCCGACAGCGAGTAGATCTTCCTGTTACCCTCAGCTCTTACGTTAAGAAAGCCAGCACTGGCCAATTCCTTCAGGAGAGGATACACTGAGCCCGGTGAAGGCTTCTTCATCTTGGTGCTTATCTTCTGAATCAACTCATATCCCGTGGCTTCATTTTTTTCAAGCTCTTTAAGGATTAAAATCTTCAGAATGCCCTTTACCTGCTTATCTTCTCCAGCCTCCGGCACCGATTTAATTTAGATGTCACGTATAAAAATGCATCGGTTGGCGATATATTTTGCGATATATTTTTATTTGGATTGATTTAAATTTCAGGATTGTTTTAAAAATTTAAACGGAAAGAATTTTATAGGTTTACATATTACACTACACAAATGCTATCATTTGGACTGGATTGCTGGATGGCGATGCTCCATTTGCAGAATTTTTAAAGGTTGAGGAGCTGGATAAGAAGCTGGTGGAGAAAACTGAAAAAAGTGTAGATGGGTGGATGAATTGAGCGAATTCAAAGTTGTCAGGCTCGTTAAAATAGGTATGCCTCATGAAGAGATACTGAAAGCTTCTCATGATGTGGACCTGATCGTCATAGCCTCCCATGGCTGCGGAAGTGTGATGTGCGAAATCGAGAAAGTGATTGGGTCAACTGCAGAAAACGTTGTGAGGCATTCAAAGGTGCCTGTGCTGGTTATCAGATAGAGGTGATGAGAGTGGCAAAGCTGACTAAGTTCAACATGTTTTTCAGGAAATACATGACTGTCTGGGTATTTCTGTCCATATTTCTCGGTCTAACATTTGGTTACGAATTTCAGGGTATTAAACTTAGCTTTCTCGTACTGTCTCTTGTTTTTCTGATGATATACGTGATGATCGTCCCTACAAGGTTCAGCCTATTCATCGATGTTCTGAGATCGCCAAAAGAGGTTTTACTGGGTTTGCTGACGATTCTCGTTGTTGCACCGCTGATTGCTTTTGCTGTCTCCATGCCAACGCTACACGATCACAATCTGATAGCTGGCTTCATTTTATCCGGTGCTGTGCCTCCTGGCGGTATGAACGCTGCATGGACCGGGTTGCTCGGGGGGAACGTTCCGCTCGCCATAGTTCTGCAGGCTTTAACTCTAATAATTTCGGTTGTTCAGGTTCCTTACACGCTCAAGCTTCTTGCCGGAGCGTATGTAACGATACCCACAGCGCTGCTGATGAAAAGTCTGTCAGTCCTCGTATTCCTTCCCCTCACTGCTGGATTTCTGACGAGGTGGCTTGTGCTAAGAGCTTCAGCAGAAAATATTTTCGATGAATTCAGGCCCGTTTTTCCAATTATTTCGGGTATGTGTGCATTGGCGGTGGTTTTCATCGCTGCATCTCTTCAGGCAAGACAGATAGTTGAGAATCCTTCGGTAATATCCTACTCTGTGCTTGTGGCCGTGGTTTTCTACGTGCTGCTGTTTTTTGTAAGCACTGCAGTATCAAAGTTATTTGGACTCAACTATGAGAATTCAATCCCTGTCATTTACGGGGGTGGGACGAAAAATCTGTCTATAGCTATAGCTTTGGCAATCGCAGCATTCCCGCATACAAATGTTGTGCTGGGTGTGATAGCTTGCTTTATGGTGCAGATGCCGATTGCAAGCGTGTTCTTCAGAATTGTGCCGAAAATGCTTGGTAATGTTGAAAGTTAGTGGCTTTAGCCTTTACCACAAAATTTATAATCTTGACTGTAATATTCAGGTAAAAGACTGGAATAGTGATGGTATGTGCATGGATCGTGAGCTAAATAACAGAAACTTTGAAGAGTTTAGAAGAATAGTCAGGGCTCTTCACTGCCCTACAAGATGGCTGATTATAGACTGCATAGAAGATGGGGCTAAAAGCACGAAGGAGATACTTGACTGTTTACTCAAAAAAGATGAGAGAATCACTCAAACTGGATTGTATTATCACCTCTCCGAACTAAAAAATGCCGGAATTGTGGAAATCGCCGGTTACAGGGAAGAGGGGGGAGGGGCTCCGCAAAAGGTGTGGAAATTGAAGGTTAAGAAAATAGTAATTCCTCTGGTGAAAGAATGATTGCCGTTGAAGCTGAGAACCTCAAGAAGAGTTTTGGAGATATCAGGGCTTTAAATGGTGTATCTTTCAAGGTCAAAAAAGGGGAAGTTTTTGGCTTCTTAGGCCCCAACGGAGCCGGAAAGACGACGACTGTCAGAATCCTGACGGGGATAATAAAGCCAGATGACGGAGTTGTGAGGATAAATGGATACGATGTTGTGAAGGAAACTCTGAAGGCGAAGGAGTCCATCGGAGTTCTGCCCGAAATCTCCAACGCCTATCCTGATTTAACTGCATGGCAGAATGTTATGCTCATAGCACGCCTCTACGGCCTATCGGGAAGGGGTGTGGAAAAGAATGCTGTAAAACTACTCAGGGAATTTGGAATTTATGAGAGAAAAGATACGAAAGTCAGGGGTTTTTCCAAAGGAATGAAGCAAAGGCTTATGCTCTGCATGGCTTTAATAAGCGATCCAGAAATTGTTTTTCTGGATGAGCCGACAAGTGGCTTGGACGTTCAGAGTTCGAGAATGATAAGGAGGAAAGTTCTGGAGATCGCAGATTCGGGAAAGACCGTTTTTCTCACATCCCACAACATGGAGGAGGTCAACAGCCTGTGTTACAGAGTTGCGATAATTAACAGAGGAAGGATAATTGCGATCGACACGCCGGAGAGGTTGAGGGCAAAGGTTGGTGGAGACGTTGCGATTGAGGTTAGCTTTGGCAGAGAAGTAAGGATGGAAGATGCGGAAAAGTTTGGAGACAAGTACGTTATTTACACAACCGATCCGTACAAAACAATCTGCGAAATCGTGGATTTTGCAAGAGAGAACAATGTGAGGATAGTATCTATAAACACAAGAACTCCTACACTTGAAGATGCGTTTTTGAAGCTGGTCGAGGTGAAAAAATGAAGTTTCTGGCAATTGCCAAGAAGGATATCCTGATGTATTATCTAAAGGGACCGGTTGTTATTTTTGGAGTTCTCCTACCATTATTTCTGTTTCTGGCTTTTTGGGTAGGAAGAAACTTACCTCTGAGCTTTTTAATTGCTGGTTTAATTTCCATGACCGTATTCTTTGCCTCAACATCCGTTTCACCTGTCGTAGCTCCCTGGGAGGGGCAGATGAGAACCCTCGAAAGGCTGTTAGCCTGCCCGATCTCCGTGTCAACGATCGTATTTGGGGACATAACAGCCTCCCTCACATTCGGAATTGCAATATCCTTCATACCCATGCTTCTTGCCCTTGCCTTTGGGTTAAAAATCAACCCAATCTTAATTCCCGCAATACTTCTGGCTGCATTCTGCTTTTCCTGCATGGGTTTGCTTTTCTCATCCTATCCAACAAATTTGCCATCAACGGTTATGATGATCTCATCTCTTGTGAGATTTCCACTGATATTCATAAGCGGAATCTTCATCCCCATTCAGGAGCTTCCGAAGTGGGGGAAAACGATTTCGATGCTCTCCCCGCTAACCTACTTTACGGATGTAGCAAGGACATCACTCGGACTCTCACCATTCCTGCCGGTATA
>JARQZL010000028.1 GCA_029984855.1 Archaeoglobales archaeon | reverse complement strand
TTTGATTTCAAGAGGTACTTTGTTTCTTTCAAAGACTTTCAACTCCTTAACAATATCCTTTACCTTTAGCATAATAATGCATGATTTTTAGTATTTATAGTTTTATGCTAATGTGGACAGGTCTCATTCAAAACGGCAGAGTTAAACTTCAACCACAACTACTGCATTTTTCATTTCCAGAACGTCAACTTCCTTTCCGCTGACAGTCTTTTCAATTTCCGCTTCGAACCAGTCTTTCTCAAGTTTTATTGTTTTCCCATCGATCTTCACCTCTCCGCCCTCTTTCAACAATTCCTGCTTCTTTCTGTCGTCCAGTGAGTTTACAGCCTGAACTATCTTCTTGACCTTATCCCTGAACATCGGGCCCAGAATGTCAAATCTCGGCTTTAAAGCCCTCACTCTGACGTTTATTTCCGGAGCCTTGGAGAGAATTTCAACCTTTGCGTTCAGAGCACCGCCTATGTCCCTTGCATCTACCTCCACAGGAGAGTATATCTTTACGAGCTTCAGCGGTGCGTTTAAAGCCATACCTTTATCGTGCTTCAGCCTCCTGACTTCAACAACTATATCTCTTGTGAGGTCGCCCATCTCCTCCACTTTTTCATCAATGAATTTCTCGTCTGCCTGAGGGAAGCTCTGCAAATGCACACTTCCACCCCTGAATATGCTCCAGCACTCCTCTGTCATGAAGGGTGCGAGGGGTGCAAGCAGTCTTATGAGCACATCCATTACCCTGTAAAGTACGAATTTCGCCGCTCTCTTTTCCTCTTCACTGCCGGAGTAAAGCCGGTTCTTCACCATTTCAAGATAGTTGTCAGCATACTCATACCAGGCAAAACCCTTTATGGCTTTGAGAGCTTCATCAAAGCGATAACTTGACATGTATTCATCAACATTTTTTATCAGCCTGTTTAGTTTTGAGAGTATCCAGCGGTCTGCTGTTCTGAGCAGCTTTTCATCGTCATCACTCGGTGTGTAGTCCCTGATGTGGTTCATTGTGAAGCGAAGAATGCTCCAGAACTTCTGCTGAAAGCGAGATGCTGCAACAATTTCCTTCCACGTGAATATTACATCGCTCCCAACGATGCCAGTTGCAGCCCACTGCCTTAAAGCATCGGCCCCGTATTTTTCAACAACCTCATCAGGGGAGATTATATTTCCAAGGCTCTTGCTCATCTTTCTGCCATCTTCACCCAGAACCATCCCGTTTATCACGATTTCATGCCAGGGAATTTCGTTTACGAGCGCCAAGCTTCGGAGAATTGTGTAGAATGCCCACGTCCTGATTATATCGTGACCCTGCGGGCGAAGATGGGTGGGGTACTCCTTCCAGTCATAAGGCCACCCGGTGATGGAGAGTGGGGTGATGCTTGAATCCATCCAGGTATCAAGGACGTCTTTCTCTCCATCAAACTCTGTTGAGCCGCAGTTCGGGCATGGGTCTTTTGGCACATCTTTTGTAGGATCAACGGGCAACCACTCCTCCTTTGCAACGACCACTGTTCCACAATTCTTGCAGTACCACACAGGGATTGGCGTGGCAAAAACTCGCTGCCTGCTTATAACCCAGTCCCACTCCATCCCCTTAATCCAGCCCTCAAGACGGGAAAGCATGTGTTCCGGGAACCACTTTATTTTCTTTGCAGCATTCAGAACCCGCTCCTTGTCTATTTTGACGAACCACTGCTCCTCGGCAATAATCTCAACTGGTGTTTTGCAGCGCCAGCAAACACCGACGTTCTGTTCAACGTTCTCCTGCCTCAGCAGTCTCCCTTCAGCTTTCAAATCCTCGATTATCCTCTGTCTTGCCTCCTTTGTTGTCAGACCTGCATACTTTCCTGCTCTCTCGTTTAGCCTGCCGGTTCTATCGAGCACCATTCTAAGCTCCAGATTGTGCTTCTTCCACCACTTCACATCCTGCCTATCGCCAAATGTGCAGATCATCACTATGCCGGTTCCGTACTCCATGTCAACATCTTCATCAGCAATGATTTTCACCTCATGTCCACCAACAGGCACCCGGACTTTTTTACCGACCATATGCCTGTATCTCTCATCTTCAGGATGGACGGCTATGGCAACGCAGGCAGGAATGAGCTCTGGGCGTGTTGTTGCAATAATAACGTCATCTCCAAATCTTATATAGTTCAGAACGGTAGTACCTGATCTGTATTCGATTTCGGCAAGGGCTATTGTTGTCTCACATCTGGGGCAGAATATGACCGGGTGGTATCCCCGATATATCAGCCCCCTGTTGTACATACGAACAAAAGAAATTTGCGTTCTCGTGTAGTACTCCGGATACATAGTTATATACTCTTTACTCCAGTCTATGGAGAAACCGAGCCTGCGCATTGTTTTACGCATCTTTTCTATGTTCTTCTCGGTAAATTCAACGCAAAGCCTGCGGAATTCATCCCTTGGCACATCATTCTTGCTTATCCCGTGCATCTCCTCAACCTTAACTTCTGTCGGCAGTCCATGGCAGTCCCATCCCTGAGGGAACATCACTTCATATCCCTTCATTCGCTTGTATCTCGCAATGAAATCGATATAACACCAGTTCAAAGCATTTCCAATATGAAATGAGCCGGTGGGATAGGGAGGGGGAGTATCTATTATGTAGTGCGGCTTTTGTGAGCTCCAGTTGAGGTAGTACATTTCATCCTTCCACAGTTTAACCCACTTTTCTTCAACTTCCTTAGCCCGGTACTCCTTTTCTATCACATAATCACCTCACGTAGTTCCTGAGGATGCCTATTTTTTCGATCTCAACCTCAACAACATCCCCGCTCTTCAGCCTGCCAACGCCTGCCGGCGTACCCGTTGCAATCACATCGTACTTTTTCAGTGTCATTATAGAGGATATGAATTCTACAAGCCCTGCGACGTCAAATATGAGGTTTGAAGTTGTCGAACTCTGCACTGTTTTGCCATTCAACCTCGTTTCTATTTTTAAATTTGATGGAGAAATGCTGACAACATAGGGGCCAATGGGGGCGAATGTGTCAAAGGACTTGCTCCTTGTCCACTGCCCGTCCTTCTGCTGCAAATCCCTTGCGGTAACGTCGTTGAAGCACGTGTAGCCCATGATATATTCGTATGCCTCTTCTCTGCTGGCATTCCTGCATTTCTTGCCGATAACGACACCAAGCTCCCCCTCATAATCTACCCTGTTTGACTGCTTGGGCAATTCTATAATATCCTCGTGACCAATGATTGACGTTGATGGCTTCATGAAGATCACGGGCTCTTTTGGCAGCTCCATTTTGAGCTCTCTTGCGTGATCCACATAGTTCAGGCCAACGCAGACGATCTTGCTTGGTTGGACTGGAGCGAGAAACCTCACAGCATGAACGGGAAACTCCAGGCCGTCGAAATTCAGCATGCGTGAAGAAAAGGTAAAGTATCCTTCATATATTTCTCCCCTTGCAATGAATCTACCGTAAGCCTTCATGGTCTTGCGGACTTCTTTGGCAAAATATATTACTTCCGTTCTACCTGCGAATGCCTCTGTGATTACGCAATATCTGGAGGCTCCTGAATAAAACCAAGCTCAATGAGTTTCTTTATCTCCCTCTGAACCGAAGAAATCATAACTTCAGTTTTTTCATAAACCTCTTCCTCGGTGAGCTTCAGCCTCGCAACTTCCTGTTCAATAGCCTTCATGGCAACAGCCGTGGCAAATAAGGTAACAGTCCTGCTGTTCATTGTGACACTATTATATGGAGCATATCTCCTCTGGGTGATTTAATCTTTTTAGATTTTGGAAGGACATTTAAAAGTAGAAACGAGGAAACTTTACTGGAGAAATCAAAGGCAACTCAACAGTGTTAGAGTAACCTTTAAAATCCTCTTGTCTCACTACTGCAAATGAAACGCATCACCACTTACATCAGCGGTGTCGTGCAGGGAGTTGGTTTCCGGTACTTTACCAGAAAGGTGGCAAAGGAGACAGGAGTGAAGGGTTATACTATGAACCTCCGGGACGGCAGGGTGCTTATAGTGGCAGAAGGAGACAGCGAGCAGCTTGACAAGTTCATCTCTACGGCGAGGCAGGGACCCCCGCACGCGATTGTAAAGAGTGTTGAGATTATAGAAAGCGATGCCACCGGAGAGTTTGAGGATTTCACAGTGAGGTATTGAGTACCGGATTACATTGGATTGGTATCGTGGCAAAGCGTAACTCTACATCCTGATGTTTTGGGATGATGGGAAAATGTTACGTCAGTTGAAAGGTAACACTGGAATGCTGAACAAGCATACTGTACAGAAAGTTAAAACAAGAAGTTCTTGTTCAATCCCGGGTGGTGACATGACAATAAGAGAATTTCAGGAACTCATAAAGGAAATTTACTTTAAAAGGGATGCTGCAAGAGGTAAGGAGAGAACGGCTCTCTGGCTCGTCGAGGAAGTCGGAGAGCTTGCCGAAGCTGTGAGAAAAAACGGTAATGTCGGTGAGGAAATAGCGGATATAATCGCATGGGCCCTCAGTGTGGCAAATCTCTGCGGAGTTGATGTGGAGGAAGAAGTTATGAAGAAATATCCCGGCTACTGTATTAGATGCGGAAAAAAGCCATGCAGGTGTGACGAATGAGCTTTCTGACAGTTGATGAGCAGGATATAAAGAAGGGCATCACAACAGACCGCTACTTTATGTGGACTGAGGAGGTTTTAAGAGCCAGAAAAATCAATCCCTTCGTTGTTGCTGAGGTGACAGCCCCCGAATGGGGTGTTTTTGCGGGCCTGAACGATGTACTATCACTCCTTGAGGACTTGCCCGTAGATGTTTATGCCATGCAGGAGGGAACAGTATTCTTTCCCAACGAACCCGTGCTCACAGTAGCTGGCAGGTATCTCAGCTTCGCAAGGTTTGAAACGGCCATTCTTGGCTTTCTCTGCCATGCAAGTGGAATTGCAACGGCAGCATTCAGGGCGAAGCTCGCTGCGGGAAATAGAAAAGTACTATCGTTTGGAACGAGGAGACAGCATCCTGCTCTTGCTGCTATGATAGAGAGAGCTGCTTATATCGGAGGAGTAGACGGTGTGAGTAATTATGCTGCGGAGAAGTACCTCAGAATAAAAAGCGTTGGAACAATGCCCCATGCCCTTATAATCTCCTTTGGAGATCAGGTAGAGGCGTGGAAAGCATTTGACGAGACGGTTGATAGGGAAGTATCAAGGATTCTGCTCGTTGATACGTACTGTGATGAGAAGAGCGAGGCTATTAAGGCAGTAGAAAATATTTCAAGAGTTGATGGAGTTAGGCTGGATACACCTTCCTCGAGAAGGGGAGATTTGAGGAAAATAATCGAGGAGGTTCGCTGGGAACTTGATATAAGGGAGAAGCGGGACGTGAAAATCGTTCTGAGTGGGGGCATAGATATCCGGGCAATTCTGGAGTTGAGAGATCTGGTTGATACATTTGGTGTTGGGACGTATATTGCTGCTGCAAAACCTGTAGACTTCGCTCTGGATATAGTTGAAAGAGAAGGAAAATTTGCAGCCAAGCGTGGTAAGAGAGGAGGGATGAAACAGGTGTACCGGGACTGGAGTAGCTTAGAAGATGAAATCAGACTCTTCAGAGACGAACCTCCGGAAGACAAGAAACCTCTGCTCGTCAAGTACATGGAGGGAGGAGATACAGTCAAGAAGACATCGATGGATGATGCAAGAAAACTTGCATTGAGGCAGATGGAAACAATAAGGGAACTTGAGAGAGTGAGTGAATTTTTGAAGTAGCCTTACGTGAAATTAATGGTTAGATGCCGTAATCGAACGGAATAGGTCTGGACTTCAAGAAATTGGTACCGGTGTGGACAGCTAAGCCTGTCGAAAAGCTCAAAAACTGGCCTGATCAACTAAACCATAAGATGACCATAAATACTATAACCTGAGTTTCTTACAATTGGCGGAGAGTGACAACATAACCAAGCGGAGGTTGCCGAGCCAGGCCAAAGGCGGTGGACTCAAGATCCACTCCCGAAGGGGTCCGAGGGTTCAAATCCCTCCCTCCGCATCTGACTTCATTCAACCCTGTTTGAGTCGAGTATGGTCATTAACTCGCTGATATCTATTTCGCCTATCCCTATTGCTGAATCAGCAGCACCATATGATATCAGAAGCTTATCGTCCACAAGCTGAGCTCCGCAGGGAAATACCGTAAAAGGTCTATCTCCATAAATCTCGTAAATTTCCTTTGGTTCCATAATGTAGTATGGTGTAACGGCTGTTATCTCCATATCCTCGTTCATGAGTATTGAGAAGACTTTATAGCTTTTCATTTCTCTATCAACGCTGTGGAGAATAAATAAATACTCCTTATCTACTTCGACCGGCGGTGACCCCCATCCAAGCTTCTCCTCAAATTCTGCCGGCTCGATGGCAAGTATGGTATTTGTAACGTTCACTTCCCTGAATTCTCCTAAATCAAGCAAACTTCTGGGGACATCGCTCATCACCAGATAAAACTTTTCATCCTTCATATGAAGTCTGTGGAAGAGCTTAAGGCTACCTTTCGTTTTAACAAGGAATGCATCTTTATCGCTTATCACAAAACCCCTTAATTCAGGTAGCATTCTGAAAACACATAACTTTCTCCATCCCTTTTTCTCCTGAACAGCGGTTATGGGCAAGGTTCTTTCAATCCTCACCGAGGAGTCGAAGTAGTTAATATTTCTACCGCAATAGGTCATAAATCTTTTTCCCTCTATCTCGTAAACTCTCGGATCTTCAACACCCCAGAGATCAAATTTATTGTCCGGAAAGACCTTTATCTCAGCAGTGTAATGCCCTGAGAACGAATTGTTTAAGTCTCTTAAAGGCAAAATTATTTCTGCCACGGCACTTGCATAGGTGAAGTAGCCGAGAACAAGCCTGGCGTAAACTGCAATCTCGCCGTCCTTAACAGCTAAAGAGGGGTTGAAGATCGTAACAGGATTCTCAGCAGGATATTTTTTGAGATGCACTCTGTTAGCAGTTATAACACCTAATCTTTTTACAATGTCTTTCGTTTTACGCTCTCTGCGAATTTTTCCCAGTTTGCAAATGGGTTTGAACATCTGCCATAATACGTGTGTATTTCCTTAAAATTTTTTCCTATTTTGCATAAACTCTTACAATTGTCGCCTTGTCACTTTCTATAGTGCATTTTCCAGACGTTGCAGGGATTAAACAGGAAAAACCTCTTTTCAGCTCTGCATCCTCATCTCTGCTTTTTAAGATCGCACATCCCCTTATACAAAAAAGTATGTTGAATACATTCATAGTATCTATCACCACACTTCCTGACACTTCAATCACCTCCGCACCAAACTTGTCCATCTCAAGCCTTCCCTTCTGGCCTCTTACCTCCCATTCCTCACTCTTTGCAAACCTTAAAGCCTTTTTAGCTTTTTCAAGCTGTAAATCTCTATTTCTGAAGTCAAAAATTCTGTAGGTTATATTGGAATTTGTTGATATTTCGAGAATTCGTACTTTTTCTGCCGAGTGGATTATGCCAGCTGGTATTATAAAGGTGTCAAGATACGAGGCGTGAAACTCATTGAGCTTTGAAAGTACGTTTCTGCCAATGTCTTCAGGGTTGCTGTCCTCTCTGAAGCCGATATAAACTTTTCCACTTTCCAGTATAATCCAGCCCTCATCCTTCCCACAATCCTTTTCGCCAAGCTTATTCGCCACCTCATCGGATGGATGAACCTGAACGCTTATTCTATCCCGGATATCAAGAATTTTCACAAGCAGTGGGAAAGTTCTATATTTATCTGCCAGCTTTCCCAGAATCTGCCTTTTAGCCTTTGTAATCAACTCACGCATGCTTACTTTCTTTCCATAAATTAAGACTTCTGACGGATTTGAAGGATGAGCGGAAAATTCCCAAGATTCACCGATTTTAGTTCCTTCTACTCCCTTTAGCTTGGGAATCCAGTCACCTCCCCATGCCTTTTCAACTAGATTTTCTTCAGCCTGGAATATGAGGCTGGGCAGCTTCATGTCTTATTATCGTATGTTACTGAATATTCCATTTACGCCACAAGGCTTTTCTTCTAACCATTAGCTTGGACGGTTACCATGAGCATTAGGGTTGAGAGAAGCTATATTGACCTTCCATCCTGTTTCCATGCATGTTGTTGAAACGCATTTGATGCTGCTTAAGAAAGGTGAAGTGATAAGGTTGTAAGGTCGAATTTGTGAAACAAATAAGCGAAAATGATATCTTCAGAGATGTATGACATTAATACATGAATATTGGTATTTTTTCAAGGTGGAATGCTACATGTGGCGTTTCCATGCATGCTGAGCTTATAGGTATAGAGTTTCTTAAAATGGGTCACAATCTGAAAATCTTTGCACCATACACTCAAACAGCCAACAAATGGTGGCATCACAAAATTGTAAGAGATGACGAGGGATTTGTGATTAGATGTTATAGCGAGCTTGACCCGGATACGATGGGTAATGGGAAAGTTGATGAGGAGAAAGTACTTTCGGAGGATATCGACTTTCTGATAGTTGAGTCTTACGTAAGTATACCTTACTCTGACATCGAGAATCTTGTCAGGAAAATAGATGCAATAACGATTGCTGTTATACATGAGGGGGCAAGAGAAGATATCCACTATTCCAATATGCGTGTATTTGATGCTATCGTCGCCTTCGATGAGAGGTATGTGAGGGAAATCCTCTACGATTGTAAAGACATTGTTAAAATAATCCCCTACCCCTGCTATCCAGCTAAAAAAGGTAAAAGAAAGTTTGCTGAGGATAAACTGACATTTTTCAGCTTCGGCAGGCAACCTGTTGAGGAATACAGGGATTTTATTGAGGTGTTAGACAGGCTCTCAGCTAAATACGATTTCATCTATAAAATTATTAGATCCAACGGTTTCCTGCCCTTCACAAGAAAATGGTTGCATCAAGAGCAAAAGAGGCTCAGAAACACCGAGGAGGTTTACAGCTATCTCCACTCCTCCGACATCCACCTGCTTCCCAAGGGAAAGACAGAGAAGGTTGTGGTATCCTCTACCCTCTATCAATGCCTCGGATCCTTAGTTCCAACTGTCGTTCCCAACTCCAGACATTTTGAGGTTTTACCTGAGGAGAAACCTGTAGTCATCTACGATGGTGTTAATGACCTGAAAGAGAAACTGGAACTCCTTATAGAGAGTGAGAGTTTCAGAAAGAGTGTTATTAAAGCTGCTGAGAGATACGTGGAAGAGTTTAGGAATGATAAAATTGCCAGAAAGTTTATAGAACTCTTTAAATAATTTTACATGAACTTTCTTTTTTGCTTAGGATCTCCTTTATCCTGTTGAGGAGTTCAAGCACTGTGAAATAAGAGCTATCCTCCTTCTCATTCGCTGTTTAAAATTTACCGGTAAAATAAGCTTATTTCTCCCCCTCCGCATTTTTGTTTACCTTGAGAAGACTTAAGGAAGAATCACTCTGCTGGTTTTGAGTTCAGATGGAGCGATTGGGTGAAGTCAGGCTTTTGGCCAATGTATCTGTTTGAGAGAGCTCCAATTCTGCAAACGTAAATATTAATATTAATAGAATGAACAGAAGGTATGGAGCTGGAAATTGCAGGACGGATTTTTAAAGCTAGCGTTAGAATGGCAAGCGACTTGCTACCCGTGCTTGCATATCCGGAGGAACTGAAAAACGACTTCCCTGCGTACTATATGTTCAGGGAGGTTTACTACAGCAAAGCCGACCATGAAAAAATTGTTCAGCACAGACTCAGGTTCGACATAACTGTAATCCCGCCAGCAAGGATAGGAAAAGAGCTCATAAAAACGTATGGCCACTATCATCCTGAGGTTGAAGAAGGACTCAGCTATACCGAGATTTACGAAGTTCTTGAGGGCAGAGCAATCTACGTTCTCCAGCGGGCTGTAGATGGTAAGATAGACGATGTTATAGCGGTAAGGGCCGAAAAAGGAGATAAAGTTATCATTCCTCCAAATTACGGGCACGTAACTATCAACCCGTCGAACAAAGAGCTTAAAATGGCTAACTGGGTTTGCAGGGATTTTTCTTCGATATATGAGCCATATGCAAAGTACAGAGGTGCATGTTATTACTACACTGAAGAGGGGTGGATAAAAAACGGGAGATACGGCGAAATTCCCGAACTGAGAACAGTTGATGCAAAAATTCCTAAGGAACTTGGAATTAAGAAGAGCGAGGAGATGTACACTCTGATAAAGACACCCGAAAAACTCGAGTTTCTCGTAAAGCCATCAAAGTTTATGGAGATGTTTGAAGAAGCTTATGATTAAATATCGATGAAAATCACTTAAGAACTCTCCAAACCCTCGCAACTTCTGCTTTAGCTGACCTCTTAACAAAAATCTCTATAGCTCTATGCTTTCCTGTTTGATGGATCAGCCTTAGTTGTGATTTTCACAGTTGTGATTTTCACCAACAACCTTATCTTCTCTCTCTTTCTCTCTCAACTCTCTATTCGTTAGGTTAGAGGTTGATATCAGGCAAAGAACCGACGAGTATGAAGTAATCAAAATCAGACATTGTACCTTCAGGCAAAAAGATGAGAAGTTATTACAAAAACACTTTTAAGTTTTTACCGCAAAATAGCTCTATGGAACAACTTGAAAAGCTGTTCGACAAGTTCAGGGGAGCTCTGATAGATGAGATAAGGGAAGAATTCAAGGAATTTAAAGCTGAAGTAAGGGGGCAGCTTGAAGGTTTCAAGCTTGCAATTGATACGATGAATAAAAGGCTCGACAGCATAGAGAGCAGACTTTCGAACGTTGAGAGCGACGTTAGGGCTTTAAATTTGAGAGTTGATGAACTAAATAAAAGAATAGACGAAA
>JARQZL010000027.1 GCA_029984855.1 Archaeoglobales archaeon | reverse complement strand
ACCTCTAACCTTGCAGTAATTTCAGGGTTTAAGTCTGCCTGTTAAGTCTGCCTGTGCAGATATATCTCCGACAACATAGCATACAAGCATAGCATATATCTCCGACAAGTCGGCCTGTATGAATATGATATATGTATATGTATATATGTATATATATCCAACGTTGCAAGGTAGTTCACTCAAGTCTACTCAGGAGCAAGTCTACTCAGGAGCGGATAGAGCTCAGGAGCGGATAGAGCTGGCTGGAGGTTCGCAACAGTTCCGCAATAGTTATCCTTAAATATCTCAACCTATACTTATTAACGTGGAAAAGCACTATACACTTTCAGAGGCTGCGGAAATCTTAGGTGTCCATCCGCACACGATAAGGAAGTGGGAGTGGGCTGGAAAGATCAAATGCGTGAGGACGCCGGGTGGCAGAAGGAGGATCCCGGAGAGCGAGCTCAAAAGGATTCTAGGCGGATCTGGAAACAGGTGTATAATCTACGCCAGAGTTTCAACGCACAAGCAGGAGAAGGATGGAAATCTCGAAAGGCAGGTTGAAAGACTGATGGATTACGCAAAATCGAAGGGTTACGAAGTTGTTGAAGTGTTTAAAGAAGTAGCATCGGGTGTGAACGAAAATAGGATAGCACTTAACAAGGCTTTGAGCATGATAAGAGAAGGAAAGGCTGATATTCTGCTCGTCGAGTTCAAAGACAGGCTTGCGAGGTTCGGATTCAGTTACATAGAGAAGTACTGTGAAGCCTTCGATTGCAGGATTGAGATTGCTGAAAAAGACGATAAAAGCCCGCAGCAGGAGCTGGTTGAAGATCTAATCGCAATCGTTTCTTCATTCGCAGCGAGAATTTACGGTTCAAGGGCTAAGAAGAAGGCAAAAAAGCTTGTAGAGGTGGTTAAATCTGCCCTACATTCCGGTTGAGCAGGAACTCACGATTCCGTTCTGCCTGGTTGAGTGGGATTCAAGAGAGGATGAGAGGTGGATAAGGGATTTGCTCAGGTTATTTGGCAACTTAAAGCGAAGACTATGGATCGCGAAGCTGAAGGGGTGGGATAAGGAGAAAGATAGAGAAAACGATGGCTTAAAAAAAATATACTACTACGGAATGGATCTGCTGAACAACGCGTGGTATGTCAAATCCGCCATAAGCGAGGTAAACTGGATGCACAAGTCCATAATCGAATCTATGAAGCTCGAAGTGGAGCAGAAGAAGAGGAGGATAGAACAGCTCGAAAAAGCGAAGGAGAGAACGAAGAACGAGAAAAAGAGACTGAAAATAGAGGGGCTGATCTCTCGACTGAAGTTCAGGGTTATGCTGCTGGAGGAGTGCTTAAACAAGGAATACATCATGCCCGTCTACATCGGAAAGCGTAAAAATTTAAAGATGCTCAGCAGGGGCTGGCTGAAACCCGAAACCTACAGAAGGCTGAGAAACAATCAGGTTTACAGCAGAGGAGACAAAAGCCATGGAGGGAACAGGAACATAAGGGTTTGGTATGACAAAAAAGTGTGGAGAATAAAGGTTTATCACCCAAGGAAGAAGTTTGCGGATGAAAACAGGGATCCGTGGGTTTACGGAACTCTTCACGTACCTAAGAAGTACGAACACTTACTGGTCGAAATTCTAAACAAAAGAGAAGCCTACGGAGTCAGAGTTAAGCTGAAGAACGGGAGATTCTATGCAGATGTAACGATAAAGCTCAGAAGGCTCGTAAAGGTTAAAGGCAACGGAATCGTTGCAGAGGACTTCAACAGCAATAATGCCGCCTACGCAATGGTGAAATGGAACGGAGAAGTCGTTAAAACTGGGTGGATCAGGGACGACAGGCTCTGGTTTGCCACAAAAAACAAGAGGGAGTGGATAAGGGGGAACATGATTAAAGAGGTATTTGCATTGGCAGAGTCCGCCGGCTTTTTCTTGCACGCAAGGGAAGAGCTTGAGATGAAGTTCAGGAAGAAGAAGGGCAGAAAGGCGAACAGAAAGGCGTACAGCTTCTCAAGCAGGAAGCTGATCACGTTACACGATGTTAGGGCTGTTAAAGAATTTAAAGCAGTCGTACCGGTTAATCCGGCTTACACTTCTGAAGGGGGTAAAAAGCTCGTGAAAGAGCTTGGTGTGAACGTTCACATGGGTTCAGCCGTTGTAATAGCTAAAAGAGCTCTTAAAATGTTTCACAAATGGATAAGAAATGAGTGGGCCAGATTCTACAAAGCGCTCGAAAAAGAAGATAAGAGGAGAAAGAAGTTAAGCTCATCCGGCAAGCTCTCGTCCGGAAAATTTGGGGCGATGAGGATGGAGCCCCTGGGCCAGCCCGGGAGCCTTACACCGGGTAGCCGCGCCTTACCGGCGCACCGCGCTTCTCGAGGTAAGGTCGATGAAGGATGCGATAGCCCGACAAGGGATGCGGTCGATGAGGGATCCTCGACGGATCCGGAGGGTTACACCTCGATTCCTGGTAGGGGTGGGCCGCCTTTGCGGTCTTCACACCCGACACCTGATTCCTTCCCTTCCGTGACACTGAAATGGACGGGAAGAGACAGGAATGTGTAGGTTCGGGTGACCAGGCAGTGCCTCTTACCTGGCTGGAGGACACGCTCGAAACCGCGGGGCGGTGCGGAGTCAGTGAGCTGGCC
>JARQZL010000026.1 GCA_029984855.1 Archaeoglobales archaeon | reverse complement strand
TAGGACCTCCCTTTATCCAATCTCTCTATTTTAACAAAACCAGCATCTAACAACTCCAAATCTAAAATAAACAACTCCAGAAAAGTGCCTTCTGCATTACAACCTTCTCCTTCTCAAATGCTCTATGATAACGTCAGCCTTAAGTTCATTCTCCGTGCAGAACTGCATAAACAGAGATCCAGCATAAAGGCACATAGTAACCCTCGGAATCGCCAGATCTCTGTAGTAAATGTGCAAATCCTTCAAACCAAATAAAGCTTTAGTAGCTTTGAAGAGAATCTCGATCTCAGCTCTCATTTCAGCAAAATCTTCGTAATTGCTTATGCCTTGGAGGGTCATTTTAATTATCTCGTTCAAATCTTTAACCAGATCATCAAAAACAGAAGAATACCTCGAATTTAGCCAGTCAAAATTCACAGGCATAGCCTTAATAACTCTGTCAAGCTTCTTCAGGTTATTCTTTGGCTTGACAATCGGTATAATCCTGTACGACATAGACATCTCGTAAACCTTGTAGCAGCTAAAACCTGCATCCGCTATTACGGCCTTTATTTTACCGTTCAGCGTTCCAAGATTCGATATCACCATTTCATCCCATATCTTAACCTTTGATGTCTTCTTTGAGAAGATCTCAACGTCAACTAGGCTTAGATTGGAGAGATTGATGAGAACTGCCACGATGTAGCCAACTGTTGTTCCCTTCAAGGAGTCAAAGACGAATTCAGCATCGAAAGTTCCCTGAGCTATTTTCTTTCCATTTCTTCGTTTGTTCAGATCGACTGGAACTACGAAGGTATCCAAAACGTATATCTCACCGTTTTTAACCTTCAGATTTCTGAATATCATTCTGTCAATGTGATAAGAGAGATTTTTCCTCTTCCTGTGGTATTCTGCATAGTCCGTTATCGTTTTTAAAACCTTTAAATCGAGAATTTCTCTCAATTTCTCATCAAAGCTTAAATAGAGGTAGAAGAAGGCTGGAATCATTCCCATGAAACTCCTTATTGTCTCAACTTTGAAGTAGTCAATGAAAGCATCATCTTTGACTTCTTTTCTTTTGAACAGCTTTCTTGCAGTTATGCTTATTGTTTGAGCGAAGCTGTAAACGAGAATTCTCAATTCTTCTTCGTAGATTTCTCCTCTGTTTATTTTCTCCCTTATCTCATCCGTAATCATGAAAAGGAGTTTGGTGGTTCTGTTTTTAAAATTTTCGATTTATTTGCCTTCTTTTTTGATTTTGATTGATTTTTAGGTTTATTTTTTTGAGGCACTCTTCTGGAGTTAAGAGATAAAAATATGGAGTTGTGGGAGATGTTATTTTATTTTATTCGGAAAGCTTATAAAGGGAGGCCCTATCTATCTTACCGTTTGTCTGGGGATGCTTTACCCTGGTTGTTATCAGCTCTATACCAAGGGAATCAAGATGACGCTTGAATCTGCTGTCCCATTCCTCCTTATCACCTTTCCTGTGAGCTCCGAACTCACTTCCGTTGTCTGAGATTAGCTCTTTCATTGGCAGAATGTCCCAGTAATCCTCAACAAGCTTGTCTACCAAAGCTATGCTGTTATCTGTGTTAGCATTCTCAAATTCTCCTGCAGCCAAGATCTTTCTGGAAGCATCATCCAGAATGGCACAGAACTTAATGCCATCTTTCTCAAACCAGTCAATATGACCAGCTGACATTGAATGTTCTCTCTCGTATCTTATGT
Organism: Archaeoglobales archaeon; assembly: GCA_029984855.1. Classification (GTDB taxonomy): domain Archaea; phylum Halobacteriota; class Archaeoglobi; order Archaeoglobales; family Archaeoglobaceae; genus Archaeoglobus_C. Next base: position 49,464 of record JARQZL010000026.1, on the reverse strand, counting down.
ATGGCTTCCTTCTTCTCTTCTTCCTTGGTTCTTCCCTTGCCAGGCCTTCCTCCAGGAGGAATTTGTGTATGCGGTTATGTGGAATGTGGATACCATAAACCTGTTCTATTACCTTTTCGAGTCTTCTTGCTCCCAGTTTGTACTTTGCTTTAGCTTCCTTTATGACCTCTTTCTCCTTCTCGCTTAACTCCTTCACCTTTCTTCCCCTCTTTCTTATCGGTAAATATTCTCTGTGTGTAAGCCAGTAAGACCACACTCTCTTTACCGTTGAAATGCTGACCCTCATCTCAAACGCTATCTCTCTGTTGCTCTTTCCTCTTTGCTTGTGCCTCACAATGTACCTCACCTTCCTCTCTGTAAGTCTGCCGTAACCCATTAGTTGTTTGAGGGTATTTAAAGTCAAATTTTTTTGGGACTATACATTTTGCTATCAATTCCAAAATCTTTAATAATGAATGTGCAGACAATTTTTGATGATTGATGGACTGCCTACTCTTGACGACATAGAGTATGCGGGGAAGACTGTTTTGATAAGGCTGGATGTCAACGCCCCAATTGTAAACTCCACAATTCTGGACACCACTCGCTTCGAAAGCCACATCCCGACGCTTGAAGAATTGAACAACACAAAGCTTGTGATTATTGCGCACCAGAGCAGACCGGGAAAGAAGGATTTTACACCCCTCGAAAGTCATGCAGAGGTTCTGTCACGTCTTCTGGGAAAGGAGGTCGAATACATAGATGAGTGCTTTTCTAAAAGAGCAATAGAGGAGGTCAAAAAGCTCAAAAAGGGAGAAGTGTTGATGCTTGAAAATGTCAGATTCTATGCCGAGGAGAGAATGAAAAGAAGTGCTGAGGAGCATGCTACGTCGTTTATTGTAAGAAAGCTTGCACCCTGCTTCGACCTCTTTGTCAATGATGCTTTTTCAGCGTCACATCGAGGGCACGCATCTCTGATAGGCTTCCCCCCCGTGCTGCCCTCTGTAGTCGGCAGGCTTGTTGAAAAGGAGATCAAAGCATTGAGTAAGGCACTGAAGGGTGAGGGGAGAAAGGTGTTCATACTGGGCGGGGCGAAGATAGATGACTCGGTCAAGGTGATGAAAAACGTGTTTGCGAAAGACATTGCAGAGAAGGTTGTACTGACAGGCGTGGTTGCGAACTACTTCCTGATGCTTGAAGGTAAGGACATAGGTGAAGTAAACAAAAAGGTTGTAAGCGATTGCAAGGAAAAAGTTGATGATGGAGAAATGCTGAAACTGTTCAAAAAATTCAGAGACAGGATAGTTCTTCCTTTTGATGTTGCAGTAGAGGAGAATGGAAAAAGAAAAGATGTAAAAATAGATAAAATTGACAACAGAAAAATCATGGACATTGGCGTAAACACAATATCCATGCTTACAGAAGAGATCCGGAACTACGACGTTGCAGTAATAAACGGCCCCTCAGGTGTTTTTGAGGACGAGCGCTTTACTCTCGGTACATTCGAACTTCTCAAGGCTGTAGCAAAGGCTGGCTTTTCAGTGGTTGGAGGCGGGCATATCTCAACGGCGGCAAGGATGATAGGAGTGGACAAGCGCATGAGCCACGTATCCACCGGCGGTGGGGCATGCATCCGGTTTCTCAGTGGTGAAAAACTCGTAGCACTTGAGGTAATAAAAGAGTACTGGAAAAAGAGGTGGTCTCACTGATATTAATATCTGCACCAAAAAAATATTATTAATTATTAATGTCTGTCGATGTCCATTAACCCCGTAAACTTCCGTCCCATCTTTTCGTCTCAACATCAATTCCAAATAATTCAAGTGCTCTTGCGACGGTATGAGTTATTATATCCTCCAGACTCTCTGGTCTTATGTAGAATGCCGGTACAGGCGGCATCACGATGGCTCCAAGCTCACTCAGGGCAAGCAGCGTTTTCAGATGGCCTCTATGAAGTGGTGTCTCACGAACGAGGAGGAGGAGTTTTCTTCTCTCCTTCAGTGTAACATCCGCAGCCCTCAATATAAGGTTATCAGTTATTCCATATGCCAGACTTGCAGCAGTCTTCATACTGCACGGAGCAATTATCATTCCGTCGTGTCTGAAACTCCCGCTTGAAATGGGGGCTGCAAGTTCATCTTCCGAGTAAAGATGATCTGCATATTTTGCAACATCTGAAATACTGAAACCTTCTACTCCAAGTGTTATCTTTGCTGCCTCAGAAATAACTACGTGAGTTTCAGCTCCCTTTTTTGCCAGCTCTTCGAGAATCCTTATTCCATAAACCTGCCCTGATGCCCCTGTCAAAGCAATGACGAGCTTCATGTATATAAACTACCTCTAAAGCTTATAAAGTCTCCTGCAAATAATATATCTGATGAAGATCGCTTCAAGAAATGATACGGCTCTTCTCGTCCTGAAGGAGCTGAAGGCAGGAATGTGTTCAGGAGAAGAGATGGCCTCAAAACTTGGAGTGAGCAGAACTGCCGTCTGGAAGGCTGTTGAAAAGCTGAGAAAAGCTGGATACAACATCCGAGCGAAAAAAAAGACGGGATACGAGCTGGTATCTTCCCCCGAATTCTCTGCCTACGAGGTTGCCGATGTCTGCTTCGAAAAAGGTGCCAAGGAAGGTATTAACGAGGTTCACTACTATTCAGCAATAGATTCAACAAATGAAAAAGCAAAGGAGAAAGCTGGAATTGTTGTCATAGCTGATGAGCAAACTGCTGGAAGAGGAAGGCTTGGGAGGGTGTGGTACAGTAACAGAGGTGGGCTATACTTCTCAATAAGCCTGCATCCAAGGCTGTCGATGGAAGATTTACCAAAGATAACACTCACAGCAGGTGTGGCTGTTTGCCAGGCCCTCTCTTTTGCAAATGCAAGGCTCAAATGGCCAAACGATGTGCGAGTTGATGGCTTGAAGGTTGCAGGTATTTTATGTGAGGTTTTTGGTGAAGCAGACGTTCCATCGGTAGTTGTTGGTGTGGGAATAAACGTAACAAACCCAATTCCAGATGAAATTAAAGGGATAGCAACCAACCTTTCGAAGTTTAACGTGAGCAGAAAGGAGATATTCAAAGATACAATCAGAAACTTCTTTAGTCTCTACAAGAAGCTACCAGAAGGCTGGGAGGAAATAAGAGAGAAGTGGAAGGAGCTATCCGATACACTTGGAAAAGAGGTTGAAGTTAAAATTGCAGACAAAACTTACAAGGGTATTGCCGTTGACATAGACGACAGTGGAGCACTTATACTGATTTCAGACGGGGAAGTTCAGAGGGTGTTTTCAGGTGAATGTTTTTATCTCGTAAGGTAGGTACTGAATAGCGAACACTTTTATCCGCGAGGTGAACTTGCACCCATGGTGGAAGTAGGCGATGAGATTGAGATGGACTGCCCCAACTGTGGAAAAAGCAAAGCAGTCGTACTAAACAAAGCAGAGAAGGGGAAGAGGATGATAATGGAAGTTAAATGCACCAGATGTAACATTGTTGGAAGAATTATAAAGATAGGAGAGCTGGGAATAGAAATAACGGACTTCCCACCAATGGAGGAGAAATAATTTTTAATCGCAGCACGAACGCAGAGCATGAATGATGTGATTATCGGTCTTGAAGTCCATGTCCAGCTAAACAAGCTAAAAACCAAGCTATTCTGCTCGTGCCCCATAGACTATCATGAGAGTGAACCCAATACACACGTTTGCCCTGTCTGTCTCGGCATGCCCGGAGCTATGCCTGTAATTAACAGAGAAGCTGTTAAAGCAGCCATAAAAGTTGCTCTTGCTTTAAATGCCGACATTCAGCCCTTCACGGTTTTCGACAGAAAAAACTATTTTTACCCTGATCTGCCCAAAGGATTCCAGATAAGCCAGTACGACAGGCCGCTCGCATGGGGAGGGCATGTAACGATAGACATTGATGGCAAAGAGAAGAGGATAACTCTCAAGCGCATACACATGGAAGAAGACCCGGGAAAGCTGAGCTACAGGGGCAGCATCACAACCGCTACATACTCCCTCATAGACTACAACCGTTCAGGAGTGCCTTTACTGGAAGTTGTTACAGAACCAGTTATGCATTCGCCAAGGGAGGCAAGACTGTTCCTCAACAAGCTCCGCATCATCCTCGAGTATCTGGACGTCTTCGACGGCAACCTTGAAGGAGCTATGCGAGTTGATGCCAACGTTTCCGTTAAAGGAGGAGGAAGGGTTGAAGTAAAGAATATATCCTCCTTCAAAGGGGTTGAAAAAGCCTTGAGCTATGAAATTACCAGGCAGAGAAACCTGATAAGGCGTGGAAGGGCTGTGAGAAGGGAAACGAGGCATTTTGATGAGGCAAACAACATAACGGTCTCACTCCGAAGCAAGGAGGAGGAACAGGATTACCGCTATTTTCCCGAACCCGATTTGGTTCCAATATACACTGCTGAACTCATTAAAGAGGTCGAAGGATTTCTGCCAGAGATGCCGGAAGAGAAGAGAGAGCGTTTCATAAAGCAGTACGGCCTGAGTGACGCCTTTGCCAAGGTTCTCGTTCTCGACGTGAAGATGGCGGACTACTTTGAAAGTGTGGCATCAGCTATAAACCCAAAGCTTGCGGCGAGCTGGATTGTTGATGTGCTGAGGGGAGAGCTGAACTACAGAAGCTGGGACTTCAGCATGGCATTTGAGAAGTTAAAGCCAGAAGAGATGGCAAAACTGTTGAAGTACTTCGAGGATGAAAAAATTACCGAAAAAGGAGTTATCGAGGTAATAAGGACAAAGCTGGATGAGGGCGGAAGCATAGATGCAATAATAGAGGCGAAGGGGCTCTTTGCCATTCCAAAGTCAGAAATTGAGAAGTTGTGCAGGGAAGCGATAGAGAATAACCCGAAAGCTGTCGAAGACTACCGCATGGGAAAGGAGAAAGCCTTGAATTTCCTCGTCGGGCAGGTCATGAGAGCAACGAGGGGAAGGGCTGATCCGGGAGAGACTGCTAAAATAATGAGGGAGATTCTCGGGGAGTGACATTCGGTAAGCTGAGTGTATTTATGTATTTAATTTTTTTACATAAGAGCACTAGAAGCTCCCATAAGATGCCCCGCACAATAATTAATACCACGCAACAGCTTCATGCGGAAGGCATATCCGAATATTTCTTGCTTCCTGATATTTACTGCAAAGTGAATTAAATCTACCCTCCTCCTTTCTGAGCTTTAACAGACTCTTATCATCAACAGACACTAAATAAACATCTCTCCAACTTGCAGCAGCTAAGGCTACCCTCAAAAATTTTGCATCCTCTTTATCGTCAACAAACTCCTCAACTTCGTATTTTTCGAGTTTACTCGATTCAATAACATGGAAACTGTAGGGTTCAATCTTTTTTGGTCTACATTTTTTGCTTGATTTCCTCAATCTTAGCAGCATATCCCAAGTCCTCAAAAAACTGCTATGAAATTTTGGTAGAGGATGACACTCGTATTTCCGTATCTCAGCAGGAATTTTTCGATACTCTCCTAAAATATCGATCGATAACAATATTTCCACGCCGATTTCCTCTGCTATCTGGGGCAATAAGTTCCCAAAAAGCTTTATGGCTTCAATCTTATCTTTGCTTTTGTCTCCACATGGGATGAATACTCCCGTGTCTATTACAAATCTCACAACTAATCACCTAAAACAGATAAGCAGTAATCTTCTCCGAATCCGGCAACACCTCCAAAGTCCCATCCTCGTATACGTTTATTTTCCTTACAGATGTCCAAGGCTCATCTTTAGTTCTTTCCAGGTAATAAACTCTGACATCATCAGTACTTACGCTGCCATCTCCAACAAGTTTGGCTATTGATAACGGGATGATCTCCGAATGCGTCGTTATAACAACTGTCAGATTTTTATTGATCGCTTTGTCAAGAATCTTCTCCATAATCTCAAATTGATATACTGGATTCTTGTATATTTCAGGTTCTTCGACTACAATCAGGCTGTTCTCAGCGGCTTTCTCCAAAATTAAGTTTATTAGAAGAGCATCCACCTGCCCGTCCGGAGCCATTTCCGGTGGTAGTTTAAAGTTTGTGTAAGGATCCCTGACAGTAAATTCAATCAGTGACAGAAGTGGGCTGATTTCCACAACATACCCGCCTAAGCTTTTCAAATCCCCTCTTATCGGCTCGATTCTGTATCCCGTTAGAGCTTTATTCAAATCTGTAAAAAATACCTGTGCAGGCGGAAACAATGGTAGCTCTTCGAGTATCGGTTTTATAAAACTAACAACTATAGGCAAAAATGAGCCTGAATCGGGACTTTTTTGAACTTCTCTGGCAATTTTTGGTAAGATGCGAAGTGCTTGGAAGTACGCTACTCTTCTTGATGGCAGCAAAAATTCATCATTCCACGGACTTTTGTCAGGAGTTTCACGGGACCTTCCACCAAATTTAGCAAGGCTTTTGCCAACACTTACCTCGATGGGATAACACCTCTTATTTCTCTCCATTCTTACAATGTCCTTCAGTTCACACCCATAAAGCATGGTCAAAAGCTTCTTGAAATCGTATTTTGCGACCTTTGAAAGAAAGTATAGAGCATAAGCTAAACTCGACTTGCCTGTTGCATTTTGTCCTAAAAATACATTGATTTTGCCCAGATCGAAATTAGCTTCTTTTATGCATCTCCAGTTCCTGATTTTTACATCCATAGTCGTCCTTAACTAAAAAAATATATAAAGCTTACATTAGATTGCAGGAATTCTCCCCACAGTTATGCGCAAAATAGAATTCTACGGCAACCTTTTAAAGCTTCAACAGCCCCATACCAAGTATGCTCCGTAAAGTAATTGCTGCAGCATTCAGAGGGAAGGGAAAGAGAAGCATGTCCAAGTCCGAGCTTACGTATGTCCTCTCCTTCGATTTCAAGTGGTTCTCCCACGACAGGAGCAAGCAGGTAGTTGAACTTGCAATAAAGAAGGGGCTTCTTGTAGAGGAGGGTGATTCCGTAAGACCTGCATTTGACATTTCGAGCGTTGAGATACCAATAGACTTCAAGCCCGATATCAGCAGGCTGAACTCCTCCACTATATTCGATGATATAGTGAGTGAAGTTTCAGAAAAAACAGGAAAAGAAGTCAGCGAGATAATCGCAGAGGTAAATGCCATACAGGAGAGGCTTGGAGGTCTTATCGATGCAGAAGTTGCAGCGTTGCTTGTTGCAAAACGCTATGACGTGGATGTTACCGGATACCTCGATGAAGTGGAGAAGGAACTATTTCAGGAAGCTTAGTTACTTTCTCTCAATGTCGTGTAAATCAGTGAAACAAAGAGCACCACTGCCGGATATACAAGGTTCACTCCAACGAACAGCAGTAGCGCAACACAAACAACAAGTGAAATTGCTGGAAGAAATCTTTTGTCCAGCAGGATGACGCCTGCAAGCGAGCCAACTATGTAAAGGATCATAAATACACTGTTTGAGAGAATTACAAGGCCTTCAACCGCTTCACCATAAAAAAACATGGCAATGAGTGTAAAAGCAATAAGGGAGAACGCAATAGCCAGAGAGATATGCGGCACGCTCTTTGAATTCAGCTTTGAAAGAGTTCTTGGCAGATATCCCCGCCTTGATAGAGCATAGAGCAAACGGGAGGAGGAGGCAACGTAAACGTTTGCACTTGCAAAACACGTCATGGAGCCAAGAATTGCAATTAGAATTTTTCCAGCATCTCCAAATACTTTCTCTGCAACGTAGAGCAAACCCGTAAGACCCTCAAGACCCTTGCCATAGGCATGCATTCCAACAACCACGTAGGAGACGACCATGTAAACAGCCCCGATGACGGCAAGAGAGAGCAGTATGCTCACGGGAAAATCCCTCGGATTCCTGAACTCTTCGGATAGATGTGTTGCTGCCTCCCATCCCATGTAGCTCCAGAATATCAAGGCCATAGCCCTTCCTGTACTCCATCCAACCTTAAAGCTACCAACTCTCGCAAACTGGAGGGCTGAGAGGGCTATTGAAAGCAAAATTATTATTACAGTAACAGAGAGAAATAACTGCACATCTCCGGTAAATTTGACACCTCTGAGATTCATAAATAATATGGCCAGAAGCATGAGGAGTGCTATGATTATCGCCCCCTTTTCCCCAAGATTGAAGGCCATTGCAAGATAAGCTGCACCTGCAAGCAGGACTATCGGCGGAGCAGTCGGGATTACAGAAAGAAACATCATACCGGTTGTGAATTCCGCATCGAAGACAAAGGATCCAATTTTCATTTTACCAATCGCTCTCCTCGAGTATTCTGCAACGCCAGCGGCGGAAGGATAAGCTGATGCAAGATAGCCAAATGTGAGGGGCAATAGGAGCAGCAAGAACGGTCATGAGTAGCCAGGCAAGAAGTGATGAGCTACCCGCAACATTTGCAGCGATTGATGGAAGGATGAGGATGCCGGAGCCAAGAATTCCGGCAACGAATATTCCAACGGCCTGGAGAAGAGTAACATCCTTCCGAAGTGGCATGCTACTCCCTGTCAGCATCGATTTAAATTTATAACTGTACAGAGACCAATTTCTGTGAAGTTGCTAAAGATTGCTGATGAAGCAGCATTGCTGCTTGAGGGTAGAACAAGGAGGCTCGTAGTTGCAGACTTGCATCTGGGTATGCTCATCAATGATGGAGTGGTTGAAAGGCTAAGAGAACTTGTAGAAAGGACAGAGGCGGATGAGGTAATCGTTGCCGGTGATGTGAAGCACAATATAGGTATGCGAATGAGAGAGAGAAAAGTGGTTGAAGAGCTCGTTAAAACGATTGATGTTCCCATTCTCGTTGTAAAGGGCAACCATGACGGTGGAATTGATGACATAGCCGAAACTGCAAGTTCACATGGAATAAAGCTGGGCAAATTTGGAATTCTACATGGCCACGCCCTGCCAAGCGATGATGTCATGCAGGCAGATGTCATAATTGTGGGTCACGCACATCCGGCGGTTTTTATCAGAGATGCTGTTGGAGGGATTAAAAAGAGAATATGGCTTGAAGGGAGGGCTGAAATCGATGGGAGGGAGGTTGAAATAATTGTAATGCCAGCCTTCAACGATTTGTGTGCCTCAACAGCTGTGAACATTGAAAGACCTGCAGGAGTGATTTTTCGGAGATGGAATTACAGAAAGGGCGAGGTAATGCTCCTCGATGGCACACCACTTGGCAGAGTTGAAATGCTGTAATCGGTAAGTTCCGGCGTTTTCCTGTATCAATGGGTTTGAGATTTAAGTTACAGTTTGCGTGCTTGAAGGTTGAATTTAAATCACGGAGAATGCGTTAAACAACTTTGCAAAATGGAAAATCAACCTGATTGTGAACTCCAGACCGACACTACCTTCTCCTCTTCAACGTCAACAAGCGCTGAGATTACTTTTTCTCCATGCCACGTAACGCTGAAAAGCTCCTTTGGTTGGTAGAACTTCGATGCTGTGTGGGGAAGAATCCTCCGTACGGTTACATCCCCATCTGGGCTCGAATTCCGAACTTTTTCGTCACCCATTGCTATGCATATTGCCCTATCCTTCAGAGATGAAGGTAGAGCTTCGAGACAGTATGCTTTCAAAATTAGTGTCCCGTTGTCATAAACAAACCTGTAGATGTCAACACCATCGAGTTCTGCTGAATATGCTCTTACTTCTATAGCGAGACCGTCACGTGTAACGTTTATTTGATCGTAGGAGAATCCATCGTATGGTATAAGTGCTCTGGAATTCCTTATTTCCTTCTCAATCACCTCAGATAAGCTAAGGCTTGTATTTTTACTATCAGGCTGCTCTGGACGGTTACATCCTGCAACAGTGAGTGCCAATACTAGGAAGACAAAAAATAAAAATTTGTACATATTCTTCATTCTACTTCCACCTTCAGCGAAAACTCATCGCACTTAGGCGTTACTTCTATACTCCAAACACCATTTTCCGGATTTTCGATGGTGTAAACCTCCGTTTTCTCTGTCTTTATCACTCTGTAGATTCCCTCACTTTCCCCTTCCCAGGGTGGCAGATATCCTGAGGAAAGCGTTACTCCAACAACCTCTACCTTTTTACTTGGCTTGACGTCGATGTAGCCGTCTGGAGATTTGATCTTAACGTCAAAACCAACGTCAACACTCCTGTACATCCTGTAGATGTGACTCGACGCAGAGAGCTCAAATCTCAGTTTACTGGCGTTCTCCACCACAACCTTCTTCACATATGGCTCCGTCAGCTTCTGCCAGACGTTGAGGTTTATGTCCACTCTCTGCATCCACTCATCCAGGCCTGGATCGTCTATGTTCAGCCGCACGCCTCCTCTCAGTATCCCCCTTGCATCTACAGGAACGTTAACCCTTATCTTCACATCAGCCTTCGACTTCGGTGGAATCTGATTTGGACTCTCTATTTTCACGGAATCTTCACTTAGCTGACTGGACTGCCCGTAAGGCGGGGGGAACAACGTACTCTCCCTTTACAAACTGTGGATTCAGGCTTACGCTTTTGTCTCCAATATTTTCAATTACCACCCTGTAATCGTAGCTCTTTCCTGCTTCAACGATATCATGGATGCAGCGCTGCTTGATTACAACCTGCGGAGGAATCCAGACGTAGACAGACAGCATCAGCTTGTTCACATACATCGGATACGCAGGGTATGGAGAACTCACGGTGTCGTTTGTAAGGGCTATCATCGCGCTGTAGTATCCCTTCTCCGCATCTCCGGGAACGTTTATCTCAACCTTTATCTTGCATTCTTCCTTCGCCTTCAACACCGTCTTTTCTGGCTCTATCTTAAACCAGCCCTCGTCTATGGTGTTAGCATATGGCATCTGAACAAGCTTTGGTTCAATCGTTACCTCCTTATCTCCCCGTATTCTTCACCTTCACTTCAAAGCTTTCACTTTCTCCCGGCTGAAGACGGATGTGCTTATAAGCTGGCGTTATTTTGAGTTTAGCATTTGGAGCGTAGATAGTAGCTCCCGAGGTCTGAGATATCGACTGGACTTTAACAACCTCTGGAACCTGAGCCTGAGCTGCCTGGGCAATGGAGAGCAGTGTCAGCAGCAGAATCAGAGCCAGCACTTTCATAGCCTTTCCCATTCCATCACCTCAAACCCTCTAAAATCTTTATTTTTAGTATTTTTTGTTTTCGTTAGTTAAAATATTAATAAACATTTAAATAAAATATTGCTCAAGTAGCTCCTGCTCCTGCCTTCTCTTGTAAGTCTGTAGTAAACGAATCTCCGGCTTTAATTGCAGAAATAATTCCAGCAACAACCTTTCCCTTCATAGCTACTCCACCGACTCGGCAACCTTTATCATTTCTTCCTTATCCAGCTTCCCAAATATCATTACAACTATGCCTCCTTTCTTGAATTTCAGCATTCCACTGCCATAAAATTCTACGTATTCGCCCTCGATATCTCCAATCTTGACCTTCTCTGCATTGGGAGTTTCGTGTATCTCATACTTCGGCACAAACTCACTGATGAGCATTACGTCCTGTCCCTTGACGTAGTTGAGCGTTACAGAGTTGTTCATGACTGTAACAGATTTTAGCTCATAGCCAGCAGTGTATGAAGGTTTGAGGATGTCAAAATTTGCCGCTTTTTGAGCTTCTTCCACACTGCTGAACTCCTTAATTCCGAGGTCTTCCATGGTAATAACTTTCGCTCCCTCAGGCGGGGTGAAGTTAAATTCTTCATCGCCGACACCGGTGTTGAATTCTACTTCACGTATTCAGTTGTCATATTCATCCGCATTCCCTTCATTTCTGTCTTGAGTGGATACCAGTACTCCTTGTCCACCCACATGACGTATTCAAGAGCAAGTTCAGATTTGTTCTCCTTTGGTGTCAGCCTCAAAACGTAGCAATCTCTGTCCAGCACCTTCTCGCTGCCCAGAAGTTCAACGTTGATTTCAGCATATCTTTAACGAGCTTTCCATAATCCGGGTTGTCTTTCGGCTGGTTCAGCTCCATTACGAATACTTCGTTCTTCTTCTCGTTATAGCTCCACATTGTCCTGCCGTTAGAGATCATGAGCATGCCCATCTCCCTGTTATACCTCTTCATCCTGTTCGGCTTCTTGAAAACGAACTAGTATTCTTGCGTATGCTTCACACCATCCATCTCCATAACGATACGCTGAACACCCTTGAAGTCCTTCAACTGGCCATACTTTTCCTCCATCTTCTTTGCTATCTCCTCAGCACTCATCTGAGTGCAGCCGACGAGCAGGGCTGCAAGCAGCAAAGCCGTCACCGCCAGCCTAACCTTCATGGCACCACCTAGCTCCCGAACTTTGCAATAGAATATAAAGGTTACTTTTTTTCAGCTTTTATATGGGTATTTCTGTATACCCATGGGTGATTCAGTCTGTCAATCTTTCTTGCCCTGCTCTTGAAGTGGTCGAAAAACCTCAGCCCCCAGATCACAGGATGATAAATTGGTGAGACTCCCTTTACCCAACTCGAAGTCCTCAGAATCTCGAGCCATTTCTCGTGCAATTCATACGGATTCCTATTTCTGGTGATGAAGCCCCCGTAGAGGAGATTTATATTCTTGACCAGTTCTTCCGGTATTTGAGAGATATCGTGGCTCGAAAAGAATTCCCCTGACTCCCTGGCAAGAGACATTGTCCTCTCAAGCTCCACAACTTTTTCAAAGGTAATCTGACCGAGAACTGTTAGCCTGTAGCCTCCACTGCATCTTTCAATCAGTCCAGCTTTAAGGAGCCTCCTGAGGTGTGGTTTAATTGTATCCCTCGAAGTTTCAAGGGATTTAACGAGCTCAGATACGGTTTTTGTCTCCTTCAGCTCTTTGAGAATCCTGAGCTTCAAAGAAGTTGTCGTGATGCTGCGGATATTTTTAAATTTAAAATCCATTTGACTCCCTCCAGAAAGTGATTTTGATGTGGATGTGGATATATTTATCATTTCTGACCATGACTTGAGAATATAAAAATGTGAAATGTTACTGGCTTGCTCGTTTCCCTGCTTCGCTCACTGTAATGGATTTTCAGCCTTCAAAACTACTATATAAATTTTCTAATCATGACTTGAGAAATGAAAATTTAAAGAATAATTATTAATAGTTGACAATTTAAATATGGAAATTGTTTTATGGTAGAGAAATCAGGATGCGGTGGAATGTGAGAAGGTATGAGTGGTTGGAATTCTGCTGGTGCTGGCAATAGTAGGTGTAGCAGTGGCAACGACAGCAGTTACTTGTTTATTAACTGTGCATGTTTAAAGTAAAAAACTTAATATCCGAGTCTCCACATCCAGTGTGGAAAGAGCGAGCAAATTTCTGAGCGGACTGCTGAGGCATTTCGGTCACAGGTTTGACATAGAAATTGACGAGGAAGGGTGGGCTAACCTCGAAAAAGTTGAGGAAGTGCTGAAAGAAAGATACAACGTTGACGTGAAAGAGATCGCCAGTAGAGACGCAAAAGGAAGGTTTGAAATAGCATGCGGAAAAATCAGGGCAAAATACGGGCACACAATCCTAATAAACACCAAATGGAGTGAAAAAGGAGAAATACCTTCAGTGCTCTATCACGGAACAAGACCTCAGGCAGTCAGTCCAATTCTGAAAGAAGGCATATTACCCATGAAGAGGCTTGAAGTCCATCTGAGTGAGAGCATTGAGGATGCGATAGAGGTGGGTAAAAGGTACTGCAAAAAGCCTGCTGTACTGAAAATAGATGCGGAGGGCATGCTCAAAAAAGGCTATGAGATAAGGAAAAAAGGTAGAGTATATACGGCAGATTTCGTTCCGGCAGAATTTATACAGGTTTTTGATGCTTAACGAGAAAAGACTTTATTCCCCCGGGCCAACTGAGAACATGCTCGAGATAAATGGCGTGGAAGTTGAGGATACGTTCTGTGAGGCTTTCGAAGGAGTCTATTCAAGAATTATCGTTACTGCAAAGTACCGCTGGCTGTTAAAAAAAGCCGCTTATTCTGCAACTGCTCTGCCTTCAACAGTCTTTGGTGAGTCAGAAGGTGGCGTTGAAGCGTGGCTCTCTCCTCAGGAGACGCCGGACGGGAGGATTGGAGCCATACTCCAGATATGGGTTGCAAAGAGCAAGAAGTCCATGGACGTGCTGATGAGGGAGATGGGAAAGAGAATAAGACAGGGGATTCTCGTAGTTCCCACGACAAGGATTTTCAATGCAACGCAAAGCGATACTCACTTCGATGCGGAGGTAAACGTGGGAAGGTGTGGAGACGGATATGAATGGGAGGAGAGGCGCTGGGGGAGAGAGGTCGTAGTTGTTCCCATCATGTTCGGTGAGTTCGTTATAGAGCGGAAAATAGGCTATGCAGAAGGTGTTGCTGGCGGAAACATCTGGTTCTTCTGTGAGAGCGAGGATGCAGCACTTGAAGCTGGAGAAGCATCGGTTGAAGCGCTTAAGGATGTCGAAGGCGTCATAACCTCTTTTGATATATGCTCGGCAGGTTCAAAGGTGGAAACAAAGTATCCCGAAATCGGCCCGACAACGAACCATTACTACTGCCCCACGCTGAAGGGCAAAATCCCCAATTCAAAGGTGCCTGAAGGTGTTAAATCCATCCCGGAGATTGTCATAAACGGAATAAGCATTAAAAGCGTGAAAAAGGCTATGTACATATGCATGGACGTTGCGAGTAGAATAGATGGGGTTGTAAAGCTTTCAACCGGAAACTACGGCGGAAGACTTGGCAAATACAGAATATATCTGAAAGATTTGCTTGAGAAGTACAGCTAATTTTCCATTTACAACTTTCATACCAGTCGAAAGCCTGATAACCTGATGAGAGTACCATGTAGCGTGAAGTTTGTCCACATGGCCGACATTCATCTGGGATACAGACAGTATGGCAGCGAGGAAAGAGCTCTGGATTTTGCTCAGGCATTTCTGAGAGCTGTCAAGTTCGCAATTGAGAGAAAAGTCGATTTCATAATAATCGCAGGCGATCTCTTCCACAAAAGGAGTGAAATGGATCCCGCAACACTCGCCCAGGCATCAAAAGTTCTCGAAAAAGCAAGAAAAGCTGATATTCCAGTTGTTGCCGTCGAAGGAAACCATGATTCAACGTACTTCAGAGATTCGTACTCGTGGATGGACTACCTTGCGGCTCACGACCTGCTGATAAACCTCAAGCCCTCATTCGATAACGGGATCGTTGTCGAGGAGTGGAATGGACAAAACGGCTCGTATGTTGACATCGGGGATGCGAGAATCTACGGAATGAAGTACTACGGTTCGATGACGGAAAAAGTGCTGGAAATGTACGCTCCAAAAATCAGGAAAGGTGGATTTACAGTATTCACCGCCCACGTAGGCATAGAAGGATATATGAACATATACGGTTGCATACCTGCAAGCAAATTGCACAGGCTGAAGGGCAGAGTTGACTATGTTGCACTCGGCCACATTCACAGGAGCTTTGTAGAAGATAGCTTCATATTCAACCCTGGAAGCCTTGAAACTTGCGAGGTGAGTGAGTATGGTGTGGAGAGAGGACTCTTCTACGTTGAATATGATGAGAAGCTGAAATACGAGCTCGTCAGGTTTAAAGGGCGAGACTTCATTGTACTTAATATTAACATCGATGAGGAGGGATTGAGTGGGCTGGAAGAGAAGCTCAGGAAGTTCAAAGCCGAAAAACCCGTTGTGCACCTCAGCATTTCATGTAAAAGGGAAACAAAGAGAAACTTAGGAGAAGAGGCGGTAAAAGAGGTTGTAAAAGAGATAGACCCGCTGGTCGTAAAGACATCCTGGAGCGTGAGCGATGGTATCTTCACACCCGTCCTGGACAACAGAAAGGATATAGAAAAAGGTGTAATCGAACAGCTTGTCCAGAACTACGGCTACGGAAACATTGCGGATGAGGTTCTCAGACTTAAATCAATATTCTCCTCATCCTTCGACATACCCTCAGTTGACCGCTTTATAGAGAGCATCCTTGAGATGAGAGGAGGAGAAAAAGAGGAGAAGAAAAAAAGTAAAGAAAAAAGAAAAAGAGAGAGAAAAAGCAGCACAACAGAGGTAGAGGTTGAAAGACAGGAAGAGGAAGTCTGGGACTGGAGGAGGGCATATGATAAGGGAGGTAAGACTCGTAAACATTAAGAGCTACAAAGACTCAACCATCAAATTCACAGATGGGGTTAACGCCATAATAGGAGAAAATGGAGCCGGAAAAACAACTGTTCTTGAAGCAATCGGCTTTGTCCTCTTCGACACCCTGCCCTACAGGATAGGTGACTTCCTCAGAAGAGGGGAAAAAAAGGGTGAGATTAGGATAAGGCTCATAGGAAGGGATGAAAGGGAGTACGAGGTCGTAAGGAGGATTGAGGAAGGACGCACAACCGCATACTACGTAAATGACATCGAGGTTGGCAGGGTTGCGGAGGGTAGAGAAGTTGCCGAATGGATAGCAGAAAACTTCGGATTTGAGGTTGACGCCAGAACTGTTTTCGAGAATGCCATCGGTGTACAGCAGGGAAAGATAGTTTCACATTTCCTTGAGCCCCCAAGTGTAAGAGATTCCATTTTCTCTCCACTCATAGGTGTTGACAGCTACAGAAAGGCGTATGAGAAGAGTAGAGAGTACGAGAACTTTGTAAAAGACAGAACTGTGGAAATTGAGAAAAAGCTCGTCGCCCTGTCAAAAGATGTTGAGGCGAAGCAGAGAGCTGAGGAGAGATTGAGGGATCTCAACAAAAAGAGAAATGAGGTGAACAGACAGCTCAAAGAAATTTCAAGAGTAATAGCGCCACTGAAGATTAAAATAGAGAGAATGAGCTTGCTATCAAAAGAGTTTGATACTCTTTCGCTTGAAAAGGCACGATTGGTAGAAAAAATATCGGCAGAAGAGAAAGCCATCAAAGAGCTGGAAGAGAGGCTGGGAAGAATACATGAACTGAAGAAGGAGCTTGAAAAGCTAAAGAATGAGTATGAGGAGTATGTAGTTGCTGAAAAAAGAATCGAGGAAGTCGAAAAGAGAAGAGAAGGACTGGACAAAGTGAGACGATCACTTATAGAGAGTAAAGCGAGACTTGAAGCCCTCAAAGAAGATATCGAGTTAGCAAAAAAGACAGTTGAAGACATTTGCAAGAAAGAAGAGATTGCAGAAGAGCTGGAGAGAAAAGCTGAGAGAGAGAAAAAACTCCGGGAAAGGCTAAAGGAGCTCGAGATACTATCTGTAAAAAAACGGGAGATAGAAGAAAGGCTTAAAACGATAAGCGAAGAGGTAGACAACAAGAAAAAAGTACTTGGAGAGCTTGGAGAAAAAAGAAAAAAGCTATCAGAACTTGAGGAAAAATTCTGCAGGATTAAAGGCGTGGAGGCTGCCCGGGATAGACTTCTGAAGGATATTTCCGGTTTAAAAACGAAGTTTGAGATGTCAAAAAACCTGTACGAACAGGTAAAAGATGGAATATGCCCGATTCTCCAAGAAAACTGCGAAAGAATTGCAGGAGAGAGGGAAAGAATTCTTGCAAAACTCACAAAAATAAAAGAGAACCTTTCGAAACTTGAAGAGAAGTTCTTAAGGGCTCAAAAGGCAGTTGAAAGAAAGAGATTGCTTGAAGAAGCAATCAGCAGACTTAAAGGAGAGCTCAGAAATTTAACCACATTAAAAGAGGAGATTGAGGAGAAAGAGAAGACGCTTGAAGATCTTAAAGAAGAGAGTGAGAGAATCTCCGAGGAGCTCTCCAAGAGGGAGGATGTCGCAGACGATATAAAAGAAGTTGAGGGCTCTATGGAGAAACTTACAGCTCTGAAGACGGAGATTAAAAGAAAAGATACTATCCTCGAGGAACTAAGAAAGAAAGAGAAACTTGTACATAAACTCGGTAAAGAGCTGAAAAAACTGCCTGAAGTTGAAAAAGAGTTGAGTGAGGTCGAGAGCGAGCTTAACTCGCTTAAGAAGCTGAAGGAAGAGAGAAAAGAGGCATACCTCAAATACATAGGCCTCTCTGAAAAGATAGCAGATGGAGAAAAAATTGAAGTCGAAGTTAAGCAGAGAGAAAAAGAGCTTGAGAGTCTGAGGAAGAAGTATGACGAGGTGAAAAACAGGCTTGATGAGGTGAAAAAAGAATATTCAAAAGAAGAGCATGAAAAACTGAGAGATAAGCTTGGAGAGCTCATCAGTGAAGAGGCGAAGATGAGAGGAGAACTCAAAACCCTCGAATCTGAGATATCCGGTGTTGAGAAAGAGATAAAAGAGCTAAGTAAAAAGGAGCAGGAGTTTAGAGAGCTCAGCAAGGCAAAAGATAAGCTCAATGCAAAGCATAGATTCATAAAAGACCTGAGAGAGATCTTTAAAATGTCAATTCCGGAGATTACTATGGCCTACGTTGAGGCTGTTTCTATTGAGGCGAATCGCATATTCTGCGAGCTTATGGATGATTACTCATGGGAGCTCCGCTGGATAGAAGATTTCGGTATAGTCGCAAAGTACAGGGGCAGAGACATCGAGCTTGCTCAGATGAGTGGTGGTGAGCAGATGTGCGCTGCTCTTGCGGTAAGGCTTGCACTGCTGAGAGTACTTTCGAATGTTAACGTTGTCTTCTTTGATGAGCCGACGCAGAACATGGACGAAGATA
Organism: Archaeoglobales archaeon; assembly: GCA_029984855.1. Classification (GTDB taxonomy): domain Archaea; phylum Halobacteriota; class Archaeoglobi; order Archaeoglobales; family Archaeoglobaceae; genus Archaeoglobus_C. Next base: position 30,895 of record JARQZL010000026.1, on the reverse strand, counting down.
GAAGAAGAAATTTTGCAGCCCAGCTTTCAAGGATAGAGGGGTTCAAACAGATATTTGTAATAAGCCATGATGACACGTTCGAAGAGATGGTGGAAAACGCCATCAAGTTAAGAAGGGAGAATGGAGTTTCAGTTATTGCTTAGCTATTCTATATCCCTCAAACATTAAAAAAACTCCTGCAGGAATTCCAAATCCTGCCAGCCTGCTGACAAAAATCATGGCAAGAACAGAAATCGAGAACATAAGAAGGCCAAGGTGAAAAACAATCAGACCTTTTACTATCCCGGCCTCCTCCTTCATCATCCGGCCTGTGGAGTTAACATAGACTGAATCTTCTTTTGCAGATCGGTAAGCCTTTCTTTTAACCTTTCTTCCTGTCTCTGCAACGTCTTTATTCTGATGTCATACGTTTCCTTTTTTTCCTGAAGCTCCTGAATAACCTTCTCCTTGTTGACCTTCACAAGTATGCTCCCTGCAACCTTAAAAATCGGTGTATCATTTGAAGAATTCTGTGCCTCCTGAAGAGCTTCCTCTGTCTCCTTTAACATTGCCTCAATCTGCATTTTCTGGCTTGTCACAGCCTGCAACTGTTGCTGGATCTGCTGGAGCTGAGCAACCAGATTTTGAACCTGTGGTGGTAGTTCACCCATCTTAACACCTCTCAACAGCTTTTATAACATCCCTATATACTTTAATAAACCTGAGCCATGCATTAACGGCTGCTCTCAGGCCTGTAAGGTCTTCTGCTTCAAGTGTTAGCATGAGCTTACCTTTCTCTAAATAAATCTTTGCCTTGGTTTTAGTCTCCTCAACCTTCAGGGCTCTGTACATCAGCTCCACGTCATCTGTCCTGAACTCGAATTCCGCTTTCATAGCACTTCAGCTTCATGATCGTTTTACCATCATACGTGAAGTCAAAAACAATAATCTTTCCATTTCTCCTCACATAAATCTTTTTTTTCGGCCTAAACTTTATGGCAAGCCTGAGCCCAGCCCTCCTGAGTGGAATTGCTCCAAGAATGAGCGGATCGAACCCCAGTTTACCGGCAAAAATCACTGGATCCGATCCCATTTCCATCTTATTTATCTTGCCCACGTTAAATCTCAGGTTCAGAACTTCCCGGCCATTCCTGAAAACTCGAAGTACTGCCGGGTTTCCCTTTATCTCCTGAAGTACAGCAAAGTCCCCGGAAGATTTTACACTCAGCTTTCCTCTCTGGACGTAATTCCAGTTCATAAATCTCGCAAGAACTTTTGCGAACCTCCTTGTTTTCCTGCCCGGCTTTCTTGAAGTGGTGAGAATCATGTCAGTGGTGCACAAATACAGGAATTTCAGAGTGCCGCACTACAGCGTCGGTGGTACTTCCAACAAGCATGCCCTCCACAAACCCTAAGCCACGTGATCCCATCATTATAAGCGTTACCTTCTCCTCTTCCGCCACCTGAAGTATCTGCTTGTGGGGCACACCCTCTCTGATTACCACCTTAACTCTTATCCCGCCCTCCTCAAGTTCTTTTCTTGCCTCTTCCAGCTTTGCTTTATCTCTCTCTTCCTCTCTGACGTGCAGCAGAACCACTTCTCTGCCACCTGAAAGAGCTGCATGCTTTACATAGCCCAAAACCCCGTGAGAGTACTCAGACAGGTCATGAGCATAGAGTATTCTGGCAAAGAGTTTTTCAACTTTCGAGCTACATTCATCTCCTCTCTTCTTAACCTTCACAACAATTACCGGCTTTGTTGACTTTCTCACCACTCCTTCGCTCACGCTGCCAAGCAGAATTTCCTTTAAAAGGCCCTTTCCCCGGGATGCCATAAGGATCAGGGCATCTTCGCTTTCTGCTGCTTTTACTATCTCAGATACTGGATCCCCTGCAGGTACTGGACTTATGAATCTTGCTTTAATCCCCCGATCTTTCAGACTTTCTACGAGCTCCTCAAACCTCTTTATCGTTTCCTCTTCTTCGCTTCTTATCCAAGCATCTATGTCAAAGCCTGATGTCACTCCCACAAGTTTTGTGAGGTTTATCACTCTGACCAGCACTACTTCTTCAAGTCCAGCACTTTTAAGATCTACAAGATACCGCATTGCCTCGTTTGCACAATCTGAGAAGTCTGTTGGATACAGAACCCGTTCTAACATTGCTATAGCATCCTTTCCAGTATATTTAAGCTTTTTCAATATTCTCTCAAAACAATATTCTCTCAAAACGCTAAGGGCGAATTGCATGTGCAAAGCTAAAAAGCTAAAAATGAAGGAAAGAGTGTACAAGTGAAAAGATTAAAATTCTCTACCTTCAAGAATAATACAATGCTTGATTTTCTCATAGACAGGGCAGTAGAGATTGCGAAAAAAGTGGATGCAAGGGCAATAGTTGTTATATCCGATGAAGATGTTAAAGAAAGAATTATCGAAGACACCGTTATTTTCGTTGCCCCAAAAAGCTATGCAACTCTTCTTGAAAGCACAATAAGCACGATAGAGGAGACAAGCCAGGACAACATAGTTGCCAGAATTGCAGAAAGGTTCATTATACTTGCTCAGGCCAAGGATTACCTTTCTACAATGCTGTACTTCAAAGGTATAGGCTTAGAGGGGAGTGCAGTTGCTGTTATAAGTGTTGAATCCTTTAAGGGAATAGCGGTTATAGATATGGTCAAGAGCAAGATTCAGAGGGCATTGTTTGAATGCGCAGAGCGTGTTGATCCAAGAGTTATACGAGCGGTTCTAACAGTGGCCTTGAGCATAGCCCAGAAGGGGAGAGAAGGTAGACCTATCGGGACTGCATTTGTAATAGGCGATGTTGAGGAGGTTTTAAAGCGTTCAAGGCAGCTCATTACAAATCCCTATCACGGGCATCCAGAATCGGAGAGAGACATAAAAGACCCGGCAAACTGGGAAAGCATTAGGGAATTTGCCCAGCTTGACGGTGTTTTCATTCTCAATGAAAAAGGGTTTATAATCTCAGCCGGGCGATATATAGAGGTCTCTGCCAGAGATATAAAGCTTAAACGCGGGCTCGGTGGAAGACATCTTGCATGTGCTGCAATAACAAGAGAAACAAATGCAATATCTGTTGTCGTCTCTGAAAGCGGAGGAGATATCACATTGTACAAGGATGGAGAGGAAATACTCGAAATAACTGCAAGAGTGCTCTGAGCTATCTTTCAAGCTTCTTTTTGAGTCTTCTGATCCTGAAGACGTAATAAGGATACAATGCCGGAAAAGTGTAGAATTCCAGCCCTTCAATATTCTGTTTCAGAGGTATGAGAGTGAATGCAAGTAGAAGAAGAGAGTATATGAGCTGTTCTCTGAGTATAAATACGGGAGTTGCTATGAGTGTGAGCCCACAGATTAGCAGAAAGACCTTTTTAGCTGCTTCGATCCTGCATTCAAGCTGCTCAAGCTCAAGCTCAAATTCAACTCTGTCTTTCATTTTTCCAAAGCTTGCTGTGGTTGTAAATTCTGCAATTACGTCTGCCAGTTCAGCAGGAGCTTTAACGTAAACTTTACTGCGAACAGATGCGACAACTACGCTCTTTGCAAAACCAAGTCCAAATTTCGTCATTTTTGGTCTTTCGTATGTTTTGATCTTATAGTTCAACTTCTTCCAGCGGAGGAAACTTTCTATAGCCTTCACGACCTTCTCATACTCGGCATCAAGAATGTACCTCACATAAGTTTGCTTGCATGGATGTTAAAATTACTTTCCAATGAATCTCTGTACTCCAAAAATCGTGAAAAATACGATTCTATTCAGCTTACCGAAAGCTTAAAATCCAATGGTTGCCGATGATGTTAAAAAAGGAGGTAATAGCAGAGGATGAGCCCGGATATATGCAACGTTTGTGGGCTACCAAAAGACCTTTGTGTCTGTGAGGAGGTGGCAAAAGAGCAGCAGCAGATTGTCATAAAGGTGAACAAGAGGCGTTACGGAAAGGAAGTGACCATAATAAAAGGAATAAACAGCAGTGAGATAAACCTCGAGGAGCTTGCAAAGTTTTTGAAATCAAAGCTTGCGTGCGGTGGGACTGTTAAAAATGGAATAATAGAACTCCAAGGAAATCACATAAACAGGGTGAAAAATATCCTGGTGAAAAAAGGTTTCAATCCGGACAGGATAAGGGTTTAGGAGACTATGGAGAAGTAAATATCCTCGAGCCTCATAGCCTCAGAATATATATTGACTATTTTACCTCCAGAGGTTGTGAGGTTCTGAATAAATTCATTAAGCTCCTTTAAATCTTTGGTTGCAAATCTATCAACTTTTCCATTCTCTCTGTACTGAACTATGTACTCTTTTCCTGTTTTCAGCCGGTCTATTGGTCCGTAGTATACTGCTTCCCCTTTCTTCAGGATCAGAACCTTGTCGCATACAGACTCTACATAGTACATGTTATGAGCCGAAAAAAGAATTGCCTTACCCTCATTCTTAAGCTCTTTCATGAAGTTAGCTATGAAGAGCGATGTTGACGGATCAAGTCCGCCTGTAGGCTCATCGTATATAAGAATTAATGGGTCGTGAACGAGCGTACGGGCTATTGCAACCTTCCTCTGCATACCTTTTGAGAACTCCCCCAGCGGCTTTCCCTCAGGTATATTCAGCATATCCATTAGTTTTTCAATCCTGATCCTGTCCTTAACTCCGTAGAGAGAAGCAAAGAAGGAGAGATACTCGAAAGCCTCCATATTCTCATAGAGAGAGTCCACCTCAGGTAGATAGCCTATACTCTCCTTCACAGCTCTGAATTCCCTGAAGTCTTTGCCGAAGTACTCGATTCTGCCACCTGTGGGCTCAGTCAATCCCGTTAAAGTCTTTATTATCGTGGATTTTCCCGCTCCATTTTCTCCTATGAGTCCGAGGATTTCTCCTGATTCAAGCTCAAAGCTGACACCCTTCAATGCCTCAAAATCTCCATATCTCTTCCTCAAGTCCTCTACTTTTAACACAACCATTATTATAATGTGAGCGACAGACATATATTAGTCTTTTTCGTTGTAGATGATAATGAGGTTATTCAGCATCTCACGCCTTGAGCTCAGAAAGTCAAAGAAAAAGTACACAAAAAGCTTAATTCTTGTCCTGATTCTTCTTTCATCAGTAGCCCTTATTTCCGCATATTTTTCAGCCATAGAGGGTGTAAAGTCAGACAACAAGCTGTACGTCGTTGCAGGACCCTATGCTGTAAATGAAAGGCACTTTCTCTGCTACCCCCTACCACTCAAAAAAAGTATTGCGCTCGTTAAAGCAGGAAAAGCTGATGCTGCTCTTGGCAATCTGTTCATAGTTACCGGTAAATCTGAAAAATCTCTTGCTGCAACTGACGAGCTGAGATCAATAATTCAGGAACTTTTTGACAGAGAACTCTACAAGAGGTACGGTAGCAAGGCTTTTCCTGTTTTTATTTCAGTGGAATATGTGAAAAGAGAAATTAGCTACCAGATTGAGCTGGCAAGGCAGGGGAGAGAAGGGGGAATAAAAGGCGAGCAAAAGGAGGCTCAACAATCAAAAGCTCAAATACCGGTCATTAAGACTCCAGAAAAACCGCCAGCGCCGATTACAAAACCTATAACGGTAATAAGTGCCCAGGAAAAGTACGTAACCCCGAGGAACTTCTCTCCTCCGAATCTCCTTGGCAAGCTCATTTATGCTTTTTTCTTTATCCTTCCATCTTATTTCGCTGCACAGATATTCTCGTCTTCGCTCATAGAGGACAGGCTTACAAAAAGACTCGATGTTCTTCTTTCAACCCCTGCATCACCCCACACAGTACTGATGGGCAAGTTCTTACCGTATCTCGTTCTCTCAATAGCATCAGTTGCTGCTGTATCCATCGTCCTCGGAAAAAGTATTGCAGCTCTCATATATGTCATCCCTGTAATCCTCTTCTTCTCATCACTTCAGGCGTTTTTTGCTATTAACTCAAGGAGTTACAAAGAGATGACTTTCTTTGTTATATCAACCTCGCTCTTTGTAACAGCCTATATCTTCATTCCTGCCGTCTTCTCTGGAACGATACCTGTGAGCAAGGTCTCTCCAATAACGCTCATGCTTTCCAGCTTCGAAGGTGAGAGGGTAAGCGTAAAGGAATATCTCTTTTCCACCTTCCAGTTCTATGCTATGGCCGCCGTTCTATCTCTCTTAGCTGCCAAGTCCATGACTCCTGAGATAGCCCACTCATCCAGAGGTATTGCAGAAAAAGCAGTATTTGCCCTTTCATCCCTAATGGGGAAGGAGTGGCACGTATTTCTTGTAGCCATAGCCGCCATTCCATTTGTCTTCATGGTTGAATTCATGCTGCTTTCCGTTCTCTTCGTACTTCCACCTTACTATTCGGTTGCCGTGTTTATCGGGATCGTTGCAATTGTTGAGGAAACGTTCAAAGCATCCATAGTGCTTGCGGCTGTGAAAAGAAACCTATTACCATATATGTCCGCAATTGCATGTGGAGCCGGCTTTTTTACCGGAGAAAAACTAATACTCGTTCTCAACATAGCCACACAGTACAATAACTTATTACTTGCTCAGTTCTTTGTATTTCCCCTCATCATCCACATCTCTACAACGCTTCTCTTCGCTTTCCTGAGACATCGACCATCTTTTGCAATTTCCGTGGCATCACTCGTTCATTTCCTGTACAACATGGCGGTGGTGATGGTACTTGCATAGAGTCCTCGCTATTGCGTTGAAGGATCTGAGAAGTGTGCTGAAAGAGAGGACATTCCTGATGGCCGTAGCATTGCAGCTCTTCGTTGCAATGTTTGCTTCCGTCCTAACATTCGGTCTTCTCGTCCTATACAACCCCACCTATGCAGACATCAGAGAAACTGCAAACGTGGGTCTTGTAGGCGATGCTCCAGTCCTCGAAAGTGTGCTGAAAGCTGTGAAGTACGACTCAATACAGAAAGCCATGGAAGATTTTAAGGCAGGGAAGATAGAAGCTATTGTGTGGTTGCCAAAAGAAAACCTCAGTTCAACAAATTTTGTAAGAATATACCTCCCAAAAGAAGAGATTACCTCAATAAAGGCCTCAGTGTTTCTCAAAAACAGGTTCATTGAATATGAGAAGAGGATGAGGGAGTTAAGGGGAATTCCGGGGGATTCCGGACTGAAAATCTACTCTACCAGTTTCAAGAAAGAGGATGTTCCCGAAGGTGCTTCCATTCCATTCAAGCTGATATACGTTGCTCTCATTCCGCTGCTCATGCTCACTACCGCAGCCACTGTTGCAGGAATGTATATTGATTTGATAACGGAGGAGGTTGAATCAAAGACATCTTATGTTCTCCTTGCCTCTCCTCTAACACCTCTCGAACTCATAACGAGCAAGATGCTTGCAGCAATGATTCTCTCTGCCGCTTTAACACCCACGTGGATAGTGCTGCTTATCCTGAACCATGTGGAGGTTCACAATTACCTGCTTGTTGTGGTGATATCGCTTGTAACATGTGCCATATTCATCTCAATTGCATCCATTGCAACACTTGCGGGTGACAGAGAGAAAGCCCAGCTTGTATTCTCTCTTGCTGTTATCGCCATAATTCCCCTTTTCTTCTCATCCCCTCTCACACCTGTGGGCCTTGTCACGAGAATTGCCGCCGGCTCTCCCTTTGAGATGTATGCCGTTGCAGCCTGCATCGCTTCTCTATCAATGCTGTATCCTGCAGCCCTAATCTCCCAAAAACTCTTCAGGAGTTAAACAGAAAATCAATAGTAAAAAATCAATAGTAAAAGTACTCAAAGTAGTCGACCTCATAGTCTTCTACTCTTCCCCTCTCCGCATAATCCATAAGCTCAAGATCAAATGGTATCTCGGCGATCAGGTCGATGCCATACTTCCTCGAAAGTTCGACTCCTCTTCCTTCCCCGAAAAGGTAGATCCTTTCACCGCACTTCGGGCACTCCAGATAGCTCATGTTCTCCACTATACCCAAAACTTCGCTATCCATCTTCTTTGCCATGTTTATGGCCTTCTCAACGATTGAGACACTCATATCTTGGGGTGTGGTGACCATTACAAGGCCATCGAGCTCTACGAAGTCCAGGATTGTGAGAATTGCATCTCCTGTACCTGGAGGCATGTCAAAAAGTAGATAATCTATTTCACCCCAGTCCACACTTCCAAGAAAGCTTCTTATTGCCGTATTTATTGCAAGGCCCCTCCATATAACCGGAGACTCCCTGCTTGGAAGCATGAACTGTATGGAGAGTATTTCTATCCCGAATCTGTCGCTGTAAACCGGAGTTATGCCTGATTCACCTATTGTGAGTTCCTTAGCCTTTCTCTCGATACCGAAGAGTTTTGGAATTGATGGGCCAAGAAAGTCTGCATCAAAAATTCCAGCTTTGTAGCCTTTCTTGGCATAGTGTGTTGCAAGCAAAGCCGTGATTGTTGACTTTCCAACACCACCTTTTCCGCTTGTAACCACTATCTTGTGCTTCACGTTTTTCATCCGTTCGGCGATATCCTTACCCGTAATTATTTTCTCCTGCATGCTATCACCTCAATATGGGGTAGCCCAGCTCTCCTCATCCTTGTAAACTTTTTCATCGATTATCATCTCACCTTCCACGAGGGGTTTTGGCTCCTTAACAGATTCTATTCTGAAAAGCGATGAGGTGTACCAGTCCCAGTCAACAGCAGCCCCTAATTTGCTTACTATCGGTAACTTCTCCTGAAATCGGAAGAAGTTCTTGCTTTCAGAAGGATAGACACTGAACTTCCTTCTTATATCGGTTATTACAAAGCCCATATCGTATATCATTCTCTGGATTTCATACCATTTTTTCCTTGAAGCTTCAAGCGTTGTAATTCCAAAGTACCCGGAACATCCCCTGCCCTTAAGCGTGGAAACTCCCCTTGAAAGAAAGAGCTTCAAGCCGGGAATTGTCTCGACGGGATCGGTAACAAGAACATCGTACTTCTTCCTGTATTCATCCGGGAATGCCTGCTGGACGTCGTAAGTTACAGCCTCAACGTTCAGGCCATACTCATCTGCCTTTCTGTTTATAAAGTTCACAAGTCTTTCATCGATTTCAACAACCGTAATCTTATCTGGTATGCCTGTGAGAGATGCCGCAATGCTAAAGAGGTCATCATCTCCAACCACAAATATCTTCGTCGGCAGGTCTCCTCTTTCGTAAACAAATTCAAGCCTTCTCATAACATCTTCCGGACTTATGAATCCCTGATCGTAAACTTCAATCGCCTCAGGTCTTTCTCTGGCAATGTTTATATATTGCTTCATAACGTCTTCAAAAAACCCCCTTATCATATATCCTGTGCCTCTACAGCATCTGCATTCAACGTCCGCACTTGCAAGTCTCTTGAGTTTTACTCCCTTCTCTCTCAGCGAGACCTTTCCACCCTTTACAGCTATCAGCCCTTCCTTTTCCATAGCCTGAAGCAGTTCGAAGAATTCAGGAAGACTTGAATCCTGTGAATCTATCAATCTGTAAACTGAGACCTCTCCATCGATTGCCTGTAGCACCTGTCTGCGAATACGGTCCATCATTTTTAGCCTCTATCCAGGATATAATGCCTGTAAGATTTTGGTTTAAAACGCTTCAGAAATAGCTCAAACGCCTCATCCACTTTTCCTGTATCCCCGCATGTAAATACGTCGAGGTTTACAAGTTCGTACTCCGGCCATGTATGTATACTCACATGGCTTTCAGCAATCAAAACAATACCGGTTACGCCATGCGGGTTGAATTGCTTATAGACGCTGCCCACCTTGGTCAATCCCGCCCTCTTCACAACATCTTCCACTATCTCCCTGACAGCCTTCTCATTTGAAATTAGCTCCTTTGGAACTCCATACAGCTCTGCAATTATGTGCTTCCCGACTATCATGGTCATCACCCATTTTTTTCACCTCTTGAAGGACTTTTCCCAATTTTAACAACGTTCTGAGGGGATAAACTGTTTTTATCCCCGTGACACTGTTTATAATGAATTTACATCCAAGCTTGCGCATCACTTCATAGGTACATTGATTTTTAAAGTTTTCGCATAATTGGACTGAGGATAAAAGACCATACACGAAACGAAAAGAGCTATCGGGTTTAGTTTAGATATCAATTAAGCTAAATTAACTTCCATCAGCTATAATCCACAAAAACACTCTGTTTTGTGTTATTTCTTGATACTATAAGTATTTTCTGGCAGTATATTAATTTAAACTTGAATATCCCCATACTGTCCCTTATGCCAATTCAAATAACCAGGCATTATGAACTAAAACCGGCTAAACCTTACAGACAACAAAGTTTCCATTTAGCAACCCAAACAACTTTTCATCTTCTTTTAGCGGAATAAATACTCCTTCTCCTTCAACAGACGTGCATCTGTGAATACTCTGGATTTCAAAGCCTTCAAGAATTACATTCAGGAATTCAGCTTTTTCAACAGGCTCACACTCATTTCTGAGCATTGCAGGCATGAGGTTGTACGCCTCTCCCTCCCATATGCCAAATTCACTTCCATAGTAAAGCCTCTGAAGTATGGAGTTGAAAAAGTACCAGTCCCCTTCAATGAGCTGCTGCCTCGAATACCCGCTCAGCGCAGCAAGTACCTCTTCGACGTTCTCTGGCCTGTGAATCCAGAAACAGTTCTGGCAGTTCCAGACGTAACCATTCGAAGTTATCTTTATCTCACCTCCAAGATCATAGAGCAGGCATGGATAGAACGGGCAGAAGCAAAGAGAGCAGTCCTGACCATGAAAATGGCATGGATAGTACTTGCATTCGTAGTTAGGCCCATATTTACCCTCAAGCGCCCCAAAAAGCTCCACAAGCGCTCTTTCTCTGAGTTCTTCCATTCTATCACCCTTTACAATCTGAGCATCGCAATCATGTCTCCCACTTCCACGCCTATGTCCTTTGCTACCGGCCCACATTTGGCTGTTAGCATGAACGCTATAGGTTTAAACCAGCTATCCGAAAGACATTCATAGTTTGCCATTCCCTTCGCCATTATAACGTCAGCATTTTCAAGTCTTTCAAGAGTTTCTGCGGGCAGCTCTTCCTCTATTATGCCTATAGCCCCCTCACCGTTCGTAAGCACCTCATCGGCAATTCTGTCGACTCCGGCAAGCTTTGCATCACTCAGTGTTGCGTCACTCAGGATAGGTTTACCTCTCACCACAACCGTAAGTTTCTCGCATATTTTTTTTATTTCCGCCATGAGCAGGGTATCAAAAACAATCTCCCCGGCGTTATCTGTGAGGTAAACTACTTTTCCCGAACACAGCTCTTTAATTTCCGGAGTGTGGTCTATTACAAGCTTCGAGAACTGTTTTTTGAAGTACTCCATAAAACTTTCTTCAGCCACTTCATGCCCCATAACACCATAGTCAAAGGTGTTGCCGATTATCGCCGCTATTGCAGCAGCTCTGAACCTGTCGTCATGTTTCTCGACGAAATCCCTTATTGCTGGAAGAAAACGGAGAGCCACCTCGTTCGCCCTATCCTTAAGCTTTTTATATGGATCTTCAACCCCAAGAACCTCATAGACCTTCCTGTGCATTTCTGTTGCAATTACGGCATTGATGCCTCTTTCAGGAAATCTTTTTGCAAGAATCTTAATTGCCTCTTCAACGGCCCTGTTGATTTTCTCTTCATCCTCTGTTGCGATGCTCGATTCCATGTACACTCTATTGAGAAGACAGGCCGGACATTGGGGAGATATTTTCATTGCTTAGATTTCAAGCAGGTGGATTATTAAAGTTTTGTCTGAGAGTTTTGTCCAGAATCCCGTGAAAAGCAATTAACATGCCACAAAAATAAAAAGCGTAAAAGATGAATTAATCCAGCCCAAACTTTTTCGCATTGTAATCCGCCATAGCCTGTATCCTCTCTATCTCCCTTTTTCCTTCTTCACTCGCAAACAAATGCCTGAACCTCTTCTGCATTCTTAGATACTCCTCAACCGGCTTTCTCCTTCCAATCTTCATAACATTTGTTATTTCATCACTGACAACCTCGTAATTCACCCACAGAGCGGTTTCAATCGCAAGCTTTCCCACCTCAATCGTCTTTGATGTATCAAAGCCCCATCCGGTTGGGCAGGGAACATGAACCTGTATGTAAGCTGGCGTTAAATCGCAGGCAGTCTTGACCTTCCTGTATAAATCCTTCGGGAATGAAGATGAGGCGGTTGCCACATACGGGATGTGGTGAGCAGCAGCGATGGCCGGAGCATCCTTCTTTGGCCTCGGATTTCCCACACTTGCAGTTCCGCTGGGCGAAGTTGTTGTGTGGGCAGCATACGGCGTTGCTCCACTTCTCTGAACACCTGTATTCATGTACGCTTCATTATCCAAGCAGATGTATATCACGTCGTGCCCTCTTTCGAGCATTCCTGAGAGTGAACCAAATCCGATGTCTATCGTCCCACCGTCACCCGAAAACACAACAACCCTTGCATCACTTCCCTTCCTCTTCAACGCCCTTTCTACTCCAGAGGCTACTGCAGCAGCGTTCTCGAACAGCATGTGGATGCATGGAATTTTCCAGGCTGAGCGGTTGTACAGTCCTGTAGAAACTTCTAAGCAGCCCGTAGACATGACAGCTATGGCATTCCTGCCTATCGCCTTGAGGGCTATTCTGACAGCAAGCGTCTGCCCGCATCCCGGGCATGCAGCATGACCCGGAGCGAGCAGTTCCTCTACAGGAATCCCCGCTACGCTTTGAGGTTGAGCCATATCACCTCTCCTCCTGCGGATTCTTTTGCTCTTTTAACAAGCCTGAAAACATCTTCAACACGTGTATCTCTCCCTCCAAGTCCGACTATGAAGTTGCACACAATTGGCCTGTTCCTGAGTACGTAAAGTGCAGATTTAATTTCACTGAAAACGGGCCCCTCATATCCATAGCTGAATGCCCTGTCTACTACCGCAACTATTTCAACATCCCTCAGTACATCTCTGAGCTCCTCCACCGGGAACGGACGATAGGTTCGAATTCTAACAAGCCCAACGTCCTTCATCTCATCTACTGCTTCTTTTATCGTTCCGCATATGGAGCCCATTGCAACAATGGCGACTTCAGCATCATCCATATTGTACAGCTCTACCATCCCGTTTCCATATGCTCTTCCAAACATCTTTCTGTATTCCCGGTTTATTCTCATTATGTGCCTTTTTGCATTCTCCATTGCCTTCTGCTGCTCCCATTTGAACTCCATGTAATCGCTTGGCAGAGCGTAGACTCCGAAGGTCATCGGCTCTTCTGGATCCAGCCGGTACTCTGGCTCAAATGGTGGTAAGAACTCATCAACCATCGCCTGGTCGGGAATGAGAACTGATTCATACGTGTGGGTTAAGACATAGCCATCCATACAGACCATCGCTGGGAGCATTACATCTTTACTCTCTGCCACCCTGTATGATTGGATTGTAAGATCGACTGCTTCCTGCACGGATTCAGCATAGAACTGCAGCCAGGAGGTGTCTCTCTGAGCCATCGAATCTGAATGATCGTTCCATATATTAAGCGGAGCACTCAAAGCCCTGTTAGCAACAACCATTACTGTTGGTAATCTCATACCGGAAGTGGCGTGCAGTACCTCATGCATTAACGCTAAACCCTGTGATGATGTTGCTGTAAATGTTCTTATTCCACACGCCTCTGCTCCAGCAATGAGAGATAGAGCAGAATGTTCTGATTCAACGTTTACGAACTCTGCATCCAGATCTCCATTTGCAACAAATTCAGCGAGCTTTTCAACTATATGTGTTTGAGGCGTGATCGGAAATGCAGCAATAACACCCGGCCTGCAGAGAGAGACCGCTTCGGCGACGGAGTGGGAGCCTTCCTGCACAACATACTTCATTTAACTTCTACCTCCATCGTTATTGCTCCGAGAGGGCAAACTTCAGCACATATACCACATCCCTTGCAGTAGTCATAGTCCGGTTCAAAAAATCCATTCTCGTTGAGAACAAGGCAGCCCTCCGGGCAGTACATCCAGCATATACCACATTCAACACATCTTATCTCACACTGCGTCTCCTGAGGGCATACTCTGCCACATATCGCCGGCAGGGCGTTCTTCTCTCTAAGGATTTCTGCAGCTTTTTCAAGGTTACCCTCAACTATACAGGCTATAAAGCCGGGGATGTCGATCTCTACGGGACACCCGGAGATGCAGTTGGGCTCGAGGCATTGAAGACATCGCTTTGCTTCATTTTCTGCAAGTTCCTGGGTGTATCCAAGAGCGACTTCCTTAAAGTCCCTGATTCTTTCCTCCACAGGCCTTTCTGGTATGGGAGTTTTATTACGCTGAAATTCAATTAGCTCCATCTCAACCACCTTCAACAAAGAGCTTCTTTGCAAGCTCCTCCTCTTCCCTGTAAGTTGAAAGTCTCTTCATCAGTAAATCAAAATCAACTTCATGGGCATCAAACTCTGGCCCATCAACACAGGCAAACTTCGTTACTCCGCCAACCTGAACTCTGCACGCTCCACACATCCCGCTTCCGTCAACCATTATGGGGTTCAGACTTGCAATTGTCTTAACGCCATAGGGTTTCGTCGTTAAGGCAACGAACTTCATCATTATCGCCGGCCCTATTGCAACAACTCTGTCAACCTTTTTTTCCTCCAGCAACTCCTTCAAAGGTTCGGTAACAACACCCTTCCTGCCGTATGAGCCGTCATCCGTCGTTACGATCAGCTCATCGCTAACGCTCCTCATCCTATCTTCCCAGATGAGGGCATCCTTTGTTCTTGCCCCTATTATCGATATGATCTCATTGGATTTCTTCGCCTTTCTTGCTATCGGATACACTGCAGCCGTTCCAACACCGCCTCCGACAAAAACAATGGTCTCATCTTCGGGTATCTCAGACGGATTGCCGAGGGGACCTGTCAGGTGCGCTATCTCCTCGCCAGCGTTAAGCCTGCCGAGCTTCATTGTTGTTTTACCAATTTCAAGGAAGACTATGGTAATTGTTCCTTTTTCTCTATCAAAGTCAGCAATTGTAAGGGGAATTCTCTCACCCTTATCATCCACAACAACTATCACAAACTGCCCCGGCTCAGCCTTTCTCGCAATCAGCGGCGCATCAACAACCATTTCCTTTATGTCCGGAGCGAGCTCAGTTTTTTCCAGAATTCTTGCCATTCACTCACCCCTCAGGAATTTATCTATAGCTTCTGCAGCCCTCTTACCAGCTCCCATGGCTGCTATAACAGTTGCAGCCCCGGTTGTGACATCTCCACCGGCAAAAACACCTTCCTTGCTTGTTCTGCCCATGCTATCTGCAATGACTATACCTCTCCTCCTGTCGTAATCGAGTCCCTCTGTTGTGCGCATCACAAGCGGGTTTGGTCTCTGGCCTATAGCTATTATAACCTGATCAACCTCCATGGTGAAATTGCTACCCTCTACAGGCACGGGTCTTCTTCTTCCACTCTCGTCAGGCTCTCCAAGCTCCATCCGAATGCACTCCATCCCTTCAACCTTCTCCTCACCTATGAAACGAACTGGCTGTGTGAGAGTAACAAACCTGATGCCCTCTTCTCTTGCCCTCTCTATTTCCTCCCTTCTTGCAGGCATCTCCTCCTCGCTTCGTCTATAGACTATAGAAACTTCCTCAGCTCCAAGTCGAAGAGCGCACCTTGCAGCATCCATCGCAACATTTCCTCCACCTATCACCGCAACTTTCTTACCTACCTTGATGGGCGTGTCATATTCCGGAAATGCATAGGCTTTCATCAGATTGATTCTTATCAGGAACTCGTTTGCAGAGTAGATTCCAGCAAGATTCTCACCAGGGATGCCGAGCAAGAGTGGTAAACCAGCTCCCGTACCAAGGAAGACCGCATCATATTCTTCAAGCAGATCATCGACTGTCAGGGTTTTGCCAACGATGACATCGGTCATTATATTGACTCCGAGCTTTTTTACATACTCCACCTCAGCCTCCACTATTCTCTTCGGCAAACGGAATTCTGGAATCCCGTAAACAAGAACTCCCCCAGGTTTATGCAGGGTTTCGAGAATTGTAACCTCGTGCCCTTTTTTCGCCAGCTCTGCAGCAATGGTCAGACCGGCAGGCCCGGATCCGACAACTGCGACTTTCTTTCCTGTTGGTTCAGCTTTTTCAGGGATCCTTAGCCCATTCTCAAGCTCCCAGTCTGCAACAAATCGTTCAAGCCTGCCTATCGCCACAGGCTCGCATCCTCGCTTGCACTTCATCTCATCTCTCACAGGTCTGAAGTTTCTCCAAGCCCCGGTTTTAACTCCCAGTGTCGTTCCTCCTTCAGTAACTCCTCCAGCTCTCATATTGGCAACTCCTCAAACGCTTTTTTAACCGCAATAACATTTTTTTCACCGGTTTTTCCACCAAACTTCATGCCAACTACCTCTACGATAGAGTTCAGTGAAACGACACCCAGCTTGGCAAGAGCGCCGAGCAGGACTGTATTGACTATTGGTCTGCCAAGCGTTTCAAGGGCAAGCCGGGTTGCATCAACAGTCTTAACAACAGCTCCATCAAAACTGAACTCCTCCGGTGGTTTTGCAGAATTTATCAAAACAAGCCCTTCTTCTTTTAGCCCGGCAGTAACATCAACATCCGAAATAAGCGTTGCATCCTGAATAATCACCATATCCGGCTCGTAGACCTGGCATCTCAGTCTTATCGGCTTTTCGTCGATGCGGCAGAATGCCTGAACCGGTGCACCCCTTCGCTCAACTCCGAAAATAGGAAAAGCTTGGCTATACTTACCGTCTCTAAATGCCGCAATTGCCAAGATTTCTGCTGCAGTGACACTCCCCTGCCCACCTCTTCCATGAAACCTTATTTCCAACATGGTGAGCCTCCAAACTAAACTATTAATTATTGTAATTCGATGCATGACGATTCTTAAATCTTTCGATTCTGCTATTGATTTTCTCCGCCAATAAATTAAAATATAGTTATAAAGATTAAAAAACAATGAACAATAAAGATAACTATTTAACATTATCAAACTCAAACACATACTTTTGCAGCTCTGTACATGGCTGGAGCTTCAACACCTCCGACTGTTTCCTCATAAACCATTCTTGCCGAATGAGTCAGACACTCTGTGTCCTCACATGCATTTTCCCACACCTTTCTTATCGCATCGGTCACAGACTCAATTGAAACTATATTGAGGGCTGCAACCGCTCCAAGCATTACAGTATTTACGAATGGTCTTGCAACCAGCTCACGAACTTGTTCCATGTCCTCGTATCTTCTCACATGAAAGGTATCTGGCATGTCTGTGCCATTAAATTTTGGATACAGAGATTCGAGAAGATACCCAGACGCATCAACTGCTGTAACGGGTATATCTGCAAACCAGATGTCCTCGCTGGGTGAATTAACAAATGCAATCCCCTTACAATCAAAATCAAGTAGATGCCTTTCCTCATCAAATATCATTACATCTGGCCTGCATTCCAGGCTTCTTAACCTGATTGGTTTAACATCAATTCTACAGAAAGATAAATTATCTGATACAAAGGCCTGACAGAATTTCTCCTCACTCATCGCAGCGTATGCAAGAACCTTCACTGCCTGCCCGTCTTTTCCATAAATACCTATCTCCATCATTTATTTTCGCCCCCAAGTTAAACTATTAATCGTGTTAGTTTAGCTCAAAGTTAAAAAACTTTTCGAAAAAAAATGGGTTTTGTAAATAAGACGAATTACATAAATTGCTTTCAATTTAAACATCACGATTAATAACCATAATTATTTAATCTGATGGTTTTCAGTTAAGAACGTATTCTACTTAACCTATTGTCGATGTAGTGTCACTACTCTTTCTGCTGTAGCAAAAGCTCCAAGCACTTGTGGAGAGTTGCAGCATCACGAATTACTACAGCAAGCGAGCTACTGAAACTTATGCCCCCTTTCCCTTCCCCTCCAATTCTAAATATCTGTTTACTACTTTTTCAATTCTTTTGTTCATCCTTCTCTCCATAAAAGGACGTGGAAGCATCCATATTAGAAGAGCAACTGCAAAGAGAATAGCAACACAAATGATTGGTAATAACCTCAACAGTAAATTAGTAAACGTCATCCAGAACCTCACAGGAAAAATTATTCCAAAGATTACAGAAAGCAGTATATAAATACATCCTATAGCACTCGTTTCAGTACCTATGAACCATGTTCGATACAGCCCCCTCTCTATTTCCATAAGCTTTTCCCAATCTTCTTTTTTAGCATATTTTCTAAGATAGGCTGCATTTTTAAAAATTTTATAGCTAAGGCTTGCTATGTAAAGACTGCTACTAAAAAGCACAGCGAAGAGCGCCAAAAATATAAACAATATATTTTCCCCTGAGCCTTCACCGATACTGCTTATCCCCGTAATACCAAAAGCAACAATAGTGGGGGCCATAATTTGAATTATCCTCTTCTGACAATTCTCAATTTCAGCCTTTGCTTTCTTACACGCTGATTCTGATAGCTCAAATCTCTTATCAAGCATTTTGCTTCAACTCCCAATTGTCTCATCCCCTGCTGCTTAGCGTTTCGAGCGGATTGAGGCACCGGGGGTTTTTCAAATAATCCAGAGGACTTCAGGACATCTAATCTTTTAAATCCTCGCATAAGTATAAATCTATCGTTTTATTCCTTTACGTTCAATAACTCGAACGTCCCAAGACATACATATATCCTGAAATCCAAGTTTTTTAAATCTCGAACCCGTATTCCGTACAATGCTGGTTGAATCGCTGCTTGAAACTGCAAGGTTTATGGAGATCGTATTTCCTCCACTCTTCCTCGGACTATTTATTTCAGGAGTTATCTACTCTTCTCCCCGCTTTACTGGTTTTGTCAATGCTATTTCCTCTCTGATGAGTGCAAGGCTGAAGAGTGGAGCTGCAGTGGCAGCCTTTCTCATTCACCCTGTTACAGCATTCTCAATGCTGTCTGAGATGTCAAGAAGGGGCATTATAGACGACAGGGAGGTTGTTGTAGCTTCCATAGCGGGAATTTTACCGAGGACAGTAAGACTTGCGATTCTCTATGTAGCACCGGTTGTAATCCCAGCCCTGGGTTACTGGGGTTTGCTGTATATCACAATCATGTTGCTCACGAGAGGGCTGATAGCTTTTGCCGCAATTTTAGCCAGTGGAGACTCTAAAGACGCTACAGTTGAGGTCTATTCTCCACGTCCCGGTTTTCAAGAACTCGTGAAGAGATTTATCCACATCACAATCACTCTGTCAGTTACAATCTTCCTGACAATGCTTGCATTTAACGCCGGTCTTTTGGAATTTCTCGAAAGTATCAGAATTAACGCTATCAGCCCCTCCGCCATGTTCATAATTGCAACGGGAATTCCCAGCATGCTTGCTGGAATAGCTGCGGCAGGATCTGCTTATAACAGTGGAGCAATATCTGGACTGGATGCCATAACTGCCCTCTATATAGCCTCTATTTTACATATGATGGTGGAAATGCCCAGAAACACAATTCCTGTCACTGCATCTCTTTTTGGAAAATCTCTCGGCCTGAAGGTGAGTCTGGCTATAGCATTCGGGCGGTTTATAGCAAATATCATGGCAATACTTCTACTGTATGTTGCAGGCTTCTGCACAACAGTTTTCAATGGCTGATACAATTAGAGTTGTGCTCTGTGCAAAGTGCAAGGGCAGGTTGCTCTGTGGAAAAACAAAGTGTCCGCTGACGGAAAAGTTTCGGTTCGCTGCGAGGCTTAGCGAGGGCGATATTGAAGGAGCCACACCTCCATCCGTTTTCATCGGCAGGATTGGCTATCCGAAGGTCTACGCTGGCCCGCTAATAACTACAGCTCCCAACCCGGAACTTCTCGATGCTCCCTGGCTGTGGAGAGGAGGAGTGGAAGATGTCCTGAGGCTCAGGATGTCCCTGACAAGAGGAATGAAAGCTGTTGAGGCATCAAATACCGATAAAAGGTTCACACTTGAACTGCAGGAGGTCGCTGCCTCCACAAAACACGTTGATGTCGAGGCCGAGATAACAAAGGTGATAAGAAGGCCTCTATTCGATGATGTCACACAGCCGGTGGGTGTTGCTGCAAGAATTGGGGAATTTAAGCTCACAGAGAATCCAAAAATTCCTGATAAGCTCGAAAAGCTCTACTACGATGATGTAAAAGCAGTTGAGGCAGTAAAATCCCTTTTTAACCACGGATTCAGCACGTACTATCTCCAGAAAGTGTTCTCAGTGGGAATGTTTGGAGAAAGAGGAAGCAGAAAGCTCGTTCCAACAAGATGGAGCATAACAGCCGTTCATGATATCCTCGGTGAAGAAATAAAGAAGGAGATTGCGGATTTTGATACCATCGACATGCACATGCTTTTTACCTGGGAGCACTTCGGGAACCGGTTTGAGGTCATACTCTCTCCCGGAGGCTACTTCTTCCAGCTTGTGGAGATATGGATAAGGAAGAGCTTCTGGAGTCCGGATTCAACCTGGGTGGGCTACGACAGCGAGAGGATAGGGAGGAAGAAGAAGTATTCAGAGCTTTCCGGCGGTTATTATGCTGCCCGCCTGCCAGCACTTGAGTATCTGAGAGGAATAAGAAAGCAGGCAAGAGTGACAATTTTAAGAGAAATAACTCCCGACTACTATGCGCCCCTCGGAGTGTGGGTTGTGGAAGAGGGTGTAAGAAGAGCATTAAAGAGTAAACCAGAGTACTTCGATTCATTCAGCGAAGCGGTTAAAAGAGCAAATGAGAGAATGAAGACAGATAAAGAACTGTGGATACAGAAACTTGGATTTCAAACAACTCTTTCGTCTTTTTTCTAACTCTAACTCTCTTCGCCCAACACCGCAAGAGTTTCATTCATTCCTTTTGCCTTATCTATTAGAATTTCAAGAGCTTTTTGTATTATATTCTTCACTGGCATTGAACCTATGCTCTCAACAGTAAACAGATAGTCATTCGTTTCTTCCACTTTTATGGTTCCCTCGCTGCATACATTAACACATTCCATACACATGGAGCATGCAAGAACATCTTTAACCTTAACCTCTCCATCTTTAAACTCCAGAACACTTCTGGGACATGCTTTAACGCACTCCTCGCATCCACTGCATTCGCTGCTGACTTGGATGTTCGGAATTATTTTGTACGCACATACCGAGACAGGCTGATACTTTGCATGTTCCTTTCCCGTCCCGAGCCTAGCAACAGCCTCAATCATGAGTTGCTGGCCTTTATACAGCTTTACTACAGGTATATTTCCGTAAACAGGAACGGTTTCGGGATCATCAGAAACAAAATCCCCTGAGTACACCAGCTTTGGGCCCTCAACGTTGAGTCTCAGAGAGACCTGGCAGTTTGGGCAACCCTCTCCACCACATGAGCACTCTTCCGGCATATTGAATTTATCAAGCTTGGTAATGAGAGGTATCAGGCCGATACGGTGAGCAAGTACTTCATCATAAAGGCAAGATGTGTTGAGATATATGTCTACATAGTCAACAGCCATTGTCGGTACCAGGCTTTTCATCGCCCGCCTTACTGAATTTGCAAAAGCTGCAGAAGCATTACGAAGAATGAATGATGCTCTGAGTTCACCATCCTCAACAAATTCGAGTTTCATAATTATCTTCAGACCCTCCTGCCTCTCTTTCCACCAGGTGGCCTCGTTCCGTCGTGCGGTATTGGCGTAACGTCCTCTATTCTTCCAATCTTAAGACCTGCTCTCGCCAGAGCCCTTATTGCAGCCTGTGCCCCGGGCCCCGGTGCAGTCTGCCTGTTACCACCGGGTGCCCTTACCTTGATATGAACTCCCTCTATCCCCTTCTCCTTTGCCACTTCTGCAACTCTTAAGGCTGCTTGCATTGCAGTGTAGGGGTTTCCTTCATCTCTATCCGCCTTTACAACCATACCACCGCTTATTCTTGCAACAGTCTCACTGCCTGTAATATCCGTTATCGTGATTATTGTATTGTTGTATGATGAAAATATGTGCGCAATTCCCCATCTTTTCTTTTTTTTCTCAGACATTATATACCTCCTCCTTATGTCCCTTTATATGCCTCATTTCCAGCCTTCACAACAAGCTCCTTCTTGGCGAAGGGGGAGTTGGCATAGTACATTATCCTGCTCTCCTCATCTCTCTCCACGATATAACTTGGTGAGGTAACTCGCCTGCCATCAACAGCGATGTGGCCATGTACAATAAGTTGCCTTGCCTGCTTTATTGTGTTTGCAAGTCCCTGTCTGTAAACTACGGTCTGAAGTCTTCTTTCAAGGAAATCTTCAACACCAAGATTTAGAATGTCATCAAGTGTCGCATTTTCCTTCAGAACACCGATCCTAATAAGTTTCTTTATGACCATCTGAGCCTTTGCTTTTGCATACTCGCCTTCTTTTCCAGGCAGATCGACCTTGGCAAGCAGATCTCTCGCAACTCTTCTGTACTTTCTCAGGATGTTTTGAAACCTCCACAGCTCCCTTTTATTTCTGAGGCCATATTTAATAACAACCTGAACCTCCCTCTCAAGCCTCACCTTATCCCAAGGGCGTGGAGGAGTCAGATATTTCTTTCTATGTCTCCTTGGATCGCCCATAAAATCACCCTACCTCTTTCTCCTCACAACACCAACCGTTCTACCAGACCTGCCGGTTGAGCGTGTTCTCTGCCCCCTTACTTTCTTACCCCTCGCATGCCTTATACCACGGTAACACTTCATTCTGATCATGGTTTCGATATCAACCATCTTCGCAAAATCAACATCCTTACTGAGCAGATGAAGGTTTTTGCCTGTATATGGATCCTTCCTCCTGTTGAGGAGCCATGGTGACAGAGAATCGATATCTTCTTCCACAAACTTCTTCAATTTTTCTATCATCTCATCGTCGAGTTCTCCAAGTTTCCGCCTTCCATCAACTCCAATGGCATTTAAAATCGATTTTGACATTCTCATGCCTATGCCCTTTACTCCTGTAAGAGCGAACATGACACTTCGATTTCCATCAAGGTCTGTATCGGCAATCCTGACTATATGCTTGAATTCACCCATAGCTTGGCACACTTGTAGACGATATTTAAAAGTTGTGTCAGTCTTGAGTTTCGATGTGGACTGATACGTCTTCCAATGTTTATCGGTTGCTCCGTAAACTTCTGCTCGAACTCGAGCAAACGTTTTTATTTTCATCTGGCTCGGGTTCTGATGGATGACCGTAAAAGCTCTGCTCGCTGAAGTGCAGAATGCGGCCAGCATTGCGATTAAGAACAGGCACCGCTTTATGGTTATGATCTGTTGTTCCGAACTGGAAGGCAAAATATTCAAGCTCGCAAGAAGAGTCTTCCGCAGATACAGAGAAGTTGCAGGAGATAGAGACCTGATTGTTGTCGGAAGAAGCAGGTTCCTCGAAATGGCAGAAGAGTACTTCAATGGAAAGTTCGTTCATTACAGAGAATCCTCGTCCATCCTCGGGGAAACTTACTCTTCTCTCCTTCTCGACTTAACAGAGGGTTTTCACCCAAACGATCTGGGTGTAATCGTTGAGACAATCTCCGAAGGTGGAATGATCGTGGCCATAGGCCCACACACAGAGAGCTGGGGGAGTCTCATCGGGAGATGGCATAAAGAGCTGGTAAGTGATCCCTACACGGCCAGTGATGTGACCCCCAGATTTTACCGCAGATTCATAAAAAGGACAATTGAGGCCGAAGGAGTGATAATCTTTGATGCCGAAAAAAGAAGACTCATAAAAAAGTACGGGTATAGAGAAGATAGAGAGAGAAAAAGAGAAATCCGGATTCCTGAGGCAAAGGAGATAAAGAGAAAACTCTACAAGCTCTGCGCAACACAGGATCAGGTTAGAGTACTGCAGATGTTTGAGAACTTCTTCAACAGGATGAAAGAAAGAAAGTCCGTGGTTATAACGGCAGATAGGGGGAGAGGAAAAACAGCAGTTCTGGGCATAGTTACTCCATATCTAATATCAAGAATGCACCGTGTTCTGAGAAGACCTGTCAGAGTGATGGTAGTGGCTCCAACACCCCAATCAGTCCAGACATACTTTCGATTCCTGAAAAAAGCTCTCATACGACAGGGGATGAAGGATTTCAGGGTCAAGGAGAGTAATGGACTCATCACCGTTCTGAACAGCAGGTTTGCAAGAGTGGAATACGTTGTACCCCGAAGGGCGATGATTGAAAAAGAGTATGCTGACATAATAATAGTTGATGAAGCCGCAGGAATAGACGTACCGGTTCTCTGGGAGATCACAAAGGGTGTACGCTATGCCGTTTTTTCAACAACAATTCACGGATATGAGGGATCAGGAAGGGGTTTCAGCATAAGGTTTCTGAAAAAGCTTGAGAGTGATAAAACAGTTGAAATCGAGAGGATACATCTCGAAGAACCCATAAGATATGGAAAGAGCGACCCTATTGAGACGTGGCTCTATGATGTTCTTTTACTCGATGCTCAGCCAGCAGAACTTGATGAGGAAGACATAGAGGCAATAAAGGAGGGAAAATTCACCTTTGAATTAATCAACAAAGATGCAATGTTCAACGATGAGAGGTTGCTGAGAGAGTTCTTTGGTATATACGTGCTCGCACACTACAGAAACAGACCATCAGATGTAGTAATCCTGGCAGACATGCCAAACCACATTCCTTTCCGTGTTGCAGTCAACGGAAAAACTGTCTGCTCAATCCATATAGCAGTTGAGGGACGGCTGAGCGAGGAGATGATTCAGGAGATGACAGAGGGCTACAAGCCAAGAGGACATATAATTCCTGATCTTGTGCTCAAGCACTACTGGAACTACGACTTTCCCCTGCTTCCGGGTGTGAGAATCGTCAGGATAGCAACGCATCCCTCCGTCATGAGCATGGGTATAGGAAGCTTCGGACTGCAGAAGCTTGTGGAGTGGGCTGTTAAAAGCGGGATGGCCTGGGTGGGTTCAGGTTTTGGAGTTTCACCCGAATTATTGAGGTTCTGGATGAAAAACGGCTTCTCTCCGATACACATAACCCCTCAGAGGAGTGAGACGTCCGGAGAACATACAGTCATCGTTCTTAAAGACCTCAAAACACGGGTTGTGGAGAGCCTGAACTCCATGTTTGTGAGAAGGCTGCTCGAGTGGCTCAATGACGAGCTGTCGGATTTAGATGTTGAAACTGCCATTCAGCTCCTTCACAGTCTTTCCAAAGATACTGGCATTGTGAGACCTGAGGTATGCGAGATAGACAGAAAGAGACTGAAAAAGTACTTTCAGGGTTTAAGCCTGTATGAATATATATCCGACATTGCAAGACCCCTTGCAAAGTACTTCTACTCAAGAGCGGATAGAGCTGAGCTTGACGGGAAAGAAGAGAGAGCCTTAATTGCAAAGTGCCTTCAGCTCAGACCGTGGTGGCAGATTGAAGTTCCTGAAGATGTTCCCTTCAGGGTTCTTGTTGGAGCCATCCAGAAGGTGTGGAAATGGTATGAAAGCGATAAACTTCGATGAGGAGTACGTTGTTCCAATCCTCCGGAGAAAAAAGAAAACCACAATCAGAAAAGGAATAAAGACCTGCCCTGTTGGGGATGTTATCACCCTCACAGCCGGCAACGAGCCTTTTGCAAGAGCGATAATCAGGAAAGCAGTGATAAAAAGGGTAAAAGAACTCACAGAAGAAGATGCGTTAAGAGACGGATTTAGCAGCTTGGAAGAGCTTATAAATGCGCTGAGGAAAATATATGGAGACCTGCATGAGAATGAGCTTGTTACAATCATTCACTTCGAGCTTGTTTGATGTAAAAACGCTCTCCCATATAATTCACGAGCCTGAAGGGGAAAGGGAGAAATTCATTACCCATTGGCCTTATCAGGCAATCAGCATCTACCTTTTCTGCCAGATGCTGGATATCTGCCCAGAGATCGGGAGGAGGTCTTATGGCATAAATCAGATCGGCCTGCCAGTATACGTCCATTGACGGTTCGACAATATCATCAACGTAGAAAGGAATTTCCGCAGTCCTACAGATTTTTGTATCAACAGCAGCAATCAGCCTGCTTCCAAGAAGTTTTGCAACCTCGATGTAATTTCCAATACACACCTCAATCACCCTGCTGTACCTGCATTTTATATACTCTGCAATTGCCTCTGGCCGCACAGTTTATATTCTGATATGCCCTACATAAAAATGTGATCTCGGTAGTTGTTAGAGATTACAGGCCCTCAGACTACAGAGACATCTTGGAGATTGATAAAGAGGCTTTTGCCCCGCAAAGTGCCGCCTACGACATGTACATCTATCTCACATACGGAAGTGATGTGCTCGTGGCTGATGCCGGCAGAAAGGTAGTTGGATATGTGGCCTCAATGGAAATGGGCTCCGAAGCAAAAATAATGTCCATAGCAGTCAAGAGGGAATTTAGAGGGCTGGGCATAGGAAACAGACTGCTTGACGAGATCATTAAGAGATGCAGGGAGAAAGGAAAATCCCAGCTTTTTCTCGAAGTAAGGGTGTCAAATAATATAGCACAGCAGTTATACAAAAAAAAGGGATTCGAAATCATCGATGTCATACCTGCCTACTACAACGATGGAGAGGATGCGTACGTAATGGCCCTCAACCTTGGGGGGCAATGACCTCAAGCAATTCCCGGATTTTTGGGTTCTTCAGAACGTCTTCAGGCGGCTTCTCCTTAAAGATGTCTGAAATACCTTTGCACAGGGTCAGAATTGCTTTTTTATGCTCGGCCTTGCTTTTATGGATGTGTACAGGTTGAATTCCGATATTTTCATAGCTATCAAAGTGGCCATTTGCAATTCCTGCTTCCTCAAAAAATCTCTTCATATGGAACAATGTCAGGTGCAAAAGTACAAGCTCCTCTTTGTGCATGATTGACCACCACTGATAGCATTCGTTATCAAAGGAGTAGAAATAATTTTCCCTAAAACCTATACAGGCACATACATTGTTATACATATTGAAATCAGAAAAGTTAAAGTATTTTACGAGTTTTTTTATTTCTAATGAAATTGCTGCTTAGCCGTAAGGATACGATACGTCTTTTGATTCTCTCGGAGCTCGTTTTGAATAAGCAAAGCAGCCAGAGAGATATTGCAAGAAAATTTGGTTTAACGCCACAGGCAATATCAGAGCACTTCAAAGATATAATTGCCGAGAACCTCGTATCCGTCGTACATAAAGGCTACTATGAAGTGACGGAGAAAGGTATCAACTGGCTGACAAAAAACCTCTTAGACTTGCATCTCTTCAGTGAGGAGCTTGTGAGAAAGCTCTTTTCCAGGTCAGTAGTAGCGATTGCGGTTGGAGATATAAAAGAAGGGGATGAAGTATTTTACTGGTTTCAGGATGGGTACATATATGCGAAGAGTGAGAAAAGCGGGAATGGTATTGCTTTGATGTCGGCGGGCGATGGAGAAGACGTACTCATTAAGGCAACGAGTGGTTTCGAGCCGCCAAGGAAGGGGGAGATTATTGTTTTAAAGGTTCCCGACGTTGGGGGAGGAGGGAGCAGAAAGGTTGATGCCGATGCTTTCAGGCAGCTTATAAAAAACAGACCGCGAAGTATAGTTGTCGCAATAGGGGTTGAAGCACTCGTTGCATGCAGAAAGGCAGGAGTGGAACCGATATTTTTCGGGGCGAAGGATGCCTGCATTGAGGCTGCTCACCAAGGAAGTGGCGTGATAGTTGCGTGTACCGAAAGCCTGCTTAACGATCTGCTGCGGCGGCTCATTGACGAAGAGCTAAGCTTTGAGATGAAGGAGTTTATGAGATCCGAGTAAGTTATTAAAGATGCAAGGTTCGCAAAGTATAAAGTCAAAGTACTCTAACCCTCAGCTTCGTTAAGTCCTCCTTTATCTCAGCGTTGATACCAACACCAGCAAAAACCTCCTCCAGAAACACTCTTATAAAATCCTTTGTAATCTCGTTTCCCAAGATAAGAGTGAACTCATTCTTGCCTGTTCTGTTTATTCTGAAGAAGTTGCATGCTTCCAGCCTTTCAAGGATGTATTCGGCAGATTTGCCTTTGAACTGCTCTGCATGACTCTTTGCAACCTCTCTATGCAGCTCCCAGAACTCCTCCTTCTCCGGATGTGTTTCCACAAGCCTGAGAAAAGCTATCCAGTGATCTATATCAAGGATTACGTGCTCACCCTCGGCAAGCATCTCAACGTAAATCTTGATCTTCTCGCTCTCGTATTTTTCAAGATCCTGATACCTGTAATAGAACCTGAGGGCTCTCCTGATGATTTCGCTCTGTGATAACTTCAACTTCTCCCTGAGGCTGTTAAATATCTCATGGCTCTCCTCATCGAAGGCGATAGTAACTCTAACTGGATTTTTCATGCCCCCAGCTTCACAGCTATGTATTTAAAAATTTTGTGAGGCAATCACAAGTTTTGTGAAAAATTAACAGTAATTAAGCTGAACTATTAAAAATTTTTTTAAAAAGTGTGCTTGCATTCCAAAAAGGTGATAGAGTGGAAAGAGTGGAGAAAGCTTGCGGAATTGTTTGCACTGCCATGCTTCTGTTGCTTGTAGCAGCTCCAGCGATGGCCGGAGATCCGAGCGGGGCAGAGACTCTTACAGAGAATCCTGAAGCACCATCGGACTTCGTGTGGACACTCATGTGTGGTTTCCTTGTCATGTTCATGCAGCCCGGATTTGCAATGCTCGAGGCTGGCTTTGCAAGGGCTAAGAACGTGGCAAACGTGATGATGAAGAACCTCATGGACTTCGCAATTGGAAGTCTTGCATTCTTTGCCATCGGCTTTGCACTGATGATGGGCTCTAACTGGCATGGTCTAGTCGGCACAGACGGCTGGTTTCTTGCAGGTAACGCCTATGATGTGTCAACGATTGAACTCTGGTTCTTTGAACTCGTGTTTGCCGCAACAGCAGCAACGATTGTAAGTGGTGCAATAGCTGAGAGGCCAAAGTTCTCAATATACATCATATACAGTGCAGTCGTTTCTGCAGTAATATATCCTATATACGGCCACTGGCTCTGGGGTGGTGGATGGCTTAGCAGCGCTGACTTCATGGTTAAGCTGGGAGGAGGATACGGAGCACTTGACTTCGCTGGTTCGGGCGTTGTGCACGCTATAGGTGGTTACATAGCTCTGGCGGCATGCCTGCTGTTAGGCCCAAGAATAGGCAAGTACGACGAATTTGGCAATCCGAAGCCCATACCTGGCCACAGCCTTGCATTTGCTGTCATAGGCACATTCATACTGTGGTTCGGCTGGTTCGGCTTCAACCCAGGTTCGACGCTTTCGGCTCATGAACTCAGAATCTCCATAATAGCTGCAAACACGAATCTTGCAGCAGCAGCAGGGGCAGTTACAGCGATGCTGATAACCTGGCTCAGAAACGGAAAGCCAGACGTTGGCATGACGTGCAATGGAGCCATTGGAGGGCTTGTAGCAATTACTGCCCCCTGTGCATGGGTTCAGCCGTGGGCTGCCGTGCTGATAGGCATGGTGGCAGGATTCATTGCATGCTACGGCTACTGGTGGCTTGAGAGGAGAGGAATTGACGATGTGGTTGGTGCAGTTCCAGTTCACGGGTTCAACGGAACATGGGGGCTTATTGCATTAGGACTGTTTGCAGACGGCACATACGGAGTTTATACCGCTGAAGGCCCGCTTGTAACCGGATTACTCTACGGAAACGCAGGATTCTTTGCATGTCAGATTATAAGCGCGGTGGTAAACTTCGCATGGGCGTTCAGTACGGGCTTCGTACTGTTTTACATACTGAAGAAGACCGTGGGAATCAGAGTTTCGCCTGAAGAGGAACTGCTCGGACTTGATATAAGTGAGCATGCAGCGATAGCATATCCGGACTTCGTTTACTCCGAGTCTACAAGAAGTGTTGTAATAAAGCCTACGAAAGAGGAGGGATGATACAATGAAGAAGATAGAGGCAATAATCAGACCAGAAAGGCTGGAGTGCGTCAAGGCTGCTCTTGAGGAGAATGGACTTGCAGGAATGACAGTAACAGAGGTCAGAGGGCGTGGAAGGCAGAAGGGCATGGTCATGCAGTTCAGGGGCAGGAAAATGGAAGTTGACATGCTGCCGAAGGTAAAGGTGGAAGTTGTTGTCAGTGATGGAGACATCGATAGCACAATTGAGGCAATAACAAGTGCAGCGAGAACAGGAAATGTTGGTGACGGCAAGATATTCGTTATACCTGTTGAAAGGGTTGTAAGGGTCAGAACAGGGGAAGAAGGAGATTCAGCGGTATAACAGTCTCCAAATATTTTATTTATTTTCTTATTTTCTGTGTTTGTTCACCAGCCGCTATTTTTTCAATTTCATATCTGCAATTGCTTTGCCGAAAGATGTAAGCCTGACACTTCCGTTGATTTCAACAAGCTCGATCCCTACCATTGCCTGCAGAATTTCCCTGATTTCTGGTTCAGGAACCTTCAAGCTTTCCGATATCTCTTTTACATCATATTCTCTCATTTTCAGCAGATTGAGAATTTTGCCCATAACTACAAGGGCTCTCATGCTTGGTTCTTAGGTTTAATAATGTAAAAGCATGTAAGAATTCCAGATAGGTATCAGTAATATGTACTACAAATGATACCAAGAGTACTTATTAAAAAATAAGAGAAAAAAATAAATATGTGTGGAAATTCGAAAGTACATGCACAAGTTTGATGAAGTGGTCAACACGATTCTTAAACTGCTTAGCAATAAAGACTGGCACAGAATCGATGAGATCGTAGAGAGAACGAAGGTCAGCAAAGATAAAGCCAGAGAAGCCATAGAATTCCTCAACAAGTTCAGCTTTGCAGAAGTGAGGGGAGAAGAGGTAAGAATCACCAGTCTGGGGCTAAAGCTTTTTGAACTCTGAGTTCAGCTCTCTTAACTTTTCTAAAAGGTTTTTGCCTCTCTCGGTAAGCCTGTAG
>JARQZL010000025.1 GCA_029984855.1 Archaeoglobales archaeon | reverse complement strand
ATAGGGATATGCGGCGGCTATCAGATGCTCGGCAGGGAGCTCGTGGATTTCGGTGTTGAGCATGGTCATGTGAGGGCGAAGGGGATCGGCCTGCTTGACGCCGTAACGGAGTTCAGAGAGTTCAGGAAGACGTGCAGGCAGGTCGAAAGGAGGGTCAACGGAAATGCTGTGATCCTCGAGAAGATAAGGGGAGAGTCCGTGTGGGGGTATGAAATCCACAAGGGCGTGACAAAAGCTTCAAACCCCGTTTTCGATGATGAGGGCTGTGCAAGTGAGGATGGTATGGTGTGGGGAACGTACATTCACGGCCTTTTCTGGAATGACTGCGTTGTGAGGGCGGTTTGCAGGCATTTGGGTGTCGATGTTCCCCCAGTGACGGACGGGATTGAAGAACTTGCGAGGGTTGTGGAGGAGAGGCTCGACATCGACGCCATTCTGGGCTGGGTGGGGGTTTAGACGTTTCAGCACTTTAATGTGTTCTAATTGAAACATCATTAAGAGCTTTTCTCAAACCTGAATACAACAGGATAGTGCCAATTACTGCAAGGACGAAGCCCAAAATCAGGTGTTCTGGATGGAAAGGAGCTCCCTTCACACCCTCTTCAGGTGTTCCCTGCAGGAACAGGTATATCTCCATGATCCCTCCAGCATAGCTCAGTATAGCAGAGGAGAGAAGC
This sequence comes from Archaeoglobales archaeon, assembly GCA_029984855.1. Taxonomy (GTDB): domain Archaea; phylum Halobacteriota; class Archaeoglobi; order Archaeoglobales; family Archaeoglobaceae; genus Archaeoglobus_C. Next base: position 43,633 of record JARQZL010000025.1, on the reverse strand, counting down.
AATATTATCTTTACCTTTTCATGGGGGTGAAGGACACTCTTCCCCTTCTCCGTCAGCTCGTAGTAAACCCACTTGCTACCCTCATTTCTTTTCTCAACAAAGCCCGACTCAACAAGAATGGTGAGATTCTCATGTACAGTTGATGTTGGAAGATTTAGCTCATTGCCTAATTTTCTAAGTGTTTTACATCCAGAATCAAGCTTTTTGAGAATCTCAACTCTTATATCTGATGATAACACTTTGAGATCCCGTTTGCCAAGAAGAATTATCCCGTTCTCACTTTCTTCAAACATTCTTTCTTTTTCACGCATGGAGTTAATCCCCTCACTGCCGAATAAACGTTTCTACCATCCCCCTCAATCTATCAAAGCTTTGATCAGAACTCCAGACGCCCACCACTCTACCTCTGTATGTAAAAATTTTCCCCTCGTATTCTCCGCTCAACATGAACACAGCCCCCTCCAATTTTATAACTGTATAATTCGTTGTTAGCGTTATATTTTCAGGGAAAACGATTTCAACATAGTTCTCTCGGCTTTTTATTGATTTTAGTCCGTCTAAGGTTATTGCCAGCTTGTATTGCCCGTTTATAGACTTCAGAATGTTCATACATTCTTTTGATAGCTCGTCATACTCCTCTTCATTTGGTGGTATTGTATAATAGTTGTTGTTCATGTGGATGATTATCCCTTGATCTATTTTCGGTTCGTTTGAATGCATGAACAAAATAAAAAGAGTGCAGGATGCCAGGGCAACCACAGACATTACAAGAAACTTTCTCTTCATTATATCCCTCCGAGTTCTGGAATAGCCGGAATATATTGCTTAAATTCTTCGGTTCTATTTTCTCCTTTTGCATATCCCTCAAAAACGTAGACCGGCTGTAAATACGTTTGCTTTTCACTTGCCGACTTTGTATAGTATCCCAGATAGATTCTGTTTATCACTTTATCAACACTTTTTATTCCTGTAAATACTCCAATTTCCTTCAACTTTTCTAAGGCTTGCTCTGGCGTAATGATTGAATACTCCTTGTATGGTCTGTAGTTTCTCCATACTTTATAGACATTTATTACATCCCCGTTACCTCCAATTTCCACATCAAGCTTTGATCCCGCTCCGACTACTGGAAGCTCATTGATTCTGCGTGTGAATGAAACTTTCACATCCTCAAAGCCAACTCCGATGGTGCTTCCCTCTTTATCCATCGCTACAACCCTTGGATGTGTCACATCTCTGAGAATTGCGTCAGCTGGCATTAAGCCTTTCTCACTCAAATAGTTTCTTGCTATCTTTATAGCCTTCTCGTCAGATGGAAGATTAGATGGCTTATCTACGTCATTTCCAACCATCCATCTCGATGCATCGGTGTATGCAATTCTCCCGGATTTTGTATTTACTTCAAGGTGGTAGTTGCCATCTGTAAGAATGAACTCATCAAATACTTTTTCTGGTTGTTCATTCATACCAAATCGCTTTGCCAGTAGTGATACGTATTCAAGCGTAACCTTTGGTTCAACACATTCGTATACCATCAACTTCTTGGGTACCTTAGGTAATGTAGTATTTAGAACGAAAGACGTTGTACGGAATCCTTTCACGTTATTAATGGTTAGCGGTTGGATTTCTGTATCCGATTGCTCAGTCATTATGTACGCAATCCCCACAGCTATCAGCGACAAAATAATTAGCCCAACAACAAGTTTTCGCATTTTATTCACCTCCTCAGCACTGATACTTACCATACCACAAGAATGGCGGATCTGCTGGGGGATCTACCTGTGAACCATGCCCGTAAATGTGGTCATTCCAGCAATCGTAAGTGTTATCGTTTCCATCAGCATCAGCTGCGAGAGCGGCAACGTATGTGTCAGAACCCTCTGTATTCCTTTGCCGCCTGTATCCACGCCTGTATTATTGTCCACTCTGCCCAAGTACCGTCCATACGTTTTGCAAATATACTACCCCTATTTTTTACGTCATTTGTGTAGTTGTATGAAATCCACAGATTGAGTGGAGCCCCTCAAAAGCACCTCTCCAGGCGCCATGTTACATGACTCCACCACTTATCTCTCAGGATTCCTAAGGCTGCACACACAGCCAGTTTCATCCCACCACCAATGATTCTTAAATCAAAACTCTACAAAAGTCTAACATTTCATCCGGATTTTCCGAACGTGAGACCATTGTAAAATTCGATACCAAATTAACATTGAATAAATTAAACTAAAAAAATTAAAAACAAGGAAAAATAAAAAGTAAAAAACTTCAGACGTTGCACGCACACGAGGGGCGGAACCTGATGTAGATCTTCCCGCCTCTTGCGTAAACTTCAGCGTTCATGTTTCGTGCAGCGCACCTCACGGCGTTGACAGCCTCCCTTACAGTAAAATCCCCTCGCTTGAACGGTCGAAGGGCTGAGGGCAAAATCGCGTAGGTTCTTCGGGGTTCAAGCTTTTTGAGTTCATTACGGAGGTAACGGTACCTCCAGCCCATAATACAACTTCGCAGGTAAAAGATTTATAGCTTCCCCTGTGCCAGCAATCTGAGTAGAGGTGATAGCTTGAAGCGTCCAAAGCTCGTAACATGCGGTTTGCCGTATGCAAATGGAAAGGCTCACATCGGGCATTTGCGCACATACGTGCCGGCTGATGTTTATGTTCGCTACCTCAAAATGCTTGGCGAGGACGTCATTTTCATATGCGGCAGCGATTGTCACGGCACGCCCATTGTCGTCAATGCGGAAAAGGAAGGAATCTCACCCAGAGAGCTCGTTGACAGGTACCACGACCACTTTCAGAAAGTCTTTAAGGCCATAGATATCGAATTTGATTTCTTTGGCAGGACAGACAGCGAATACCACCACGTAAGAACGCAGGAGTTTGTTAAAAAGCTGATAGAGAACGGTTACGTCTTTCCGAAGGAAATCGAGCTTGCTTACTGCCCCAGATGTCAGCGCTTTCTGCCCGACCGCTACGTTGAGGGAATATGCCCTTACTGCGGAAGTGTTGCAAGAGGAGATGAATGCGATCAGGGGTGTGGCAGGCATCTCGAGCCGGGAGAAATTAAGGAGCCGAAGTGCAAGATCTGCGGCAGCAATGCCGTGTTCAGGAAGCAGAAGCACTACTTCTTCCGCCTGACGGCTTTCAAGGACTTCCTGCTCGACTATCTTGAAAACCTCAGGGGGACAGAAAACGCACTGAACTACGCGAAGCAGTGGGTTAAAGGGGAGCTGAAGGACTGGTGCATAACGAGGAACTTAGAATGGGGCGTCAAATTCCCTGACGAAGACCTCGTTGTTTACGTATGGGTCGATGCTCCTATCGGCTACATCTCGTTTACTGAAAAGGCGTGCGAGAACCGTTGTGACTGGAGAGATATATGGATTAACGGGAAGGCAGAGATCATTCACTTTATAGGTCTGGACATTGTTTATCATCACTGCATCTTCTGGCCTGCGATGCTCAAAGGAGCAAACTACGCTCTGCCGGATGCTGTTGTGGCGAGCGGGATGGTGAAGGTTGAGGGCAAGACGTTCTCGAAGAGCAGAGGTTACGTGGTATGGGTTGAAGACTATTTCAAAGCTGGCTTTAACACCGACTACCTGCGATACTACATCTTCAACTACACGTCCCACCAGCGTGACCTGAACTTTTCGTGGGGAGTTTTCAGGGACAAGGTTAACAACGAGATCATCGCAACGCTGGGCAACTTCCTGTACAGGGTAATGCATTTTGCATGGAAGAACTTTGGCAGCGTTGATGTAAGTGAGGTGGATGAGGAAATCATGCAGAAAATCGAAGAAACGAGAGATAAAGTCGTGAAGGCTCTGCAGCAGTGGGAGTTCAAGGTTGCAAGCGATACTTTCATGGAACTTGCAGGCTTTGGAAACGTCTATTTCCAGAACGCAAAGCCGTGGGAACTCATTAAAGAGGACAGGGAGAAATGTCTCAGGATTATAGCAAACTGCCTGCAGCTCGCGAGAGCCCTGATCATTTACTCGTTTCCGGTCATGCCAAGGACGATGGAGAAAATGGGCAGATGCATCGGTATCGACGTGAAATCCTCAAAGCTTGATGATGCGCTCTCACTGCCGGGCGTGGTAAGGCTTGAGAGGCCGGAGGTTCCATTCGAGAAGGTTGACGACAGGAAGATTGAGGAAATGGAGAGATTGATGATGAAAAGAATCAGGAGGGCTGAAATGGCTGAAAAGGGAGTGAAGGAGGAGAAGGAGATTGTAGATATCGAGGACTTCAAGCGCCTCGATATAAGAATTGGAAGGATCGTGAAGGCTGAAAAGGTCAAGGGTGCGAAAAAGCTTCTCCGCCTTGAGGTTGACATAGGCGGCGAAATCAGGCAGCTCGTTGCAGGCATAGCCGAAGACTACGAGCCGGAGGATGTTGTTGGCAGACTCGTTCCCATCCTCGTAAACCTGAAGCCGGCGAAGATAAGGGGAGTTGTAAGTCAGGGGATGATGCTCGCTGCAGATGTTGATGGCAGGCCAGTGTTACTGCATCCCGACAGAGAAGTTCCACCGGGATCGAGGGTAAGGTAATTCAGCAAGCTGGTTAAAGTCATTCAGGTCAAAAAGCTGAAAATGAAAGAAGAGCTCTGCAGAAAGCTCATACACTTCGTCGGCCTCGGATACATTCCTCTTTATATTTATGCCGGGAAGGATGTGACGCTGTTAATTGTTGCAGGCCTTGCAGTCTTTGCCGTTTTTTTAGAGATTCTCAGGAGAAGATACAGCATTTTTCCCCGCTGGATTCTCAGGAGCTATGAGGTTAACGGCGTTGGAGCATACCTCTATTATGGAATTTCTGCAACGCTTATAACTGCCCTGTTGCCCATGGAAGCCTGCTTTGCCGGAATTGTCCTTGTATCTCTCGGTGATGGGATTGCGGGAATTGTTAAAAATCAGGTTGCATTCACGTCGTTCACATAATGATGTTTGCAGTTTGTCTGCTTACCCTCCTCCTTCTCCATCTCGACCCCATCGCCTCTCTTTTTGCATGCGCTGCGGGAGTGATGGCAGAAAAGTTCTGCAGAGTTGGTAATTTCCACATAAACGATAACCTGACCGTTCCATTAGCCTCTGCCTTCGCCTATGCAATTTTTACCTCTTGATGCCAATCGTTTCTTCCCGCACTGCCCGGAAGTTTTAAATAGCACGCCCGGAATAGCACAGAGCAGAGCCAAGCAAGGTGATTCCAATGGCAAAGAAACCGGCAAGGATGTTCAGAAGGCTTGAAAGGCCCTTCACAAGGAAGGAGTACATAGACGGCGCTCCGGGTACGAGGCTGAGGCAGTTTGAGATGGGCAACAAAGCCGCAAGCTTCCCCGTAAAGCTTACACTCATCGCAATGGAGGGTGTGCAGGTGAGAGACACAGCCCTCGAATCTGCACGTATAGCGGCAAACAAATACATAGCGAAGAGAGCGGGAGGTAGCAACTACTTTCTTAAGGTGAGAGTATATCCTCATCAAATACTGAGAGAGCACAGAATGGCCGTTGGAGCTGGAGCAGACAGGATATCTCAGGGAATGAAGGCAGCCTTTGGCAAGCCTGTTGGCCTTGCTGCAAGGGTTTTTCCCGGTACAAAGATAATGAGCCTGTGGACAAAACCGGAGTTCTTTGATTTCGCCAAGGAGGCTTTAAAGAGGGCTGGCCAGAAGATGCCAACGCCTACAAAGGTTATTGTTGAAGAGGGGGCTGAGCTGCTTAAGGGCAAAATTTAGTTTTCACTCTTTCATTGCTCATCGCTTTGAATACTTCAGAACATTAAGACAAAGTTAGCAGTAATGATAGCCATTTGAAATTCAAAGGAGTTAGATGCCATCTTTTTGCAACAGTTGATTGAAGAACTAAAGCAATCTATCTGAAAGTCTGCTCTACAAGAATGTGTTAACTTAATGGTTCCGGCTGTAAAAAAATTAAAATAAAATCTTCTTCAAAAATATTTTAATGAAGTTTGGCTGGAATCCGGCTGTTAAGCTTGAAGGTAACATGCACTCCATTCTCAGGGATAGCTACGATATAAAGCGTGCTGTCGGCAACTTCTCAATTCTCGAACTTAGCATAGATTTTGAGGAGGCAGAAAGGCTGAGAAGAATATTCAACCCCGATGTTAAAAAGATGCTTTCAAACTTTTGCAGTGAACACGATTTCGAGATATTTCTTCACCTCTTCTACGGCAGAGAAGATATATCCCGCGTAAAGCTCAATGCAGGAGATGAGGAATTTTTAATGCTTATAAAAGATGTGATTTCATTTTTCGACTTTGTCCCTCTTGGTTATGCCATTCTGCATACCGGCAGAAGATATCGCAGGTTGAGCTTTGAAGAACAGCTGGAAAACGTTTTAAACGGTGTTCAGGTTATTAAAGAAATCCACCCCAATGTAGCAGTTGAGATGGGGAGAAAAGGTGCACTTCTTTGTTCTGTTGATGAGATTGTGGCAATTGCGGATAATGTGGATGTTGTCATCAACACCTCACTCTTATACGCTGCAAGCAACTTTGACAGAAGAGTTCTTGAAAAGAATGTGAAAAAATTATCAAGGTTCTGCTTCGCAGCCATTCACTGGGGAGCAAGTGAAGTGAGAGAGGGGAGAGAGGTACATAACCTGCCAGTTACGGGATTTCCGGTTGAGGCTTTTAAGAAACTGAAAACTGAGAATCACATTGTAGAGATAATAGGTGGTGCAAGACTCGTGGCTGAAAACGTCTTTTATTTACAGCGTTTAATTGAATCAGTTTAGTCAAATATCCTCTTTATAAGCCACTCAGAATCGAATTTCACCAGGTCATCGTATCCCTGACCAACCCCAACAAAAAGAACCGGATTTCCAGTGATGTAGCTTATGGAAATTGCGGCACCTCCTTTGGGGTCTGCATCCAGCTTCGTTAAAATGCTGCCATCTATGCCCACAGCTTCGTTAAACATCCTTGCCCTTTCAACTGCATCGTTTCCAGCTATGCTCTCATCAACGAAAATTGTCAAGTCTGGTTTTGTAACTCTTTTTATCTTTTCCAGCTGGTCAATGAGGTTCTTCTTCGTATGCATCCTTCCGGCTGTGTCTGCAAGTACAACGTCAACTCCCTTACTTTCAGCATGCCTTATGGCATCATATATTACTGCTGCCGGATCTGCTCCGGCTTTGTGCTTTATCAACCTAACTCCAAGTCTGCTTGCGTGCTCTTCAAGCTGCTCTATGGCTCCAGCCCTGAATGTATCTCCAGCAGCGAGAACAACTGAGTATCCCTGATCCATCATCCTCTTTGCGAGCTTTGCTATTGTAGTTGTTTTTCCTGTACCATTTACTCCTACAAATATGATATTAAGGGGTTTTTTCTGTTTTAAAGCATCCTTGATGTACGCATCAAAGTCAAACCTGTTGGTATCAAGGATGTCTCTAATTATGCTCTCCAGCTCGCTGAGAACTATGTCAGAAAGCCTCTCCCCGATCTTCTTGGTTCTTCCAACAAGTCTTTCTTTCAGCTTTGAGGATATCTCCTCCACAACCTCAAAGGCAACATCGCTTTCAAGCAAAATAACTTCAAGCTCGGGAAGTATCTCATCAAGCTTGCCCTCATCTATAATAATCTCCCTTCGCAGTACGAGGGCCGAAACTTTCTCTTTTAAGCCTATTCTTGGCTTAGCAACCTCAACTTCCTTTACTTTAACTTCTACTTCCTCTTCAGCTCCCTTTTCAGCTCTTACCTCTTTTACAGGCCTGACTATTTCAGCTTTCGCCGTCTCCTCCTCAACTTTCTCGATCTTCCTCCTGAACGACTTCAGCTTATTTTTCAGGAATTTAAACATGTCACTTTTCCCGTTCTTTTGCCTCTTTTACCATTTCCGCTATTTCAGCTTGGATTTTTTCAGCCTGAGCCGCAATCTGCTGAATCGCCTGCTCAAGTCTTACAACGCTCTGCCGGACTTTCTCTTTCTTTTTCTTCAGCGTTTCTATTGCACCTTTAACTTCTTTCTCCACTATAACTCCTGCCCCAACATCAACAAGCATCTTTCTTGAATCCTTCACATCGACGTAGGCAAAAACTCCTCCCCCGAGGTTCATCAATGCTTCAACGCTTCCATCAAGAGAATCAAAGTATTCGAGGCTTTCTATAGTCCTGTCGAGTTCCGACTGTACAACTTCAAGTTCGACAATTTTTCTCTGAATTGCCTCCCCCTCATTTTGCAGTTGCTGGAGAATGTAAAGCCTTTCCTGTATCTTTTTTGTAGCTTCTTCGCTTGCCATATCACTCTACCTTCCGTATACCTTCAATCCTGATAAGAGATCTTTTGACCTTATGATTGCTCCCGAGAAGAGAATAGACTTTCTCTGCAGCAAATCTTTCGTTGTGAGCGTTTACCACTTTTTTGAATTTTTTCCACTCCTTTCCAGCCCTAAATGTTCCAACAACTTCAAACATTTTATCACCCCACAAAGCCCAGGGCTTCTTCGATAACTCCAAGTTCGTAACCTGTGGTATCTCTACCGGCTATATATCCTTTGGTGTTTGCAACAAGCCCTGTTCCAACCATATCATGACCGAAGTTTACTGTTCCGAGTTCGACTTCTATGTGAAGGAACTCTTCCACTTTCTTTATCTCCCATTCATTGGCGTTTGGATTGAGCAATCCGCCCCTGTTGGTAACAACTGCAGCCATCCCTGTTGTTTTTATCCCGCCTATCGTACCCTTTGCAACACCAACGTCCAGAGCCTTACTTACTTTCTCAATAAGGCCGTTGGGAGCATCAGGATGTATTATTGCTCCAGAGTCATTGACGCAGACAATGTTTCCGAGGCACGTCATGTATGTCTCGATTACGTGGACATCAAAGACCCTGTTGAGTTTCTCTATCTCCTTCGTGGTTGTGCGATCGCTTACAACCACTCCATTCGAGTTTGCTGCTGCCATTGCTCCCACGAGCTCCGAACCACCAATCGTTGTTACAACCACATCCACATTGAGCACATCTCTGAGCATTTGTTCTGCGTAGCCATTCCTTACACCAAGTATCGCTGTGCCCTCATTAACCCGGATGTAAAGACCTATCAGAGGGTTACCTCTTATGGCGAGCATGCTAAGCAAGTTCTGCCTCAACTATGCCGTCATCAAATTTTACAGCCCTGACCTTTATTCTTGCAGGTGGTTTCTCACAGCCCTTTTCCCATATTTTTTCGTTTATGCTTGCATCTATCTTTATATTCTCTATTTCAGCTTTCATGCGCTTGCTCAGAAAATTCCTGACGTATTTTGCAGCTTTTTTAGCTCTGAGCCACCTCGGGTATCTTTTCATCTTGTGTTTCAGCCTGAGTGAATAAACTCTTTCAACCACTATTTTCGCCATGGTCATCACACCTTAAGCTTCGTAATTCTCCAGTGCCTCCTCTTTGGGCTTGCAAAAACTCTTCTCTTGGTCTTGAGGGTTATCCACACTGGAGCCCTTCTGTTCTGCTTCTGAAACTTTGCAAGCCTTTTTTTAACACCTATGGTCTTTTTACCCATAAAATCACTTCCTGATGATTTTGGGCTCTCTTCTTTTGGGCAACGCTCTTTTGAGAATTTCCTTCAGCATTTCATCGCTGATTTTGGTTTTCAGCCTTCCGGACTGGGCAAGAGCTATAAGCTGGTTCTCCACTGCCTCTGCAATTTCTGGATGTGCGAGTTTCACCCTCGAAAGCCTTTCCCTGGCTTCCGGCTCAAGAATGGTTCTCAGTATTGCTTTTTTCTGCGCTTCTATCTGCTTCTGCAGCTCTTGCTGCCTCTGCAATTCTTCAAGTTCACGCTGCTTCTGTGCCTGTATTTCCATAAGCCTTCTCCGCCTGATTTCTTCGAGCTCATCCATATTCTCACCTCAGTACTTTGCAAGAGCCGGGATCTGCTTAACAAGCTCTTTATGCAGCTCGCTTGCCATTCTGTCAAGAAAAGATCTGCCTGCTGATGTAACCATTCTTCCCTCACTCGTTTTTGTGACAAAGCCAGCTTTCTCCAGTTGCTGGAGGGCCTCGCTTATAATGGAACCACTCCCCTTCCGGAACCTCGGGCGTTTGGCTCCCCTTCTTTCCCTCCCCCCATACGCAGTCCTCAGCCTTTCAATACCCACCGGGCCGTCAGTGTAAACCTTTCTGAATATTGCCGCCACTCTCACATACCACCATTCTTTCTGCTCAGGAGAACGCTCCTTGTGTACGCCAGTTTTCACAAATCCTGCCCATTCAGGAGGCTTAAACTCCTCCATTTCCTTCAACTTCTCCGCTACGTGCCTGATTAGCATATCTGCTGGAACATCATATACAGTTGCCATTATTAACACCTCTCGAAGGTCAGTACAAACCCTTTAAGGCTGACAAGCCTGCCCTTCACTTTTGAAGCTATCTGGCGGGCAAGCTCTCCTTTATAGCTTGTGCCCCGGAAATTGTGGAGCATTTTAACCTTTACAATACCTCGCTTTTCAAGCTGGAAGTTTATCTCATTTATTAGATTTTCCGTCAACCCTCTTTTTCCGACGTTAATCGCCACCACCCTGTCCATTGAGTTGCCCGTCATTTTATCAAGCATAACTCGACAACCTGTTTAAAAGAGTTTTGCACTCAGGGTTTTAATCAGGCTGTGACTTAAAACATTCGCTAAAGAAGCCTTATTCCTGCCTCGTCTATTTCAACACCGAACTCTTCTGTCATATGGGAAGTTCTTGTGGTCTTCATAACTCTGAGGAATCTACCACTTGTTTTCATCTCCAGAATTATCACGTTACTGCATGCCTGCTGAACTGCAACTTCAAAGCTGTTGCTGTGCATGCCCCGAACGGCGTTTATTATTCCAACACCTCTGCTCTCTCTGTTCCATGCCTGTATTTTTTGAAGGAGCTCGTAGGTTAGCTTTTCACCGTAGATGAATGCAATTGATGATATGGAGTCAATTACAAACCTGTCGGCCTCCCTCACATGCTTTTCAATAGAGGGGCATATGTAGTCTATATCGTATCCTCTTCCAAGAAAGAGGTCAGCAAAGTATACAAGTCCGTCTCTCTCGAGTTCTTCCACGTTCCAGCCAAGGCTTTTCATATTTTCCCTTACATCTTCCGGCGGGTGGTCTATGCAGAAATAAACGCTTGCATGACCCATTATAGCCTGTTTATAGATGAATTGCTGGCATATAACGCTCTTACCTGTCCCAACATCACCGAGAATGAGCACAAGAGATGGAACAGGGATACCTCCTTTCAGGATCTCGTCAAGCCTGTCTATCCCGGTTGGTGCTCTTCCGTTGAATTTTGGCATAATAATTATAGTAACCATAAGTCATATTTGTAATCTTCGGTTCTGTAATGATGGCAGCAAATATTATCAAGGATGCGCAGATTTCTAATGTGGAGTATGTTTCCCATCCGCTGATAAAAGAGAACACAGTTGAGAGAAGAACCTACCAGATGTCAATTGCAGCGACGGCATTAATGCGCAATACCCTTGTTGTTCTGCCTACGGGGCTGGGTAAGACTGCAGTAGCTCTCTTGGTAATAGCCTCCCGCCTGCACAATGACGAAGGGAAAGCCTTGATCCTTGCTCCAACCAAACCTCTCGTCGAGCAGCATGCAGAATTTTTCAGAAAACATCTTGAGGTTGAGGACAGTGAAATAATCACATTGAGTGGTGAAGTACCTCCTGAGAAGAGGGCGCAGCTCTGGAAGAAAGCAAGGCTGATAGTTTCCACTCCACAGGTTGTTGAGAACGACCTTATAGCCGGAAGAATTTCTCTCGAAGATGTCGTTCACGTAACATTTGATGAAGCCCATAGAGCTGTTGGAGAGTATGCGTATGTCTACATTGCTGAGCGTTACCGCAGAGAAGCAAAGAATCCACTAATACTCGCCATAACCGCAAGTCCGGGGAGTGATGCTGAAAGGATCAGGCAAGTCATGAAAAATCTGGGCATTGATGAGGTCGAAATCAGAACTGAAAGTGATGCAGATGTAAAGCCGTATATCTTTGCCAGGAAAGTAGAGTGGGTGAAAGTGGAGATGCCAGAAGAGCTCAAAACAGTCAGACAGAAGCTGAACGAAGCTTTAAAGTTAAGATTCAAAAGGCTTGCAAGACTCGGAATAAGTGCGGAAGGGCTGAGCAAGAGAGACCTTCTTATGCTTCAGGAGAGTATTCAGGCTGAAGCTGCCGAAACTGGGAATTCGAATCTCTTTGAGGCCGTCTCGATCCTCGCTGAAGTTCTCAAAATCCAGCATGGGGTTGAACTCATCGAAACTCAGGGACTGGATGCGTTGAAAGAATATTTCAAAAGACTCATGAAAGAAGCAAGGGCAAAGGGAGGTAGCAAGGCTGCAAGGAGTATCGCAGGTGATCCGGTTTTCAGGGAGGCAATTGCAAAGGCTGCTGTGTGCAGGGCGAATCATCCAAAGCTTCAGAAGCTTAAAGAGATCATAAAAAAACAGCTTGATGCAAAACCAGACTCGAGAATTATAGTTTTCACAAATTTCCGGGATACCGTGAGGGTTATTGAAGAGGAGCTCAGGAATGAAGGTATATCTGTTTCAAGGTTTGTTGGGCAGGCAAAAAGATTTGATAGGAAGGGAATGAGCCAGAAAGAGCAGGTTAAAACCATTGAGAAGTTCAGGGAAGATGAAATAAGCGTCCTCGTTGCAACCTCTGTTGGAGAGGAGGGGCTTGATATTCCATCTACAGACCTCGTCGTTTTTTATGAAGCTGTTCCTTCAGAAATAAGGGCAATTCAGCGTAAGGGAAGGACGGGAAGAACGAGAGAAGGGAAGATTGTTGTTCTGATTACGAAAGGGACGAGAGATGAGGCATATTACTGGTCGAGCACGAGGAAGGAGAAAACAATGTATGCAAAGCTCTACGAGCTTAAGAATGATATAAAGCAGGGGCAGGCAAATCTTGAAGATTTTTCACAGATTATTGAAGAGGGAATCGTTAAAAGCGCCACCACTGTTTATGTGGATTCAAGAGAGTCGAGCTCGGGAATTGCAAAAAAGCTATCCAGACTGGGTTTGTCTGTTAAAGTAAAAAACTTAGAAGTGGCAGACTACGTTGTGAGTGACAGGGTTGCAATAGAAAGAAAGACGGGTGAAGACTTTGTGGAGAGTATAGTAAACAGGGACAGAGATATCTTCTCACAGCTTATAAGGCTGAAGAAGCACTATTTGAGGCCGCTTCTTATAATTGAGGGCAATCTCTACGGCAGGCTTAATCCGAATGCAATAAGAGGAGCACTTGCTGCAATAGCGGTGGATATAGGAATTCCAGTAGTGCAGACGGGAAACAGCGATGAGACGGCAGGATTTATAGCAATGCTTGCGAGAAGAGAGCAGGAACTCAGGGGCAGAGAAGTCATTCTACATGCTGGAAAGACAAAGAAAACACTCAGGGAGATGCAGGAATACGTTGTTTCTGCAATGTCCAATATCGGACCGGTAATCGCAAGAAATCTGCTGGAGCATTTTCAAACAATAGAGAGAATTGCAACTGCAAGCGAAGAAGAGCTTATTGAGGTTCCAAAAATAGGAAAGAAGACTGCAGAGCGGATAAAGAGGCTTATGACAACTCCCTACAGCGAAGCTGACAGACTTGAGGTTTAGTCGTCACCTGAGATACATTTTTCTGTCTCCCGTTTTGATTCTTTCAACGAGTTTTCTTACAAAATCGAGGATGTCAAGCTCATTCAGCTCGTTAATATCAACCCACCTCGCTTCGAGAGCGTCGCTGCCAACCTCCAGATTACCTCCTGTAATCTCTGCGTAGAAGTCTATTATAACATAGTGAAATTTTATTTCGCCATCTTCAGTGACTATCTCCTCACTCACGCATGCAACATCACCAACACTTATTTCAAGCCCGCATTCCTCCATTATTTCTCTTTTCAAAGCCTCTGCGAGAGTTTCACCCTCGTTCACCAGACCCCCGGGTATGGACCACTTTAATCTCTTGGGCTCGTTTGCTCTTTTAACCAGCAGGATTTTCCCGTCTTTGACAATTACGGCTCCAACGCCCACGGCAGGCTTGCACCGCATACAAGTTCACCTCAAACTTGTAAACTTCCCGGCTATTCCCTGTGTGACATATTCCACGGCTATTGCAGCGAGAAATATCGCCATAACTCTTGCAACTATATCCGCACCACTTCTTCCGAGGACATGCAGTATCTGTTCACTGTATATATGAGTGAGTCTCACTACAACATATATTAATGCGACGCTGAGCACTATCGAAAGCATGCCTGCTACATCTTTTACCTCGGAAGCAAGGACTATTGCGGCGGTGATAGAACCCGGGCCAGTGTAGAGTGGAAGAGCCATGGGAAAAACAGCAAGACTGTCTATATCTCTGCTCTCAATACCCCTCTTCGTGTACTTCTCTCTTGTAACCCTTCCCTTCAGAATATCATATGCAACAAGAAACATGAGAATGCCACCAGCAATTCTGAGGCCATCAACGGAGACACCGAAGAACCTGAGAATGACCCCACCTGTGAGAGTTATAAATATCAGAAGGGTTGCGGCAATCACTGTTGCTCTCTTCGACACCCTCTCCCTTACCTCCTCCGGCAACCCCTCTGTCAGAGCAATATAAAATGGTATGTTGCCAGGCGGATCGATTATAACAAAGAGAGTGGTAAAGCAAGTAGCGAAGAAGCTCAGGTAATCCATTCCAACACCTCAAGAGCTCTTCTTACGTTCTCAAGCAACTTTAAAGCACTCTCCTGAGTCGGAAAGCTGAACAGGCCACAGTCCGGACCAACGTATGCAAGCATGTCTCCAAATTTATCGTAAGCCTTTTCAATCCTTTTCTTTATAATTTCCACATTTTCAATTTCATTCACGGCTTTCACGGAGAGTTCTGCGTCTTTCCAGGCATTTACGTTGTGTTTTGCGTTGAATTCTGCAATGATCGAATCTATATCACTTCTCGCTACACCGGTTCTAATTCTCTTTCCAGCAGATGAGAGCTCTTCTTCATCGATGAATTCAAGGACTTTCTCATCTCTTGCAGCCTCAACCCCAAAGACATCTATCTCCTCAACCTCCAGAAGCTGAGTGTAGTAGAGAGGAGAGTGGAGATGAATCTGAATGTCCACATCAAAGCTGAAAGGTTCATATGCAAGCCTGAGCTGCTCAGCACTTGGCTGCAGTTCCGGATTTATTCCCAGGCTGGGTTCGTCTATGCTAAGGGAGCAGACATTGAGGCTCATTGCATTTGTTGCAAAGCGAGAGAGGGAGATGGCAATGTTCTCAAGGATGTCCTCATATATCACTCCTCCGAACTCCCTGTAGTAGAGCTCAAACGGGCCGGTTATACAGACCCTTATGTCGCTCTTGTAATTCATAGCTTTTATTGCCTCAACCTCCCTGATTACAGCATGTTTTCTGGAGACGAGGTAGGCATCTTCCTGATATTCCGGATTTCTTATTATCGACATGAACTGTTCGATCATGTCCTGAAACTGAGGGTAGTTGGGGCACTGAACAACTTTTGCCTTGAGGAGAAAAGTTCGCTGGATTAGTTCTTCATACTCTTTGGTGCTGACATTCTCAGAGACCCATTCCCTTGTAATTCCCCCGGGAAGAGGGAAGCTGCCTATGTCATCAAAGATTGCCTTCATCCTCTTTCTTCCTCCTTCTCTCTTTTATATCCATGATTACTGCCCAAGCAACTTTGGGTTCGATGCTCTCCTCGTTGAGCTCTATTGTATCCTCTGCATTCCACACATCTTCAAAAAATTCTTTCGCCTGAGATGCAAGGTCTTCATTGTCTGCCCAGAAGCCTATTTCATAGTTCTCCCAGAGCCCTGTTTGGGTGAGGTTTGCAGTGGTTATGAGAACCTCCTTTCCATCAACAATAACCAGTTTTGCATGGATGTTATCATTGATCTTTACAGTTCCGGAAGGGAACATTTCAAGAAATCTTTTGAGAGTAAAATACTGCTTCCTGTCTTCTTGAACCTCATCTATGCTTCTGAATGTCCTTCTTTCATAACTTGGCCAGGTTATCACCCTCACCCTTACACCTCTATCCACTACCGGCTTGAGCTCGGCGGTGAGCCAGTCGGTGTAGTATATATGGGGAGAAGAAATTAGAATCTCTTCTTTAGCATTTCCAACCATCTCTCTTATTTTTGAAACTATGTTTCCGCCCCATGGCGTTCCTGTGAGCATCTTCATCTTTCTGTACTTTCTTTCAGAGCGGTAACTCATATATAACAGGGCAAAGAACGCAAAAATAGCCATGGATGCGCCTATAACATTCAGAGTCACGTAGTTGGGTACCTCTTCAAACTGAATGTATGCAACGACCTGAGTCTTCGGGCTTGCAAAGTTCCATTCAACCCTCTGTACACTGCTGTAAATGCCGTAGTCTATGTATGAATTGGAGCTCACGGATACCGGGCGGTACATGTACAGGAGCTTCTGGGGGAAAATAACAGATATGTGAATTGAATCCACAGGTATTCCTATTGATTTGAAGTAATCGGGATACTCGAGAGCAGTAAACTGGTAAACTCCATTTCCAAGATAATCTGTCAGGCCTCTTACTTTCCCGTCTATTACCACTTTGTACTCTTCAAATGGGCCAAGAGGTTTTGATATTTTTAGGAAGAGTAGCCTCTTACCGTCAATTACTTTAACCTCATGGCTGAGATACCCAGAGGGTATATCTTTGATGGTAAAATTCTCAACAATAAGCTGAACAGGAAGTTCGGCAGTAAAGAATGTTGCATTTTCGTTCTTGTTTTTGAACGTGAGTGTGAATGTATCCTGAAGAACATCAGAAGATATGAATGTGTAGTCAGCACTAACGCTGACAACAACTTCACTCTTTGCTACGTTCATACAGGCACTCATGCACATCAGGAGCAGAATTAGGATACAAAACCCTCTCACGACTCTTCTTTGTTTTTTTTGTTTATATCCTTTTTCCAGATGAGAAGATGTAGAATAAATTTTAATGATTAAAAAATATTTGTAGAGAAATAACATATAGAAATTTTACCGGAGTCATATTGACAAAACTTAAATAGCGATGGCATCTTCGGGAAGTGAGGTGATCAGGTATGGCAGAGGAGCATGTGGTTTTCGTAGGGAACAAGCCGGTAATGAACTATGTGCTTGCAGCTTTGACGCAGTTTAATGAAGGAGCAGGAGAGATTGTAATAAAAGCAAGGGGTAAGGCGATAGGCAGGGC
The DNA here is from genome assembly GCA_029984855.1 of Archaeoglobales archaeon. Taxonomy (GTDB): domain Archaea; phylum Halobacteriota; class Archaeoglobi; order Archaeoglobales; family Archaeoglobaceae; genus Archaeoglobus_C. Next base: position 26,415 of record JARQZL010000025.1, on the reverse strand, counting down.
AGTCGATGTAGCAGAAATCCTCAGAAACCGCTTCATGCCGAACGTGGATGCAAAGGACATAAAGATAGATACTGAGGAGCTGGACTCTGAAGGAAGGAGCGTAAATGTCTCGACTATTGAGATTACGCTCGCCAAGCAGGCAAGTTAAAAGCTGCATACAGGTCTCGTTTTTCTAATATCCTCTTCTATATCTTCTATTTCATAAGTATAGTTTCTGCAAATATTTATTGCAAGCCCTTCTACATTCTTGAACCCCATATCGTTGAGGGAAGCGTACTCTTCACTTTTAATATTAATTCCGAAGTGTATCTTTGCGGAGACCGGTGAAACGGTTGCAATACTCACACTGAGCTTTCTGCCCATATAGTAAAGATCATCTCCCTCCCGCTCAACACCAAGCATCCTCTCAGCAATGGTGGTCAGGAGCCTCTGTCTCGTTGCAATTAGTCGCATGCTCACTTCATCAAAGTGCTCAACAATGAAGTGGAGCATAAGAGGCGAATATATTTTATCTCCACCAATTATGTCCTGGAGGTCAACCATATGTTCAGCTTTAACGTCACATGGACCGACAAATGAAACTATGCTATCCTCTTTTATTCCAAACAGGGAAAAAGCCCACAGGGATTTGAGCTGAGAGCCATCATAAACGAGCTCTTCATCGAGGAAAACCCAGTCCACAATCTCACCCGTTGGTTCAGGATAAAAAAACGTATTTAAGAGTTCTCATTTTCCCCTTTCGATTCTCGAGAGAAAGACAGTGCTATTCATTATCCTGAGCCTAATCAAGCTTTAATCTGTAATACACTCTGCTATCGAACTCTATTTTTTCTGCAATATGCTCAAGAATCTTTTTTTCAGCATTGAAGTGCCTGAGAACTCTCATAGCCTGCTCTTCTCTGAGAGGATGTCTCTGCAGGATACTTCTTAAAGCCTCCTCGGCCGATGAATACAGCTCAGGGTGGAATTCACCATGCTCAGGCTTTATAACATTAAAAGCTTTGAATGCTATGCCAGCCTCCTCTATCCTCTCTGATGGTCTGACATCTTCACATGGCGGTCGTATGGGAGTCATGAGGTAAACACCATCGGGATCTATTCTTTCTATTGTTTCTCTTATTCTCATAATTTCATCGCTGGAGTCATTGTAGTCTTTTACGAGCATTACCTCAATGTACAACTTTCCACTGAATTCTCTGCTGAATTTTTCTATACCCTCTATAATTTCATACAGTCTGAGCGAGGGGTGAGGGCGGTTAATTCTTTTAAAAACACGTTCACTTGCAGCATCCAAGGAGGGGATAACAACATCAGCATTCGTGAGTTCAGAAGCTACATCCTCTCTGAAAATTAGAGAACCGTTGGTTATTACCGCAACCGGGATGCCTGAATCCTTGGTTTTCTCTATCAACCAGCCCAGATCCTTTGAGAGGGTTGGCTCTCCTTCCCCGACGAATGTTATATGGTCGGGAGCTATGGACAGCTTATTAAGTGCATCCTCAACTTCTGCCAGTATTTTCTCTCTTGAAAAGTAACTTTTTCTTTCTACACTCTTGCGTGTCGTCCTGCCAAGCTGACAGTAAACACAGGAGTAGCTGCAGGTTTTAAACGGAATCGGGCTAACTCCAAGAGATATTCCAAGTCTCCTGGATGGGGCAAGGTATACGTGCTTCACGCATCAGAACTGCCTGAGGGATATATAAGTGTAACATCTGTAAGGTTGAACCTGTCTGTTCATTTCTGTATCCAGATTCTTACTCTGACCTCCTCTTCTTCAATGTCCGTGGGCAGTTTTATAACGATGAATCTTTCGTTGTCTCTTGTCTCGATTCTCCCTATCGCCTCCATACTTTCCGTATAATTCAAAAAATCCTCTACCCTCTCCTCATACATCTTGAGCAATCTTTCGCCGAGCTCCGTCAGCCTCGCCCCTCCCCCTTCTTTCCCTCCTCTTTCCCTTTCCACAATTCTGCTTCCCAGTGCTTTCTCCATCCTTGTTATGTACTTCCATGTAAAGCGGTAGGACATACCCAAAGCTTTTGAGGTCTTTGAAAGAGAACCGTACTTTTTTATTCCTCTCAGAATTTCAGCCCCGCCCTTTCCCAGAACATGCTTTCCATCCTTCTCAAACCAGATCCTCCACTTTATTTCCATTGCTCCATAATCTCTGAAAACTTCTTAAATAAACTTCCATCGCAAAATTCATAGCATAGTACGTCCTCTGCCCTGCCCGATTTCACGATCCTGCCATTCATAACAACTGCCATCTCCTCAGCCAGCATTGCTGCCTCGAGGATATCATGAGTGACGTGGGCAATGGGGATTCCAAACTCAGAGCGGACGTACTTTAATTCGTTTATCAGCTTCTTCTTCGTTCCCAGATCAACTGCAGAAAGGGGCTCATCAAGCAGAATGAGCTTGGGTTTTATTACGAGTGCCCTTGCAAGAGCAACTCGCTGCATTTCCCCTCCGCTCAGTGTTGCTGGTTTTCTATCCAGCAAATGCAATATACCGAGCTTTTCGGCAATCTCTTTCACTTTTTTATCTTTTTCATGTCCTTTTTCATGCCTGAGCCCGTATGCTATGTTTTTTCGGACATTCATGTGGGGAAATAAGGCGCAGTCTTGAGGAACGAAACCAATTCCCCTCTTCTCCGGTGGCAGATCTGTTATATCTTTGCCATCCATGGACACCCTTCCTTTATCAGGTTTTACTATTCCTGCAATTATTTCAAGAAGCAGGCTTTTTCCAGCTCCTGTCGGACCGAGAATGACACAGTATCCCCTACCCATGCTGAAGTTTACTTCGAGCCTGAAGTTTTCGAGGTTCTTCTCAGCGTTCACTTCGAGAAACATTCTTACCCCACAGCAGAATTCTGATTGCCACAAATACTACAAGACTCAACAGGATCAGGATTGCCGTTACAGGGCCTGCTGCAGATAAGCCAGTGGAGATATAACGTTCATATATAAGCGTTGGGGCAACCATGGGATAGTATGCGATGACAACGATGGCTCCGAACTCACTTATAGCTCTGGCCCAAGCCATAAGGGCTCCAGCAGCAATGTGCCTTGCTGCAAGCGGGAGACTTATCGTGAAAAATACTCTCCACTGTGAGGCTCCAAGAGTTCTTGCAACCTGCTCAAACCTGACATCAACACTTCCAAATCCTTCTCTTGCAGCATTGAGGTATATCGGGACAGATACAAAGAGCATGGCAACAACTATTCCGGGTAATGCATCCACAAATTTAACAGGTGAAAAGCTACCTATCAGTCCATTTGATCCAAAGACGGCAAGCAGAGAAATGCCAGCTGCTGTGTGCGGAATGACAACAGGAATGTCGGCAATACCCTCAACGATGCTCCTGCCGGGAAAACTGTACCTTGAGAGAATATAGGCGAGAGGTGTGCCAAAAATTATGGCGGTAAGTGTGGAGAGCAGAGCGGCATAATAGGTGAGAAGGATAGAGTTCCAGACCGCCCTGTCTCTCATTGCCTGTGCAAATCCCGGATTGTAAAACTGCGTGGAAATTGTTACAGCTATCGGCAGCAGGATGAACAGGACGATGAGAGCAGAAAAAGCCGTTAAAATTAGGAAAAAAGAGTGTCTCATGAGAAGAATCTCTTGAGGCTTTCAGGCAGCTTATCAGCGTTATCCACTCTTGGGGGCATTAATGGCGGCTGGCCGAGCTCTTTGAAAATTTTCTGACCCTCTTTTCCTATAACGAGCTCAACGAACTTTTCTGCGTAATCTTTATGCATGCTGTTCTCTGGAATTGTAATACCGTAAACCACCGGCTTACCTGCAATCTTCTTCCCGTTTGCCTGGACGACCACTACCTTTTTGTAGAAATCTGCGTACTGGTTACTGCTAAGGTCAATCTGCGGGGGAAGTTCGATGAACCTGAAGTGATGCTGCTGGGCAACACTGCGGTAGATGAAGAGATAGTCTATCTCTCCTGTCTCCAATCCGGAAATGAGCTCCATCTCCATGCTCCGAATCATCAGTTTATTTGTATCTGGATTTATATTTTCCGAATTTGGCATTCTTAGCACGTAAGTTCCGTTTTCTTCAACAAATTTCAGGTTGGAGTGCTTTGCAACGAGATCATCATAGATTTTTGAGTCGTTGTAGTAAAGCTCTGCAAGCTGTAAGACCATCTGAGAACGATAGCCACATGGGTCATCGTTTGGATTTGAAAAGCCAAACCTTACCTCTGGCCTTCTAAGGATTTGATACCAGTTGTTTGAGTTTATCTTGCTCGCATACTTGCTTTCATTGGTGTATGCGAGCACCATCTGGTTCTTAGCAAACATTATCGTCCAGTTTGCGTATTCAGGATACATCATTTTGGGGATCAGCGTGTAATCGGCTGATGCAATCACATCTGCGTTGCGATGCAGCTCGGTTACCTTTCTTATTGTTTTTGCACTTCCGGCAGCTTCACACTGCACCTCAACACCTGGATATCTCTCTTCGAAGATCTTTGTGAGCTCCTTCATCGGCTCGGTCAGGCTGCCAGCATGAAAGACCTTGAGAACAACCTTCTCGCTCTGAACATGAGCGTTGCCAGCCTGTTCTGTTTTGCCGGTATTCTGAACACATCCGCAGAGCAGTGCAGCGAGTATAAGCAGTATAAGCAGCAGTATATATCTCTTCATACCATCACCGTTATGTTTCGCCAAACATAACGCCTATAAATAGTTTTTCCTCTGCGAATTGGTTGGCAGGAACCTCTGAAGGTATTCTATAGATAGGCATATTGGATCTATTAATAATAAAAGTATAAATAATAAAAGATCAAACGTTCAGTCTTCAAATCCAAAACTTTTTAATTAGAGGCAAAGACCGTGGGCCATGGATGCTCTCAGGGTTGTTAACTTAGGAGTTAAAGTTGGAGGGAGGAAGATTCTGCAGAATATCAACCTTTACATCCAGCAGGGTCAGACTTACGTTCTGTTTGGTCCCAATGGAAGTGGAAAGTCATCACTGCTTTCAGCCCTCATTGGCCATCCGAGCTATAACATCTATGATGGCAGAATAATGTTTAAGGGCATGGATATAACAACCCTGCCAACAGACGAAAGGGTTAGAATGGGGATGGGTATAGCCTTTCAGAACCCCCCGAAGGTAAGTGGTGTGAAATTGATTGATATTCTCAGGCACTGTGCACGGATAAGTGGGCAGAGTGAAGAGAAAATTCAGGAATATGCGGAAATGATGAAAATGGCTGACATGCTCAACAGAAACGTGAATTCAGGTTTTAGTGGCGGAGAAGTCAAGAGGTCAGAGCTCTTGCAGCTTCTGCTTCTCAATCCGGATTTCATAATGCTTGATGAACCGGACAGTGGTGTTGATCTGGATAATATATCTATAGTGGGAGATGCCATCAGAAAGTTGCTTGAAAGAGATAGGTCAGCAGAAGAGAGACAGAAATCAGGTCTTCTCATCACGCACACAGGCCATATCCTGAAGTACGTGGATGCTGATTATGGCGTTATACTCTATAAAGGTCGTATTGCATGCATAGGCAATCCCTATGATATCTTAGAGCACATTGAGGAATACGGCTATGAGGGGTGTGTTGAAAAATGTCTGAGAAGGTTCCCGAACTCGAACCAGAAGTGAGGAAAAAGCTCGAAAGCGTTGGAGCAGAGCTAAAGCCTGAAGAGAGGTCTGGAACATTCCTGCAGGTAGATCAGGACGTGAAGTTTTCTCTCAAGTGGCTTGAAGGCGTCGAGCTTATGGGAATAAAACAGGCAATGGAGAAGCATGACTGGCTTGAAGACTATCTCTGGAGAGCAGTTAAGCCGGAAGATGAGTATACGAGGGATGTTGAGGAGGAGTTTAATGGCTACTTCATAAGGGCCTTGCCCAATGTCAGGGTTGAAGTTCCTGTTGAAGCATGCCTGTACATGCGAGAAGTCAAAAAGCAAAAAGTGCACAACATTATAATTGCTGAGGAAGGCTCTGAAATAAACATTCTCTCAGGTTGTACTTCTCATCCCGGAGTTCACTCGGGAATGCATATTGGTGTTTCTGAATTTTACGTGAAGAAAAATGCAAAGCTTACCTTTACTATGATCCATAGCTGGGATACGGGAATAGACGTGAGACCGAGGAGTGCTGCGATAGTGGAAGAAGGGGGCGTATTTATAAGCAACTACATTCTTCACAGCCCTGTGAAGGTCGTCCAGATGTATCCTGCGGCATACCTGAAAAAAGATGCTACGGCAATCTTCAGCAGCATAGTGGTTGCCACGGAAAATTCAATCGTTGATCTGGGTAGCAGGGCGGTGCTTGAAGGCGAAAACAGTACTGCAGATATCCTTTCGAGGACGATAAGTAGAGGTGGAGGGGTTATAGCAAGAGGACACATCGTTGGTAACGCCTCAGATGTGAGAGGCCACCTGGAGTGCCGTGGTCTCATGCTATCAGAAGAAGGATACATCCATGCAATTCCGGAACTTGAGGCAAGGTATCCTAACGTTGATTTAAGTCACGAGGCGGCAATAGGGAAGATAGCCGAGGATGAGATATTTTATCTCATGTCCAGAGGGCTTAGCAGGGATGAAGCAACCTCGGCCATAATAAGGGGATTTATGGAGATAGAAATTAAGGGTCTTCCGGAGTTTCTCAAAAAGGAAATTGATAAAGCGATAGGTATGGTTGAAAAGGGCCTGAGCGTCTAAGCTCCTGCATGCTGATGAAAGTATATCGGCAAAATCTTTAAAAGGACATGTGGCCACTAAAAGCTAAGAGCCGGGGTTGCCGAGTGGTAAGGCGTCGGTCTGCTAAACCGATGGGCTCTGCCCGCGTGGGTTCAAATCCCACCCCCGGCGTCCTTCATCAAAAATCCACAATGGGCTTTAAGGAGGTATCGAAGATACCTCATTCTGTTGGTGCAGCTGACTGCAGGTGCGGTTCAAATCCCACCCCCAGCGTTTTATAGCTCTATATAGCTGAGCAAAGGATAAGTTTTTTATTCTGAGCGAATACTTACACTATGCACAAAGACGATCTGATAGCCATTCACATGACTCTGTTTTATGCCAAACAGTTGCTGGAAGCTGCTGGCTTCAACTTCCAGGCGTACGATGAACTACACGTTCTTCCCACGCACATCCACAGGAGCAAGGCCCTTCACAGAAAGGCCATTGAACTGCTCTGTATGGAGATTTTGAAGGGTTTTTGGAGAAACCGCATACCGGTAGAGCTGCGTGATATTCTGAAAATGAACGATAGAATCCTCCATCAAAAACTTAAATTCAATTTCTGATATCGACTCTTTTTCTGATTGATAGGATTCCGGAGCCGTTTTTCCGGAAACACTTTCAAAAGGTTTAATTCGTTCTTCATTTCATGGTAGCTTAATGGAAAACGATGAACGTGGCCTTAAAAGAGCTCTCGGTCTTTTCGAAACTTCAGCGTATGGAGTCGGTATAATTGTCGGAGCGGGAATCTACGCTCTAATTGGCAGCATAGCGGGCCTGGCAGGAAATGCCGTATGGTTATCTTTTATACTTTCATCATTTCTTGCGGTCTTCACCGGCCTGAGCTACGCAGAACTCTCGAGCATTTTTCCAAAGGACGCTGCAGAGTACGAATATGTAAAATCGGCCACAGGAAGCAGATATTTCAGTTTTCTTATTACCTGGTTTGTTTTGGGGATGCTGATAATTTCAGCCTCAACAGTGGCGATAGGATTTGGAAACTACTTCTCTGCCCTTTTATTCGGCAAAAAATGGCATATCGCAAATATGCCAGTAATACTTGCGCTGTTTGCAATAGCCCTGATGAGTTATGTAAACTTCAGAGGTGTAGAGCTTTCTTCCAGAATAAACATCCCGGCAACGATGCTTGAAGTTGGAGGGCTTGTCTTCATAGTGATAGGGGTTGGAATACTTATGGTAAAAGGCAGTATAAGCATACCCAATTACATGGAGATGTCTACCGGGCTGAAAGGGGTGCTGCACGGTGCGATACTTGCCTTCTTTGCTTACACAGGCTTTGGAAGTCTGGCCAAGATGAGTGAAGAAGTGAAGAATCCGGAGAGAACGATACCCTTTGCCATAATAATTTCAATAGCCATAACAACAGCGATCTATGTTCTGGTAGCTCTGGCGTCTGTAGCAGCAGTTCCGTGGCAGGAATTGAGGACAAATCCTGAACCCATAGCTGCAGTAGCGTGCAGGGTCAATCCCTCTTACAGGGCAATTCTTTCAATCATTGCTCTTTTCTCAACAGGGAACACAATACTGCTCACGCTGATTTCTGCATCCAGAATGATTTATGGCGTTGCAGTTGAAGGCAGTATGCCCTCTCTGCTCAGGGAGATCAATCCCGGAACCAGAACACCTCACTATGCAATAGCCGTTACGGCAATCATAGCGTCCTCCTTTACATTGCTTGGAGATATTGAAACCGTAGCTGAGGTCACAAACCTCTGGATTTTCATAGTTTATGCGTTCGTGAACGCCTCTCTTATAATGCTGAGATACAGAGGAGATTATGCAGGTCATGGATTCAGAGTACCGCTAAATATTGGAAGATTTCCTGTTGTTGCCGCTTTTGGCCTGCTCTTTTCTGTGGGTATGGTTGCGTATACAGCAGTGTTGATGCCAGCAAAGCATCCCGGGCTGTGGCTTACGTTTTTGCTGATTATTTCTGCTACATGCTTCTATTGTGTCCAGAGCAAACGTTAGTTTCATTTCCGTGTTTCAGCCAACCGCATAATCGCTCCGATTTTTTCCTCCAGTAGAAAGAGCATCTCCAGCTCCTCTCCCTCGATATTCTGGAGTTTTACTATATTTTTATGTCCGATTTTCTTAATCCTGTCACACAGAAAGTCAACACATATAACCTCTCTTGCTTTTAGCATGCAGCCTGTCGGAGTGAGGAAGAAGCACGCATCTGGAATTGCCCTTCTGGAAGGTAGTTCTACGCCCAGAAGCAGGTTTATAAGGAGAATTTCCTCCCCATACTCGTTTTCGACCCATTTCCTGCAACAGCAATTTCCCTCCGCTGCACACTCCCTGCATATATCCACAATACCAAGCTCAACCATGCATCTATGGCTGGCTTTGATTGCAGACCCAAGCCTGTCAAGAAGCTCTCTTATCTCCTCATTTTGCAGAAATAAATCCCTCATCACACTGAACCTTCTTTTTATATTCTGTACTTTCTGCTCCATTGAACTCCGGGCCATGTTGTTGTAAATAAAGCTTCAGACCAGAAGGCATTTATGTTCAGAGATTGAACATCGTTCGATGGATGTACTGCTGAGAACTATATATTCTGCAGTGGAAGAGGGGATTGCAGTAGTCGGCCCTTCGTACGTCTCTCTATGTCTTGGGATTCCAAAATCTTCAGCACAGAGCAAACTCATAAAGCTTGCAGAGGATGGTCTTGGGACGTATATACCGGGGAAAGGACTCCTGTTTAACGAGAAAGGGATAAATGAGGCGAAGAAGGCTGTAAAAAAGCACAGACTTCTGGAGTGGTTAATGGTAGAGCTGGGTATGGAGGCAAGCAGTGCATGTAAAGAGGCTGCAAAAATAGAGAACCATGCAGGTGAGGAGCTTGTGAGGCTCTTGGAGAAAAAGTACGGTCCAAGGAAGGTATGTCCATGCGGCAACAGGATTCCGGAGGTGGAGGGATGAAATCCGTATTCGCCATTATCGCACTTCTGCTTCTTGCAACCCCTGTCTCGGCTGTAAACGTTGTGTGCACAGTTCCCGACTTCGTGCCAATAGTAAAAGCTGTTGGTGGCGGAGTTGTAAATGTCTCGAGCGTAATGCCTCCTGGCAGCGATCCGCATGCCTTCTCAATCTCAATGGATACAATGAACAGTCTTAAAAAAGCTGACCTGATAGTTCTTGCAAATTCAAAGCTCCTGCATTTCGAGGAAAAGATAAAGGAGAACTACAAAAACTGCATCGACTTTGAAGACTACGCTGCATTTGGCGCTAAACTTGACTCCTTTCCCGGGTACAGCAGCAACCCTCATGGATACTGGCTGAAGTTTGAGAATGGCATTGCAATTGCGAGAGCTATTGAGGTAAAACTCTCCCGGTTGAGCCCGGATTATGCATGGTACTTTCACGAAAACCTGAAAGAGTTTGAGAGGGAGGTAAATGAGGCCAGAGAAACAATAAAGAGCATTTCTGTAGAGGACGGGATGGAAGGCAGGAAATGTGTTGCAGTTGTTCCAGGAGTCTGCTATATAATCCAGAACTGCGGAATGAGTGTCGGCTCGGTGCTGCTTGGTGAAGGACTTGGCTTTGCAAGCGGAAAGGAGTTTGCGAATATTGAAGAAAAACTCAAGAATTCAGAATATACGTACATAGTAGTTCCGGAATTCATGAAAAACTCGAAGGCAGGAGAAATTGCAGAACAGATTTCGTCAGATACAGGTAAGCCTGTAATTTATGTAAAATTTGTAATGGCCGGAGAAAACGACACCTATACGGGTTTGCAGTACTTCAATGCTCTTAGGCTCTTAAAACCCTGCACACAGCAGGTAAAACCCTGCACACCCATGATTGTAGCAATTGCTCTTGCTGTTCTTGCAGCTGTTGCAGCTCTGACCGCCATCTTTGCAGTTCTTGGTAGAAGGAGGATATAGAAGCTATGAAGGCTATAGAGGTTGAAAATCTATGCTTCTCCTACAATGGCGTAAAGGCATTATCCGGAATAACCTTCAGCGTAGACGAAGGCGAGTTTATTGCGATAATTGGGCCAAATGGTTCCGGTAAAACAACGTTACTGCGAGTTCTCCTCGGCATTTTAAAACCGGAGGTTGGAAGTGTTAGAGTTTTTGGAATCGAGCCATGGAAAGAAAGTGAGAAGGTCAAATCTCTGATAGGCTTCATGCCTCAGAAAGAGCACATATCGACGAAACCACCTTTACTTGTTAAAGATATCGTTCTTATGGGCAGGGCTGTAAGGAAGAGCCCTCTTTCCCCCCTCAGTAAAGAGGATATGAGAAAAGCGAGAGAAGCATTAAATGCGGTGGGTCTGGATGATAAATGGAATACAAAATTCAGCGAGTTGAGTGGAGGACAGCAGCAGAGAGTTCTCCTGGCGAGAGCTATAGCCGTAGAACCAAAGTTACTCTTGCTTGATGAACCATTTAACGGTGTTGACATACCGAGTCAGGAAAGGATAATCGGCCTTCTGGATGAACTCTCCAGAAAGGGTGTTACAGCTATTGCAGTTGTTCACAATGTCAGCCCACTGATCCACAGCATTGATAAGATCCTTCTTCTGAACAAAGACCTGATTGCCTACGGCTCTCCGGAAGAGGTTCTGAAGCCTGAGAACATGGTGAAGGCATACGGGGCTGTGATACCCATCATCGTTTGTGAGGAAGGGTTTGTTCATCCGCTCTTCGGTGATACCCATGGCTGACATCCCTTTCTACCTTCTGAGGGCAATTGCAGCTATAGTTCTTATAGCAATCAATGCATCCGTAGCAGGCTCCTTTACTGTTTTCAGGGACATTTCATTCCTCGTTGCCGGAGCAAGCCATGCCGCTCTTGCAGGAGCTGCCCTTGCCATAGTGCTCGAAACATACGGCATATTCAGCATGAATCCCATAGTCGGCGGAATTCTCTTCGCCGTATTCACAGCAATTGCTGCTGGTTATGCCTCGAGGGATGAGGGGATAAATACGGCAATAGGCATATCCTTTGCCCTGTCTATGAGTCTTGCTGTTCTGTTTATCTCAATGATAAGGGAGTACGCCGCAAGGGTATGGAGCCTTTTACTCGGAGATCTATTTCTGCTCACCAATGAAGACATTGTTCTCATGTTCATCTCCACACTTGTGGTCGTTGCAGTCTGCTTTCTATTCTACCGTGAATTTCTTTTCATCTCATTTGACATAGAGGGGGCAATAGCATATGGTGTGAATGCTACCCTGCTGAACTATGTCCTGCTATCTCTCATCGCTATAGCGGTGGTCGTAACGCTTAAGGGCGTTGGAGCAATTCTCGTTTTTGCAATGTTCGTTGCCCCGGCTGCTGCTGCTGTGGAAGTTTCAAAAAACGTGAGGCAGGTTTTCCTTCTTGCATTTCTGATTGCAATGATTAGTGGAATTGCAGGACTCGGAATTTCATTCTTTTATCCGGTATCTCCGGGGGCAATTGCATCGCTTTTTGCAAGCCTCGTGTACTTCACCCTGATTGTTGTAAATCGGAGGGGGTAAGATTTTAGTATTGAAGCACGACGGGAGATTATGATTCTCAAAGGCAGGGCTTGGAAGTTTGGGGACGACGTATCGACTGATCACATAACACCGGGCAGGTACTACCATCTCAGGAGTGACCTGCCGGAGCTTGCAAAGCACGTAATGGAAGATGCAAACCCTGAATTTGCAGAAAAGGTCAGACCTGGAGACTTCATAGTTGCGGGAAAGAACTTTGGTTGTGGAAGTAGCAGGGAACATGCGCCCATAGTTATAAAGCTTGCAGGAGTTTCTGCTGTGCTTGCGAGGTCATTCGCCCGTATATTCTACAGAAATGCGATAAACATCGGATTGCCCTTACTCATCGTTGATACAGATGGTATTGATGAGGGAGATGAACTCGAGGTTGACCTGTCAGCGGGTGATGTTAAGAACATTACAAAGGATATGAGAATAAAGGCAAAACCCCTTCCAGAGGTTATGATAAATATCCTCAATGAGGGCGGGCTCGTAAACTACGTGAAAAAGTACGGAGATATGGTCATCTGAGAATGCTATCTTCAATCTCCCGTCTTTTCTTTCTCTGGTAATCTGCAATTTTACCCTTTAGTTCTGTTCTCTTCATTGCGAGAATCTTGATAGCAGCAACAGCAGCATTTTCAGGTTCGAGCACAACCAATGGAGCGATACCTGATGGCATTCTGAGCGAGGAGAGAATATCAAGCCCTGCAAACTTCTCGCAGTAAGGCGGGCAGGCTATAACTGGGCAACACGTGTTTGCGTCAACCATCCCGCTCAACGCATTGCTTCTGCCAGCAACTGTAATAAATATCGAATCATCATACTCCTTCACTATCTCAAGAACCCTTTCAGGAGTTTTGTGGGCAGAAGCAACCCTGTAGCAGAATTTAACGCCAAAGGACTCCAGAACCTTACCTATCTTCTCAGCAAAGCTGAAATCAGACTTCGAGCCCATCAGTATCACGACATCCATGTGCCTACTGCTACGCATACCTTAAATTCTTTATTCTTTACCACAAAGGCCTGGCAATGAAGGCAATCAGGGTGATTAAGGTAAACTCCGAGAGACCGGAAAGAGAGAGAGTTGAGGAGGCAGCCAGAATCATAAGAAAGGGTGGGCTTGTGGCATTTCCCACTGAAACAGTTTACGGTCTTGGAGCGGATGCTATGAACGAGAGAGCTGTAAGAAGGATATTTGAGGTAAAGGGCAGGCCTGCAAAAAACCCGCTCATAGTCCATGTATCGAACAAACAGCAGGTTTACGAAATAGCACAGGTAAATGGCATTGCTGAAAAACTGATGGAAACTTTTTTTCCTGGCCCTCTTGCCCTTGTTATAGACAAGAAGGATATTCCAGATATAGTAACTGCCGGGACTGGCGGTGTTGCTGTGAGGATGCCCGACCATCCCGTAGCTCTCATGCTTATAGAGCTTGCAAACACACCGCTTGTTGCACCTTCGGCAAATATTTCAGGGAGATTGAGCCCTACAAAGGCAGAACACGTTATAGAAGACCTTGGGGATAGAATAGATGCGATAATAGACGGTGGAGAAGTAAAGATCGGCATAGAATCAACAGTTCTCGATGTCAGGAGTAAGCCTGCGAAGATTCTCAGGATGGGAGCTGTAACACCGGAAATGCTTGAGAAAGCTGGTATTGAAGTTGAAGTTGTGGATACGAGGCCGTTCGGCCATTACAGAACAAAAGCAAGATTGTATGTAGCAAAACCGAATGAAATGGAAGTTATGGTTGAAGAATTCAGTAGGAAAGGACTGAAAGTTGGTGCGGCATGCATAACCACAAGATGTGATGCAGAGAAGGTCGTGTGGCTTGGAAGAAGTATGGAGGAGGTTGCAAAAAACCTGTTTTCAGCCCTGAGGGAGCTTGAAAAGAGTGTGGATGTGATAGTGGTTGAAGAGGTAGAGAGAAAGGGACTTGGCAGAGCTATAATGAAAAAGCTGGAAGAAGCTATCTTGCATCGAAGTAGCTGATCTCTACAACATCTGCCTCTGTAGTATCCAGGATTCCGGTGCTGTAGACTGAAACCACCCTACCAACGCACTTTGGTGTAAGCCTCAATCTTATGACGGTCATCTCATCCTCTTCTATGTAACGATCGGACGCAAATACGATAGAGTGAGACATTACCTCTCTTCCAGTTACTTCAGCCAATATTCCTGTTGTTCCTCTGTCGATGTCATAGAGTTTTGCTGTTGTTAGCAGCACGCAACTTCCGGGTTCAGCTTTCATTGCTGTAGCAACGTTATGTGCACTTCTCAGCTCTATGGTTCTAATGTTTCTTCTTACAAGGTCTTCAAGCGCTCTTCTCGAAATCCCGGTAAGAACATGGCACCTCATGTTCATCACCCGAACATGGGCAACTCCTCTTTCTTAACCGCCTGCTCATGCATTCTTGTCTGATCTGCAAGCTTCTGAAGCTGTGCCTCAATAATCTCTGCCTGTTTAAGAAGCTTTTCCACGCTTATATCCCATCCAAACATGCTGTTCAGCACGTTTACGACCTCTGCAGCAGCTCTTGGATCTGGATTGAAGCCCATAGTCTCGCCAAGAATTGCAAAGCCCGGAAACTTCCTCGCCACGCACTCATTCAGGATTGAGCCCGCAATACCTGAAATAGTGCCGCTCCTGAATATCTCCACGTAGTCTCTTATCTCATCGAGTAACTCCTTTGTGGTTGCAGCTCCAAAAACTCTCCGTTTATCTCCTTCAAAGGTTGCAACACCGGCAATAGACAGTATCCGGGTTGTTTTTATGCTCGCAGCCCACTCAACTATCTTTTTACTCATCTCGTAGGCAAGCTCTGGAATGATTGGAACATCGGAGTGTATGAGGATAAAGTTCTTCTCCTTTGACTGATAAATTCTTACCGGGGGTTGAATAATGCCCTCGGCAGCGAGTGCAATTGGAAGTAGCATTTCGGACTCTATAAGGCCTACGGGCTCAAGGTTAAGCTCCGACATGTAGTGTGCTGCGGTAATTGTCCCCACAAGTCCTATTCCAGGAAAGCTTGTCAGTACTACTGGGTTCTCCACATCAATACCCTCAACAAGAATCTTGGTTCCCATAAACTGCATTAACTGCAATCCTATTTAACCTCTCCCCTGATTGCAAAAGTATTATCTGCAATGCTGCACTGCCCGTTTTGATGAGAGAGTATCAGTTCAAACGGGGATTTAAACCGAATGAAGAGAGGCTGGAAGAAGCAATAAAGAAGTACTTTGGCGACTTCAGGAGGGAAGGAGACACGTACATTGTGAGTTACGGGGCGATAGAGGAGCTGAAGCTTAAAATTCAGAGCAAAAAACTGATTGTGGAATCAAAAACGAATCCGGCAGTCTCCAATGATGTCGCAACAGATACCCTGAAAACATACAACAGATTTCTGGAGGAGCTGACAGGCTATACAGCAAGGGAGAGGCAGAAGCGGCTGAAGAAGTCAATAGAAAAGGAGTAACCATGCAGATCCCCCCATCTCATCCCAGATACTTCTCTCTTTTAATGCGAAAAAAGCTTGTTGAGGGCTTTGAAGAAGGAGTGGTTGTTCTGGAAGGGCTGATAGCTCACGGCAGGGGTGAAACCTTTGATTATATTCTTGGAGAGGTGACGAGAGATTTTGCAATGGAGGCTGAAAGGGCAGGTGTTGCGCTCATGCTTCTTGCAAAAAGACCGGTTATATCTGTAAATGGAAACGCTGCTGCACTTGCAGCAGAAGAGCTGGCAGAGCTATCAAAAGCATTAAACGCTCCACTGGAGGTGAACCTGTTTCACTGGAGCAGGAAGAGAGCAGATACGGTTAAGAAGTGGCTTGAACGCTTCGACTGTGAGGTTCTCGCTGCTGGTGATGCTGAACTTGAGGGAATAGAACATGCAAGAAGGATAGTGGATAGCAGAGGGATATATATCGCGGATGTTGTGCTTGTAGCTCTTGAGGATGGAGACAGGTGTGAGGCGTTGAGAAGAGCTGGAAAGAAGGTTGTGGCCATAGACCTCAATCCACTTTCAAGAACAGCCCGGATGGCGGATGTGAGTATAGTCGATAACATCGTGAGGGCGATACCGAATATGATAGAGATGGCGAAAAACATGAAAAAACTTGAGAAAGAAGAACTTGAAAGAATTCTGAGTAATTACGATAACGGCATAATGCTGAAAAGAGCTATAGAAAGTATAAGAGACTATCTTACCGGTATGGCATCATTTCATCAAAATCCGGAGACATCAACACCGTAAATGCGTTCGATGTTCTCCACGCATATTTTGTGTATGAAGTCCTCATTGAAGCCATGTTTCAATAGTTCCTTTACCTTTCTCGGTACAGTTTTCGGGCCGAGAACAGCTCCAGGTCTTTTTGCATCATCTATATAGTCAGTTTCAACCGTGAAGCGTGCACCCTGCTTTGCAGCCTTGAGCACGTTATCTCCCATTGCTATAACAGATGGAAATATCCCGACCTCTTCAAAATCCTTCACACGTGGCGGGGAGAAATGCTTGACAACTCTTTCTCTCTTCAAACCTGCCTTATCTGCCATTCTCGCTATTTCCTCAATGCCATCTCTCGTGTAGCTTTCCGTATGGAGCTGTACAGCACATCCGACATCTTTTGCAATCTCGAAGGCATGCTGCATCACTTCATTGCTGAGCTGCCAGATTTTCCCGTCAACTTTGTAGTGCGGTCTTCCACTTTTTATCGCGATAGCTTTTCCTTCCTCAACGTACTCTCCCGCAAGATCAATGGCCTCCATCATAACCTCCGCTGCCCTTCTAAACCCAAGCCTCCCGCCGAGAATTGTTATCTCCGCAGGATGGACTGCAAGGACTGCATATGCCCTTACTATTTTGTTTGCTTTCTCTACGGTATTGATGTGGCAATCAAAGACTCTTTTGAACTCCTTTCCTGTTTCAGGCCTCACATCGTAGTGCTTGCTTAAAAGGGAGACAAGGAGTACATGAGTACCTCCAGCTTTTTTGAACTCCTCTAAAGCCTTCAGGCGGAGGTGGTTGTATATGTGCATGTGATCGTCTGTTATTATCATGGCATCTGGTTTGCCATCATGATTTAAATGGCTATCTTAAGTGAATATTCTTTCAGCAATGAGTAGCAGATCAGAGCAAATGTGGGGCCGGTGGGATTTGAACCCACGACCCGCGGGTCTCTTCGGGTCAGTGCTCCAACGGGTCATCACGCATCAGCAGACCCGTTTGTCATCATCACCGCTGGAGCCCGCTGCGCTGCCTGGCTACGCCACGACCCCTTGCCTTGCTGAAACTCCGGATAATATAATCCTTGCGATGGAGGTGCGAAAGCTTTTTAAATATCACTATTTATCATTATACATGCTGCGGATGCACTGCCCGAACTGTGGGTGTTCATACTACAAGATGGTGAGAAAGGATGGACGCTTTAATTACTACGCATGTGTAAAATGTGGAAACACAATCCGTCTCTCTGCGAAGGTTGCAGCCATTCTTAACTGACCTTACACTTTTGATGAATTTGAAATGTGTCAGAACTGAAAGCATAAATTCCAAAACACTTATATCTTGAGATGCTTCTCAGTATTGAGAAGCTTAATTCAGGAGATTCGATATGTTAGAGATACTCAAAAAACTTGCCCTGATGAATGCAACACGGGAGGTTCTTAAAATCAGTTCGAAGGAACTTGCCGAAAAGATAAACCAGAGCCTTCAAACGGCAGCAAGAAGGCTTAAAGACCTTGAAGATGCTGGATTAGTCGAGAGAACTCTGTATAAAGACGGGCAGTATGTGGTGATAACCGAGAAGGGCAAAAACAGGCTTTACAAAGAGTATCTCGATTACAAAAAGATATTCGAGGGTGAAGAGGCTGTGATAATAAAGGGCAGGGTATTTGGAGGAGTTGGTGAGGGAAGGTACTACGTCTCCCTTGAAGGCTACAAGAAGCAGTTTGAAGAGAAGCTCGGTTTTGAACCGTACCCCGGCACGCTCAATCTGAAAATTCCCAAGGAGCAGGCATACTTCAGAAGGATGCTTGATCAGGAAGAAGGTATTAAGATCGAAGGCTTTTCAACTGCTGACAGGACGTTCGGGGAGGTCAAGGTATTCAGGTGCAGGATAGATGGGGTTGACGGGGCAGTTGTATTGCCTCAGCGAACTCACTACCCTGCGGATGTACTCGAGGTCATAGCCCCTGTCAGGCTGAGGGATGAGCTGGGGCTTAATGATGAAGATATTGTTGAAGTGGAGGTGATACTGTGATTGAAAAGGCAAAGAGAGCTTTCAGAAAGGGTGAACCTGTTTTGATATATGACTTCGACCACAGGGAGGGTGAAACAGACATAGCAATTCCGGCAATAAACGTTACGCCAAAAGATGTTGCAATGATGAGGAAAGACGGTGGTGGCCTGATATGTGTTGCCATCCATCCGTTTGCTGCAGACAAGTTAAAACTGCCATTCATGCATGATATTCTCAGGGTTGCGAGCACTCAAATGCCCGAAATAACGTCTATATCTTCTTTCGATATAAAGTATGACTCCCGTTCTTCCTTCTCCCTGTGGGTTAACCACAGAGATACATACACTGGAATAACTGATGTTGACAGAGCACTCACAATAAAAAGGATTGGTGAAGTTGTTGACAGCGTTATGCTTGGAGACGATTTTGATCTCGGCAGCGAGTTCAGAAGTCCGGGACATGTTGCATTGCTCAGAGCTGCAGAAGAACTGACGTACGAGAGAATGGGGCAGACCGAGCTGAGCGTTGCCATTGCGGAGATGGCAGGAATTTCTCCTGCTGTGGCGATATGCGAAATGCTTGATGAAACGACTGGAAAAGCTTTGTCAAGGGAGAAAGCAGTGGAGTATGCGGAAAAGAATGGCATTCCATTTGTAGAGGGCAGGACGGTTGTGAGAGCATATGCGGAGTTCAGAGAAATAAAGGCGAAATTGTTTATATAATCAAGTAGATCGGTACGTTATAAGCTAACGGCTGCTAAAAGTAAGTAGCAAAGCTGAAAAGCAAAGGGATAATATTTATATCCCATCATAATCCTCCTATTTCGGTGAGTCCAATGAGAAACATCTACGTCGAGGAAATCGTTCATACACCCATTGAACAGCAGCAGATTGAAATAGTAGAGAGAAAGGGTATTGGTCATCCCGATAGCCTTGCAGATGGAATCGCTGAATCAATGAGTCGTGCTCTAAGCAGAGAATACCTGAAGCGTCTTGGAACTGTTCTCCATCACAATACAGATGAAACGCAGATAGCTGCAGGCAGGGCAAACCCTGAATTCGGAGGAGGAGAAGTTATTGAACCTATATACATCCTCCTTGTTGGCAGAGCGACGAAGTACTTTGATGGTGTTTATATCCCTGCTGATAGGATTGCACTCAAAGCGGCAAAGGATTATGTCAGAGAGCACCTGAAAAACATTGACGTTGAACTGGACATGGCATTTGACGTGAGGCTCGGAGAAGGAAGTACAGACCTGAAAGATGTATTCAGGAGGGGAAAAATCCCTCATGCCAATGATACCTCGTTTGGAATCGGATTTGCTCCATTTAGCGAGACCGAGAATCTCGTTTACAATGTAGAACGTCGTATATACAACGAATTCAGACCAAAAAATCCTGCAATTGGTGAAGACATAAAAGTAATGGGTTTAAGGGAGAAGGATAAGATAACCTTGACAATTGCATGTGCCTTTGTAGGAAAACATCTGAGCGGGATAGAGGAGTACGATGCAGTTAAAAACGAACTCACCAGCTGGGTTGGGGAGATATCCAGCGAATACACTGAGAGAGAAGTGGTTGTCAATGTGAATACTGCAGACGACTATGAGAGGGGTTGCTATTTCCTCACTGTTACAGGAACATCGGCAGAGAATGGAGACGATGGCAGCGTTGGCAGGGGCAACAGATGCAACGGACTCATAACTCCTGGCAGGCCAATGAGTATGGAGGCAACAAGTGGTAAGAATCCAATAAATCACGTTGGCAAAATATACAACCTGCTTGCAAATCAGATTGCACAGGAGTGCATCCAGAGGATAGAAGGTATAAGAGAAGTGTATGTAAGAATACTCTCTCAGATAGGGAAGCCAATAGACCAGCCCAAGGCTTTGAGCATTCAGATAATCCCGTATAGAGGATACGATGTTGAGAAGATGAAGCCAGCGGTTACAGAAGTCGCTGATGAGTGGCTCTCGGACATCACAAGAATAACAGAAATGATTGTAAATGGAGAGCTTAACACTTTCTAAGCTCTAAAAACCCCAAGTAAGTCTTGTCTTCCCACTTCTATAAGTCTTTTTTTGAGCTCGTTTTTGAGCACTGATACCTCTCCCGCTTTTGCCGAAGCAGGGAGGATATTATCTGTCCCAAGCTTCTTTGATATTTCTTCAACAGCTTTTCCAGCATCATCCGTCTTGTCAATCTTGTTTGCCACAACAATGACGTTACTGACCTCATCGAGAAATTCGTACATCTCTACATCAACCGGTATCTCTCCCCTGCTCTCCCAGCGCTCAACGATTTGCGAAAATGCCTTTGCATCAATAACATGTACTGCCACAAGGATTCTGCGGGAATTTTGTTCTATATAATGAACGATAAAGTTCTTGACTCTTTCGTTAACCCTCCTGCTCACACCATGGATGTAGCCGTAGCCCGGCAGGTCGGTCAGGAGCAAATCTCTGTACAGAACACAGTTCGGTTTTACAGTCGTTCCCGGCCTGCTCCCCTTCCTGATGACCTTCACGACTTTCTTACTAAAGAGAGTAGAAAAGAGGGTTGATTTTCCAACGTTGGGAAAAGAGGGTTGATTTTCCAACGTTGGAGCGGCCAGCAAAAACTATTTCAGGGCCAGAGTCCATAGAATGCGTTCATAACAATTACCAGTGCTCCAATGACGAATCCAAAAACAAGAACGCTCTTCGGATTCAGCTTTATCTGTGTTTTCTCCTCCTCAAAATACCTCATTATTCCGGCTGAAGACATCAGGGGCGGGGTTTTCGACTTTGCCTTTGCCATACTCTGAAGTTGGCAGTTGAGTATTTAACCTTAATTGTTGTCACTGGCGAAATCAGAGCTAAAAACGTCTGTCTGACTGGAACTTAAAGAGGCTTTAAAGAAAAAGGTTCAGGAAGTTTTAAATTACCTCTCTCAGAGGGAAGCTGGATGAGTGAAGGAAGACTGGTCATCAAGAGAAGCGGTTATCCGGGAAAGGGTGAGATAGTAATAGGTACGGTAACGAGAGTTCTTGATTTTGGAGCCTTTGTTTCTCTCGATGAGTACGAGGGTAAGGAGGGGCTTGTGCACATCAGCGAAGTTGCTCCTGGCTGGATAAAAGACATAAGGGACTACGTCAAAAAGGGGCAGAAGGTAGTTTGCAAGGTTCTCGATTTAAATCCGAAAAGAGGACACATTGATCTGTCAATAAAGGACGTTAACGAAAGACAGAGGAGGGAAAAAACACAGCAGTGGAAGAACGAGCTTAAAGCCTTTAAGTGGCTGGAGATTGTAGGAGAGAAGGTTGGATTGTCAAGAAAAGAACTCCTGAGCATTGGTAAGAAACTTATTAAGGAGTACGACACAGTGTACGGAGCTTTTGAGGATGCTGCCTTTGAAGGTTACGAAGTTCTCACCCCTTTTGTCAGTGAGAAGCTCGCAAAGGCTATGGCGGAGATTGCCAAGGAAAACATAAAACCACCCCATGTGAAAGTCCGTGGCTTTTTTGAGTTGAGAAGTAATGCTCCTGATGGGGTAGAGAGGATAAAGAAGGCATTGATGGAGGCATATAAAGTCAAAAATGACATAAGCATGAAGATAGAGTATATCGGAGCACCGAAGTACAGGATTGTTATAGAGGCGGAGGATTATAAAACCGCAGAGAAATCTCTCAAAAGTATCACAAATGCCGTTCTCAAGGCGGTGAAGAAGCTCGGTGGAGAAGGCACATTTGTGAGGGAAGCTATATGAAGGTAAGGATGAGAAAGTGCACCTGCGGCGCCTACACTTTAAAAAATATCTGCCCGAAGTGTGGTAGAAAGACATATACACCGATACCCGCCCGCTTCTCGCCAGAGGACCCCTATGGCAAATACAGAAGAATGCTCAGGAAGGAATGTGGATTTTTCAGCATCAGGAGGTGGTCAGATGCTTCAAAGAGTTGATGTACGATACACCAGAAAGGTTGAAGATGTTGGGCTTGAGAACCCCGTACTCATAGAGGGCTTACCAGGGATAGGGCATGTCGGTAAGCTCGTTGCCGATCACTTGGTTAAAGAGCTGGATATGGAGCTTGTTGTTGAAGTGTACTCTCACCACTTCCCTCCACAGGTAATGGTTCTGGAAGACGGAACCATACGGATGCCAAAGAACGAAGTTTATGCGTACAAGTCTGACGGGGGCTCACCAGATCTGCTTGTTCTTGTTGGTGACTTTCAGAGTGTGGATAACGAGGGGCATTTTGAGCTTGTGAATGCATACATGGATATTGCAAAGAACTTCAAAGTGAGCAGGATCTGTACTCTTGGAGGCTATGGAGTTGGTAAGCTTGTAGAGGAACCCTATGTGCTTGGAGCAGCGAACAGCTCAAAGCTGGTTGAAGAGCTGAAGAGCTATGGTGTCAGGTTTGAAAGTGGAGAGCCCGGAGGAGGGATTATAGGAGCTTCAGGCCTGCTTCTCGGAGTCTCCATGCTCGAGGGAATAGAAGCTGTATGTTTGATGGGTGTAACATCCGGTTATATGGTCGATCCAAAGAGTGCAAAGGCTGTGCTCGAGGTGCTGATGAAGATGCTGAGTCTGGATGTCAGCATTGAAGCGCTCAACGAGAGAGCAAAAGAAATGGAGAAGCTGATAACCCAGATAAAGGAGATGCAGGAAGCTGCAATGCAGCAGTGGAAGAGTGATGAGGATTTGAGATACTTCAGGTAATCCTTTCATATTTTTGTATCATTGTTTGCTGTTTGCTTGCCGTGAGATGAGCGGTATGATAAAAGTCGGATGCTGTGGCTTCTGCGAGGCTATGAATAGGTACTTTCAGGAGTTCAATCTTGTTGAAATCCAAAAAACATTTTATAAGCCCCCAAGAGTTGAAACTGCAGAGAAGTGGAGAAAACAGGCTCCTGCTAACTTCGAATTCACTGTTAAGGCCTGGCAGGTTATAACACACCCTCCTTCAAGTCCCACCTTCAGAAAGGCAGGAATAAAGGCAGAGAACTGCGGCTTTTTCAGACCTGTCAGTGAAGTGTTTAGAGCTTGGGAAATCACAGATAGCATTGCAAAAGCCCTTGATGCCAAGATAATCGTTTTCCAGACTCCCCCATCCTTTAAGGAGACTGCAGAAAATGTTGAGAACATAAGGCAATTCTTCTCGTCAGTAGAGCGGAGGTACATCTTTGTGTGGGAGGCAAGAGGCTGGAGCAGTGAAGCGATTGAGCGCATCTGTGGGGAGTTAGACCTCGTGCACTGCGTTGACCCATTTGTTGCAGAACCCCTTCATGGAGAGATAGCCTACTTCCGGCTCCACGGAATGCATGCGAGGATGTACCGGCACAGGTACAGCGATGATGAGCTGAATAAGCTTAGAGAGTTCTGCAACAAGCTTGAAAAGGAAACCTATGTGCTGTTTAACAACATGCACATGTGCGATGATGCAAAGCGCTTTGCATCCGTTTTGAACTGTACGATTGACTGAATTTTTCTGAAGGAAAAGCAATGCGAAGGGTTGCGAAAATAATGCCTGAGCTTAGATCTCACTCCTCAAAATTTCCCATTCAACCCTTCTCTGCTCTACAGCATTCCTGATAAGCCTCTCCCTCTTGCTAAGTGTAGATTTACCCGACTTCACTTCAACAAAAACTATCCTCCTTAGCTCTCCTTCATCAAGCCCATCGAATACAATCAGATCGATTGGTGAGCCGATGAAGCGAGCATCCTTCGGGTTGTATTTGAAGTCCGGTAAATAAGGGATAAGATGTTCGGTAACCTTTCCCGCAATCACTGCCTTGCTCTTCTCTACCGCATCCTTCCTTACCTCCTTCTCGTATCTCTGTTTCCATTCCTCAAAAAGAATTTCTGCTTTTCTTTTCGATGTGCTTTCAAGCTCCCTTTCTTGCCATTCTTCAAATATCTGCCTCGCTCTCTGCTCCATCTTGCTTTTGAGCTCGACATACTTCCAGAGTAAAATTAGGAGAGCAAGCAGGGGCAAACAGAGAATGATTGTTATGTAGTTCATTTCACCACCTCATAAGATTCCAACCTCTTTGTCTGCTTTAAGTTATTTCTTCAATTTGTAGAATCCAAAACACATACTCAAAAAGGCCATCTGACCAGACTGACTCCGGTAAAACTTACGGCAGTTACCACAACTCCAGCGATGAGGACTCCTGAGAGAATACTGAATGCTGCTCTGACGGGGCTGAGTCTCAACAGAAAGGCCAGAAGAGTACCAGTCCAGGCTCCGGTCATAGGGAGTGGAATAGCAACGAACAGAACAAGTCCCAGATAACCGTACCTTTCAACGATTGTTTTTCTTCTCTCAGTTCTTTCAACGATTTTTGAGTAGAGTTTTGCTGTCAATCCCCATCTCTCTACGATCTTGCCTACCTTGTCCAGAAGCCAGAGCAGAAAAGGTACCGGGATAAAGTTGCCGGCTACAGCAATCAGGTATGTTTCAGCTGGATTCAATCCAAGCATCAGTCCCAGCGGGATTCCTCCCCTCAGCTCCGAAACAGGCATCATTGAAACTACCAGCACCTCAATCCAGCTTTGCATCCCAAGCCTCCACAAAACCCCTCAATTTTGGAGAATACAAATGGACATATCTATTAACTGGAAATTTTAAAATTATCTTTCTCTCTTGAGGTATGCAAGTGATGCAAGTATAACAACTGAAAGCATACATTCGAATCCAGGTGTCACTCTGACGTTCTTGGTATTCGTTTTCTCTTGTGTATTCTGCTTAATCTGATTTCTGACAAGTTCGTTGCTACTCTTCACTCCAGCCATTGAGGACATGAGTTTGGCAATTCTTGCGGATAGCTTGTAGTAATACAGCTTTTCTATTGGGTTGCTGGACGTCTTTCCAAATTCGAAGTAAGCTGCTGGAAGTACAGGAGTCATGTACTTTTCAGCCATGCTCAGAGATACCCTTGCATAGTTTTCTGAAGAGTTGACCTCACTGCTGATGAAGCTTTTATCGGCGTTGATCAGTTCTATCGATATTGCAGCCTTGGTTATTGCATCGATCGATGAGATGGCTGCTCCGCAGTACATACCCTCTGATAGCTGATTCTGTGCAAGTAATGCGCTGTTCTCCGCCTCGCTGACCAGAGTGCCTATTCCGTGGATGGACTTTGCATAGACAATCATGGAATCAGCCTGAGTGAGGTACAGCTCTGCCCTTCTTTTAAGATCTTCTTTGCTCAGATACACATCCTTTTTGATCTCGGGCATCAGGGAGAGCCAGAGTTTTGCACTCTCAATTCTCTCCTTTGCAAATGCGAGATCATCGATGGCGGTCGTATAGTCTCCAGATGCCCTCGCCTCTTTAATGAGCTTTTTGGCTATTGCAAGCCTCTCTTCAGCAGCACCCAGAATCTGGAGAGATTCCACCCCGGATTTGTATACATTAAGGGAGCTTGCGGTTTCGTTGAGCTCTCTTTCGACATTTGAAAACTCTGTGTTGAGCTCATTTTCATTATCGAGCTTTTTGCCATACTGAATGGTTCTGAGCTTTATTTCAGCCGTGAAGTACTGGCTCGTAGCAGTGTAGTAGTTTCCCTCTGAAAAGCTCTTGTT
This sequence comes from Archaeoglobales archaeon, assembly GCA_029984855.1. GTDB lineage: Archaea > Halobacteriota > Archaeoglobi > Archaeoglobales > Archaeoglobaceae > Archaeoglobus_C. The sequence continues at coordinate 394 of JARQZL010000025.1, read as the reverse complement.
TGCTTTGTTTATTATTTTCTGGATGCTGTTCAGCTCTTCAGAGGAGGCGTAGGGTTTCACCGAGTTCAACAGGTTCAGTGTGCTGCTTTTCATCTTCTCTGCAAGATGCAGCAGGAGATTTGAGTATCTGGAGAGGTTAATATTGGGTGAGCGTTTTTCAATCATGTAACCGGTGTAGTAATTCAGAGCCTCCTCTACAGTCTTTACTTCAATCACTTTCACACCGAGCTTTTCTCCCAGCTTAACTACGTCAACTGGTTTTGTTTCTGTGGAGATGAATATAAATGGCCCCCTCCTCTCCTCTTTTCTTTCGTGAACATAAACAATCTTCTGTCCGTGCGGAATCAGGAATATCTTTGCCCCATTACTGGCAGCAGCCTGCAGCTTGTAAGGA
>JARQZL010000024.1 GCA_029984855.1 Archaeoglobales archaeon | reverse complement strand
CCTGCCGCTCCGGCTATGATGATGGCTGGGATTTCGAAGATGCCGTGTGGGAGTGTTAGGAAGAGAGTAGCGAACCAATTTTTGGAAATTTTAAATAGAATTCCAAGAGACATATCATTGATAAATAGATTAATAAAAGTTATAATACCTAGCGTAAAAGCACCCATTACTAAGACCAAAATGACAATTATATTCTTTTGAAGGAAAAAAGATATTTCAGGATTTTTTAGGGACACCTCCTTCCTTGGAAGCTTTGTGGGCTTAATTTCGTCTAATGGAAGCATAAAAACGGATAAAATCCCAAGTATATAGATTAAAATAGCTAAATATATACAGATTTTACTGTTGGAAGTTATTTCAAATCTTAATTTTTTGAGCATGGAAATATTTTCCTATTAAAATTCCAGTGGCAATCGCTATAAAAATGATGCCAGCTCCAATACCTCTGATGTCGCTGTATACTAGCCCTCCAATTATAATCCAAATCCCACTGGCGATTCCAATTAATACAGGCTCTGAGTACTTTATGTTTGGCGATTTTTTCCTCACTAAATTTCTTGTTACTAAGGCACTAGAAGCTATTGCCACAAAAAGCGCACCCAATCCAGTAAGCTTAGCATCCTTATTTATTATGCCTATACTTATAACCAGAAATCCAAAAGAAATCCAAATCCAAACAACACTTAACATGTTTTTCACCTAATAAAAAATTTGGATAAGATAATAATTAGTCTGCAGCTGTAATAATCCAACCAACGGGTGTAGCATCAAAGTCGCCAGCGATAACCAACGCCTCTATGATGGCCGATTCCCACCAATTCTCGTAGAGCCAATCCCAACCGTTTTCGTATACTTCATATGCTATGTAAGCCAAGTTTGAACTGCCTGCAAGCGCTATGGGGGTTATTGCCATCCTACCATCGCCAGCACCATCGCTATTGCCAATCCTTGAATAATTTTCTCTTCGTCCCACCTCCTTACAGCATACATTTGCTACCACCTCAACTCAACCCAATTTACCTTTACGATTCTGTTATTTAAATTTTACTTTTTCTGTTTTTTTTTTTCTTGACAGAAAAGTAAGATTTATTAAGTGAGTTGAAAATAGCCATACCATGGAACTCATAACAAATCCCGACAGGTTTTTCGCCAAGCTGAAGCAGAAGGAAATAAGAATAAGGAAACCAGTGACGATAGTTCTCTTTCTGACAGTAATTGTATCAACGTATCAATATTTTCTGATAAGTAAGCTCTCTCAGGCTTTTCCTTCAGAAATAGCCAGATTTTTCATGATTGGAGCCTACATTGGAATAGTAGGCTCGTTCGTCGGAATGTTTGCTGTATGGTTGATATTAGCAGTAATAACGCACGGTTTATCTGCTTTCTTTAATGGAAAGGGAAGCTTTAGGAGAACCTTCGAGTTTACAGGTTATGGGTTTCTTCCATCCTTGATAGGGTCGGCTGTAACAATTCCGATGTTAGCATACTACGTTTCCCAAGCTGAAGTTCCAAGGATTAGCTTGGCTGCATTACAGCAAAACCCTTGATGTGATGAAATCAGTTGTTCTATCGATCATACCGAGAGATCTGGTTTACTCCAACCTGATAATCAACTTAGTCATAACGGCATGGTCTCTAACGCTGTGGACTTTTGCAATAAAGCGTGCACGCAACCTTACAACAAGAAGAGCGTTCGTGTCTGCTTTAATTCCTACAGTGGTGTTTGGATTGCATCAGGTCTGGTCGATTTTAAAGCTTCTTTAATTTCTCTATTGCCTCATCAAACTCTTCAATTAAATAATAAGCTTCAATACCGGCTTTTTTGGCATTATTCGCCATAGTTCTGTCGTTCGTTATCAAAGCGGAGTTGGTAAGTTTAGCAGTAGCTATAAAATATCCATCCACAGCTCTTGATCCCGTATTTTTACAAATTTCGAGAACAGCATCAAATATATCATCTTCCCCGATCAAATTGAAATTTTTAAGAACGAAACCATAACCAAGATTTGCCAATTTGATGTTATACCTAACGAGAACGCCAAGTATTTCCGCTGAAATTAACTTTGGGCAGTATACCGATTTACCTTCAGCTACTTTCAACAACTCTCTGGATTTCTCGTATCTTTCAGCATGCTTTTTCGTGAAGAAGTCAACTAAAATGGATGTGTCGATTGTTAATCCCATTGTCTTTTCCTCATTTCGAGCAGAACCTCTAAAGGATCTTTGTCAACCTTAGTTTCTTTTAAGACTTCGTCAATCTCTCTTGAAATCTCTTCAATATTACCCATTAACTTTTCCTCTACGATCACCTTTCCCTGTGTCTTTTCCGGTAAAGTTACCTTTTTTACAGGTTTAAATACTCCGTTCTCATATACGACTTCTATGACTTTTCCCATACAATTCACTCTTCATTAGATCTTCAAATACCTTTTGTTGAATTTAACATCGCTTTAGCTATTTTCAGCGTTATGTTCGCTTCAATCCATGCAGCGATTACGATTAAGACGATTGAGATCAGAGATAGGGTTAGGTATTCTTCTTTAGTTAGAATCTGCTCCTTTCTGCCAGCCAGATAACGAACGATCTCGTATGGAATTTTGAAACCTGCCGCTCCGGCTATGATGATGGCTGGGATTTTGAATATGCCGTGTGGGAGTGTTAAGAGAGTTATTTCAGTGTATGTTTTTCCTTGTTGGATCGAGTTGGAAATAAGATAGCCAATCGATAATCCGTTGAAAGTTAAGTTGACTAAGGTTATAGACCCAAATAGAAATCCTCCTAATATAAGATTAAATATTACAATCAAATTATTCTTAGCTACGTCTATAAATTTTAGATGAATGTTTGCTGGTATAGCAGTCGGTGTACAGACTTCTGGATAAATCAAGTAGCCGATAATATGTACAATATTGAAGAAAATATATAAAGACATGAGCGACTCATAATATTGGTTTCCCTGTCTTCTTTTTGTAGAAATAACCTACAATTAATAATGCCACGAGGAATAACGCCCACCCGCAGAAGATGGCATTCCAGCCAATCCAGCAATTTTTCCATGAGCACCAGTTGTCATATCAACAGCAATTACAATAGCCGTAATCCCCATCCAGAATAAGAAGATCAGAGCAATTTTCGAGAGTCGTACACCTTTCTTATTGCTCATGGCCACACCTCCGCAATTATTTCTCTAAGCATGTGTATAACAACGGATATGAACAAAATTGAGCATCCAACAAATACTATGATTCTAATGCCGTGTAGACCCCTATTAGCTACGAATTTATCTATTATCGCCAAGAGAACAAAAGTGATAAAACCAGCGATAAATATTAAAGATCTCGAGAGAAAGTAGCAAATAATAAAGAGTAGTCCCACGAGTATACCGGAAATAAGAATTAAACTTCTACTTATTATTAAATCATCCTTCAACCCTATATGCTGCATTATTTTCTCACCTCTTTTTTACAAAAAATTATTTATAAAAATTAAGCTAAATACTATAGCATTCATATTATATAGCTAGTGCTACAGCTACAACTACACCAGCTGCCAGTATGTATATACCGCCCGAGGCTGCTATTAGACCTAACGTGATACCAATTTCGATGCCCTTTGCTGTAAGCCAGACAGTTCCAGCACTTCCCAAATCTAAAGCAGCGGCAGCTTCACCTTCCCCCTGCATCGCAAAGTATGCACCGAGGTTTTGCTGGACAATTGGAGCCATTGCAACACCAACCATCGCCAGTAGCCCCATCAAAGCAAGCACTTTCACAACCCTCTCATCTGCGTACCCGTACATCACCCCTCACCTTTATGCTCCGACTTAGCTTTCCACTCCCTTATTTAGCCTTTCTATTGCCTTATCTCTTCGATCAGTCATATTGAACTTACCCAACCTCATCCAAATCAGAAATCGGGGAGTAAAAACCCTTTGCGATCATCTCTTTTAGAATTTGGTCTCCCTCTTCT
>JARQZL010000023.1 GCA_029984855.1 Archaeoglobales archaeon | reverse complement strand
CAAAATACCCATGTGCTCACTTTTGTCTCACTTTGAAAAACGGGGGGTTTTCTAAAGTGGGACAACAGGGGTATAACACACCACTTCTATTTCTACCCATCAGTAATCAAAATGATGCTAAAAACTAATTTGAAAGGTTAAGACACTTGTGGAAGTCGCTATTTAAAGTCTGGCAAGTTATAATGACTTACAATCAAATTATAGTATCTGACATAACTTCTTTAACCAAAACTCAAAAACCTTCTAATCCACTTCTCAACAAAACTCTTCTTCAGAGTTAGCATGTAAAAGCTACTCGAAATCACTTCCTTTAGCTCTTCCAATGTTTTAATGAGAAGAGGAGAAAGTACTCTCTTTATACCCCTCCATATTTGCTCAATAGGATTCAGATCTGGAGAATAAGGAGGAAGATAAACCAGAACAATGTCCAGCTCTTTCGCTTTCTCCCTTGTTTTTCTGGCCCAGTGTGATTTAAAGTTATCCAGAATGATCACTATGGTTTTATCTGGGTTCCTCTCTCTTATTTTCTCCAGAAATTCACACACAAATTCTTTCTTAGAATTCCCCTTAAAATCCACCACACTCTCACCGTTTATCGAATAGAAACCGAAAGTGTTGGCTCTCATTTTTGTAGTGTTCTTCTTTACGGATGGTTTATCGAATGACCAAAGCCTTTGGGTGTTTGCATTGAGCTGAGGTGAAGTTTCATCCAGAAATCCTATAACGCACTCATCCAAATCAACTTCAAGCTTTTCAAGTTTTTTTAAGCTCTTCTTCAGCGTTCTCAGGTCTTCTGTAATCTTTTTGATAGGGTTTTGCGTATTTGTTCCGAAGGATTTTAGCAGTCTGCTCACGTGTCTTAAGCTGTACTCCACTCCAAATCTTTCTTTGATAAGTTCTCTCACTTCTTTTGCTGTCCAGTCATTCCTATCCCTTAGACTAGTCTTGAGTTCTTCTTTCTGCTCTTCACTCAGCTCGGAGGGTCTTCCTCCTCCATAGTTGGGTTTTAAACCTTCCAATCCTTTCTCATTCCACTTTTCAAGCCAGATGTAGCCAATAACCTTGCTTACTCCCACTTCCTCAGCTGCCTGGGGAACGGTTGTTCCTTTGTAGAGCTCTTTGATGAAGAAGAGTTTTCTGAGAACTTCCGAACATATTTTCCTTTTGCGGATCTCTTCGTTCAGTTCTTCTAAGGTTAGCCATTTGACTATCTCTTTTTCTGGTTTTCGTCCCATGTGGATGATTTGTTCTTATTGGTTAAAGGTTTTGTCTAAGACTCTAATATAGCGTAGGTCAGGGACATGAAAATCGCCCAGATCTGTCCACGCTTCCCGCCACACATAGGTGGAATCGAAACCCACGTTTATGAGATATCGAAAAGGTTGGCTAAAGAATTCGATGTGGAAGTTCTAACTACAGATCCGAGAGGTGCGCTTGCAGATGTAGAATGTATAGGGGATGTTGCTGTCAGGAGATTTAGATCCTAAATATAGGCAATTTTTAAATGAGCTCTTGAAAGTAAAAAATCACTGGGATTTTTACAACGCAATGCAACAAAATAGAGACAAAATTCTTTCTATAAAGAAAAAAGAAGAAACAAGAACTATAGAGGTTGTTAAGTATAAAAAATCACAAAAAGTATACGAACCGAAAGCTATTACATATCGTGATGATAGAACTATTTGGGAAATCGTAGAACACATTGAAGAGGGAAAATGGCGATAAAATATAATATAAATAATCTCGGCAGCGGGCGGAACGCTTCGTCGCTTCGCTCCTCGCCCTCACTTCGTTCGGGTCATATAACACGGGCTATACGGCTCACTCCGTTCGCCCAAATCCCTTCGGGACTTCGTATAGCCCGGAAACGTTAAGTGAAATGCTCAAGCCCGCCTTAGAAAACAATTTAAAAGTTGAAAAAGAAGTGTAAAATCGGGTGTGGATATGGTAAACGACAAATCGGTTGATGAAATAAAAAGAATTCTCAAAAAACATGAAAGAGAGTTAGAAGAAAAATATGGAGTTAGGGAGATTGGTGTATTTGGTTCTTACGTGAGAGGAGAACAGGAAAAAGGTAGTGATATTGATATTCTTGTTGAGTTTTATCCAGATGCTGAGATGGACTTAATAAAATTTGTTGAACTCGAAGAATATCTATCTGATTTACTGGGAATAAAAGTTGATCTGGTAATGAAATCAGCTCTTAAGCCGCGAATAGGAAAGCGCATATTGAAGGAGGTTGTTTATATATGAAAAGAGAAGCTGGTGACTTTAGTGAAGATATAATCAACACGATGGATAAAGCGTTAAAGTTTGTTGAAGTAATATCATATGAAGAATTTGCCCAAGACGACAAAACCGTTTCTGCTGTTGTTAGAGCTATTGAAATAATTGGAGAGGCTGTTAAAAACCTACCTGATGATATAAAGAAGAAATATCCCGAAATTCCTTGGAAAGGAATGGCCAGGATGAGAGACAAAGTTATTCATGGATATTTTGGAGTGGATTTGAAAGTTGCGTGGAATACGGTTAAAAAGAGAAATCCAGAGGTCAAACCACTGTTTGAGAGAATGTTGGAGTTGGAGTAAAATGATCTGGGCGGCTTTAGCTTTGCAATGCTTCGCACCTTACCCCTAACGGGTTCACTTAACAGGTAGTATGTGGCTCGCTACCGCTCACCCAAATTACTATCGCAAACTTCGCATACCCGCAAAACGTTTAAATTAAAATATAAAAGAAAATCCGGAGACATTAACTAAAAAAGTCACAACTCTGCCAAGCCCGCTTCTAACTACAAAAGCCTGCCAAATTCAGCAATTATGTCAGGAATGCTCTGGCAATCCGACCAGCAATTTCTACATTTTTCGATGTTTCTTCTCACAGCCTTGCCCTTCTCGCTGTTCCACATTTCAGAGAGCTTTCCACAACCTTCGCTCTCCCGGTATATACATGGATGGAAGTTCCCGTCGGGGTCTATGAATACCGAGTTAACAAATGCAAAGCACTTCATGCTTCTACTTCTACTTTCGCCAATCCTGCTCTTGAAGTAGTTATCTCCGGCATCCTTAAGAATTGGTTTGACTTTCTCGAGAAAATCATCATCCAGCTTCAAATTCTCATTCCTGTACAGCTTGCCGAGATGCATAACCCGAAATCCTACATATGTTTTCTTTTCTCTCGCCAGTTCCACCACCTTTGGCAAATCTGCATAGTTCCAGGGCGTTATTGTAAAGCTGAACCTGTAAAGAATGTTTTTTGACTCTCTCAGTTCTTCAAAGTAATCCACTGATTTCATCACTTCTCTGTAACAATTCCTTCCCCTGATGTAGTTATGCGCTTCTTCCATCCCATCCAAACTTAGTGAGAATATCAGGTCATCTCTCACATCCAGGCATTTCTCTGTAGTCTTTCTGATTCTCTCAAATGGATACCCGTTCGTGTTTATCGCTATTCTCGCAAGAGGTGATGATTCCGATATTATCCTGATTATATCAGGCAGCCTCGAATGCAGCGTTGGCTCCCCACCCGTTATTTTTACAAGCCTTGTTTTTCTGAACAGCCTGTCAGAAAAAATTTTTGCGACGAGTTCAGGAGGTATCTCCTTGGAACTTTTCTCCCTCCAGATGTTGCACATCCTGCATCTGGAATTACACTTCCAGGTTATGGCGAAATTCACGATGTGAGGATAATCGCCCAGAGATAACATTCTCAAAAACTTCAGCTTAATTGAATTTAGAGAGCTGCACGGGAGCAGCGAATATTCGCCATACTTCCTCCAGTGTTTCTCCAGTCTTTTACTCTCAACTTTCATCTGATTATATTTCCATACAGGAGCTTATAGCTATTATCCTCTGCTGTAGAGGGTCAAGCTAAACCCTGCATCCCCCCTTGAGCTCTCTTGTCTTCTCCTCAAGTTTATCCACCGCATCTCCTCCATACTCCTCTATAATCTTGACGATGGCACTCCCAACAACCACGCCATCTGCTCCGGCCTTAACGAGTTCCTCCACATGCTCCCTCCTTGAGATCCCAAAGCCAACACACACGGGCTTTGTACACACCCTCTTTGCTCTCCTCAAAAGCTGGAAAGCCAGATCAGGAATTTTCTCTCTCGCACCGGTTGTGCCATAGAGGGAGATGAGATAGACAAACGCTGAGCTTGCCTCATCTATGACCCTCAATCTATCATCAGGGGTGTTCGGAGCTGCAAGAAATACCGTGTCAACGTCGTACTTCTCGCATGCGGCAATGTAATCATCGCTTTCTTCGATGGGTAAATCAACAACAATCATCCCGCTAACGCCAGCATCCTTTGCAGCCTTTACGAAGTTATCCACACCCCTCACATAAACCGGGTTGTAGTACGTCATCAACACCACAGGCTTATCCGAATGCTCTCTGAACTGTCTGACTGTTGAAAAGACATCTGAAACCTTTGTTCCAGCTTTAAGTGCTCTGTAGTCCGCCTTCTGGATTGTGGGCCCATCGGCCATGGGGTCGCTGAAGGGTATTCCGAGCTCTATCACGTCCGAGTATTTCTCCAAAGCCAGCATGAAGTCCAGCGTGAGCTCTGGTTTTGGGTCGCCAGCAGTTATGAAGGTAACAAGCCAGGGAGTTTCCGGAAACATCTTATCCCTCCTTATATCTAAGCAAATCCATTACTATCCCCAGATCCTTGTCTCCTCTGCCTGAGAGGTTGACCACAGCAATCTCATCCCTCTGCATCTCTTTTGCAATTTCCATCGCATATGCGACAGCGTGAGCGGATTCGAGGGCAGGGATTATTCCCTCAGCTTTTGATAGCTCGGCAAAAGCCTTCAACGCCTGCTCGTCCGTCACTGCAACGTATTCAGCTCTTCCACTCTCCTTGAGGTATGCATGTTCCGGCCCAACACCGGGATAGTCAAGGCCGGCAGCAACGCTGTGGGTTGTGGCTATCTGCCCGTCATCATCCTGAAGGAAATAGGATAGCATGCCGTGCAGCACTCCCTTCTTTCCGGCATTAAGCGATGCAGAGTGTTTTCCTGTCTCAATACCCTTGCCCGCTGCTTCAACCCCTATCAACCTGACGCTGTCGTTTACAAAGGGGTAAAAGATGCCCATGGCATTGCTTCCTCCGCCAACGCAGGCGATGATGCAGTCGGGCATGCAGTTCTCAACCTCAAGTATCTGTCTCTTCGTTTCATGCCCTATCACGGACTGGAAGTCTCTCACCATTACAGGATAAGGGTGGGGGCCAACAACCGAGCCTATGAGGTAGTGGGTGTTTTCAAAGCTCGCCACCCAATCCCTTAAAGCTTCATTTATTGCATCTTTAAGCGTTCTTGATCCACTCTCCACAGGATGGACTTCAGCCCCAAGCAGCCTCATTCGAAAAACGTTTGGCTTCTGCCTCTCAACGTCCTCACTTCCCATGTATACTTCCGTTTTCATACCAAGTAAAGCTCCAGCAATAGCTGTTGCAACTCCATGCTGTCCTGCTCCGGTCTCAGCTATTAACCTGCTCTTTCCCATGTACTTCGCAAGCAGAGCCTGGGCTAAGGTGTTGTTTATCTTGTGAGCTCCACCGTGCAGTAAATCTTCCCTCTTCAGGTAGATTTTAGCTCCTCCAACCTTCTTGGTGAGATTCTCTGCAAAGTAAAGGGGTGTCGGCCTTCCTGCATAGCTTCTTAGATAGTAATCGAGTTCCTGTTTAAAGTCTTCATTCTGCTTTATTTCATCATAAGCCTTCTCAAGTTCCTTAAGAGGTGGCATGAGTACCTCCGGAACGAACTGTCCACCAAATTCTCCAAACTTCATCCCATCACTCCCTTTACCCTTTCAACGAAAAGTCTGATTAAGTATGCATCCTTTCCACCGCCTTTCTCAACCCCGCTCGAAACGTCAACGCCAAAAGGCTTTACGTATCTGGCTATGCTTGCAACGTTATCCGGATTCAATCCGCCTGCAAGGATTACCGGCTTCTTAACAGCCTTTACAACCTCCCTGCTTACCCTGTGGTCATGAAGAATCCCGCTCCCCTTTCCTGTATCGAGGAGGTAGTAATCAGCGTTGTACATCTCCATAAGGTTTGCTATCTCCTCCGCTACTTTTTCAGGGTTATCGCTTTTCCTTGGAACTGTAAACGCCTTGGAGATAATCCCTCCAAACTCATTGCGAAGCTTTTCAAATTCTTCAAAGCTCATTTCAGAATGAACCTGAATATACTCAGCTTTGCATCCATCGATTATCTCCATCCACTCCTCAAACGTTGAGGCCGTTGAGACTGCAAACACCGGAATGCTTGCCTTTGAAATCAGCATCCTGGCAGTATCAATGTCAACAGCCCTTTTTGATTTCGCCCTGACAACGACTCCGGTAAAATCCGCAATTTCCACCATTTCAAGCTCCTTCAGATTTCTTATTCCGCAGATTTTAACCTTCATCTCGTCATCCTTACCCAGTTCTCCACTATTTTCAGTCCGTCTTCGGTGAGCACACTTTCTGGATGGAACTGCACACCCTCTATACTTCTCTTTTTGCTTCTTATTCCCATGACAATTCCGTCATCTGAAGTTGCTGAAACGCCAAAACCACTTGGAACTTCGAGGACGGCAAGGGAATGGTACCTGCCGGCTTTGAGCGGATTCCTTACCTCCTCAAATATCGTCCTGCTGTCGTGCCTGACAATTGAGGCCTTGCCATGGATTGGTTTTACCCTGCCAACCTTTCCGCCAAAAACGTGCGCTATGAGCTGGTGGCCAAGACATACGCCGAGAAATGGTACATCGATTTCCAGCACTATTTCCGGGCAATTGCCCACATCTCTCCTGTTCTCTGGTGAACCGGGCCCGGGAGAGATTATTATTCCATCAGGGTCTATCTTCTTCACTTCATCAACGCTCACAGTATTCGGTACAACCTTAACATCATCGAAAAATGAAGCGTACTCTGCAAGATTCCAGACGAAGGAGTCACGATTGTCTATCAGCAGAATCATTCAACCACCTCCACGTCAAATGCTCGCATAACCGCAGCCATCTTCCGCTCTGTTTCGTAGTACTCCTTCTCCGGATTTGAGTCTGCAACTATTCCCGCTCCCGCTCTAACTCTGCAAACGCCATCAATTTCAACCATCCTGATTGCTATGGCCATATCCGCATTGTTGACGGAGAAGTATCCAACACATCCTCCATACACTCTTCGCCTCGACTTCTCGAGTTCGTCGATTATTTCCATAGCCCTTATTTTTGGCGCTCCGGTGAGTGTTCCGGCCGGAAAAGCTGCCTCCATCGCATCAAACATCGTCATGTCGTTGGCAAGCTCCCCCTCAACCTCGCTCTCTATGTGCTGGACGTGGCTGTATTTCACAACATCGAAGAATCTCGTCACACGAACACTTCTTGGCTTTGATGCCCTTCTGACATCGTTTCTTGCCAGATCAACGAGCATTACATGTTCCGCTCTTTCCTTCTCATCTGCAAGCAGCTCTGCAGCAATTTTCGCATCCTCTTCATCGTTCCTGCCCCTTGGGGCTGTGCCAGCGATGGGATTGATTTTCACAATGTTGTTCTCAACCGAGGCCATCGTCTCGGGCGAGGCTCCAACCACGGATTTTTTGAACTCCATTAAAAACATGTAGGGACTCGGATTTATTTCCCTCAGCCTCCTGTATATCTGGAATGGTGAATAGTCTGTTTCAATGCTGTACTCTCTTGAAAGGACAATCTGGAACGCATCTCCTGCAAATATGTACTCCTTTGCTCTTTTCACAATCTCCATGAACTCCTCTTTTTCTGCATCACATCCGGCAATGCTGCTTCCCCCTTCCTCCTTTTCTATCTTAGTCCTTCTGGCTTTATCCACAATCCTTTCGGCATACTTTCCATCATCTGTATGGCTGAGATAGTAAAACGAACCGGCTATATGGTCATAAACGAAAACCCTGCTGTAATAGCCGTAAACTGAGGGCTCTTCTATCTTACCACCAATAACCGTGTGAACGGCATCATAAGCAGTGTATCCCACAAACCCTCCGGAAAACCTCATTCCACCTTCTTCACCACTAAAGAGCTGCTTTAATGCCTGAAACGGACTCTTTTCATCCGAGACTTTTCTCCCATCTACCCTCGTATCCTTACAGACTTCAACAACGAAGTCGGGGCTGGCTGAAATGAATGTAAAGCGGGCTTTGTGCTCGTGCCTGCTGAGGGATTCGAGCATGAACGGCATTTCTTCTTCCCTCAGCACGTTGTAGAGTTTGAGAGGATCAACGTAGTTGAGCTTCTTTATTACAATCATTTATCCTTACTCCTTAATTCCTCTTTAGCTTCTTTAACTCCCTTTAATTCCTCGAGCTTCCTCAAAACAGCTCCTTCCTCTATCGCATTTCTTGCTATTTCAACTCCCTCCCTGAAATCCCCAGCAATTCCGGCGGTGTAGAGGGCTGATGATGCGTTTATAAGGATAAAAGTTGAGTCATCTCCAGAATCCCCCGAGAAAACCCTTACAATCCTCTCAGCACTCTCTTCAGCACTACCGCACTTCAAAACCCTTGCCGGTTTGAGACCGAAATCATCGGGTGTTACGGTGTAGTATTCCACATCTCTTCCAACTTCTGCGATGAGAGTACCTCCCTCTGGATTTACTTCATCCATCCCACCGTGGACAATCAATGCTTTCTTAACTCCCAGAAGTTTCATCGCATGGCTTACCTTTGGAACTAACGACTCTGAATTGACCCCTATGAGCTGGTAATCTGGATTGGCGGGGTTTGCTAAAGGCCCGAGGATGTTGAAGATTGTTTTTATGCCAAGGCTCTTTCTGACTGGCATTATTTTCTTCAACGCTGGATGATACATGGGAGCAAACAAGAAAGCGAAGCTCTTTTCCTCTATACACTTCTTTGCCTCCTCCGGTGTCAGCTCTATGTTTACCCCAAGAGTTTGCAGGACGTTAGCTGAGCCACTCTTTGAAGTTACTGAAACATTACCGTGCTTTGCAACTTTCGTAAAGCAGGAGAGAAGAATTGCCACAGCCGTACTGACGTTTATCGTGTTGCTCCCATCTCCCCCCGTCCCACACGTATCTGCGACGTTTCCAACGTCTACTTTCACGGCATTATCTCTCATGGCCTTCGCAAAGCCTGCTATTTCTTCGGATGTGTATCCCTTAGTCTGCAGAGCTGCAAGAATTGCTGCAATTCTTATCTCGCTCTCATTTAACATTTCATTAAAAAGGCTGTATGCTTCATCAAAACTCAGATTGCTGCATTCGACTATCTGCTCAAGATAACTCATAGTTTCGCCTCCACAAAACTTCTAACGATTTTTTCAGGGTCTTCAGCCTGCATGAAAGTTGTACCTATTAAAACAGCATTCGTAAACCTCAGAGCAATCCTCAAATCATCGATGCATGAAATTCCGCTCTCACTAATTTTTAAGCGATTGGGAATCAATGGAGCAATCTTTTCTGTAACAGATACATTCCCGCCATCTGTCTCAAGTTTTGAGATGTCTCTGTTGTTTATTCCGATGATTGCCCTCGTATCAGCAGCAAATTCAAGCTCTTCTGCTGTGTGAACCTCCACAAGGGGGTCAAGGCCGTGCTCAATGCAAAAATCGGCAAACTCGGCCGTTTTTTCCCTCAGCAGCCTGGCTATGAGGAGTACTGCCGAACTTCCAGCCTCTGCACTTCTCTCTATCTCTTCCCTGCTGGTTATGAAGTCTTTTCTCAAAACGGGAAGGTGTGTGGAATTGCATATCTTCCTGAAGACGTCAAAGCTTCCTTTGAAGTGCTCAGGTTCAGTAATATATGAAATCCCAACCGCTCCAGCCCTTTCGTAGGCACGAAGAATGTCTATTTCGTTCCTCCCTCTGAGTAAATCACCATATTTCGGTGAATGAACTTTAACTTCTGCAATTACCGGATTTTTATTGCATCTTTTTATTGCTTTACTCAATTCACCCATGATTTCACCCATAATTTTGGATTGTTCTCAGTAAATGGGACTGAGCATTAAAAGTATATTTAAACCTTTTTGTTGAGATGGGTCTTATATTTTGCTGAATAATTATGTTGACTTGATAAAAAGATAGAAATAGGTTTACAAGCGGATTGCTGGCTTAGAGCACGTTAAAAAATGCAGCATAGATATCGCCGGGTTAATGGAGGAGTTGTAGGCTAATCGGATGGTTTTTTAGAGCTGGACATTCGGCAATAACTTCAAGCTACTCTTGAATGTTCCTGAGCGGATTTTGCCCTGGTATATCTCTATATATCCAGAGCCAGTACTTTCTTAGAAAATCAACTACTTCTTTGCTGAGGCACAAGTGGATATTCCCTTAAGACAATCATCAAAGGACTGATAGTAAAGCTTAGAAGA
>JARQZL010000022.1 GCA_029984855.1 Archaeoglobales archaeon | reverse complement strand
AGCAAGCTTTGCCATATTCCCGGTTTGTAGAGTATTATGTCTGCCCTGAGCCAGTCTGCAAGCCTTCTGATGGCCTTTATATCTTTACCGAACCCAACAACGGCTATCCGTATAGTAGAGACCTCCTCCCTTCCTTTTTTAAAGCTTTCCCGATTATAATTACGGCCGTTCGCTTTATACCTTCTGCTTCAACCTTATCCGCTATATCCGCAAGCGTTCCCGTTATAATCTTTTCATCTTCCCTCGATGCATGGTATACAACCGCCACGGGCTCATCTTTCCCTCTTACTTCTGCCACTTTCTCTGCTACATATCTCATCTTATCAACGCCGAGCAGGATTATAATTGTGCATGGAAGCGAAGCTACGACATCGAGATAATCATCATCGAGAGTCCTGCCTTTTGGCCTACCAACAAACACAAACTCTGCAACGTCTGGCATCGTCAGCTCAGTTTTTAATGCTGCGCTTGCAGCGAAAACGCTGCTAACCCCCGGGATTATCTCGTACTCAATACCTTTCTTTTCGAGCTCCCTCGTCTGTTCAGCTATCGCCCCGTATATGCTTGGATCCCCGCTTTGCAACCTCACGACCTTTTTACCGTTCTTTACTGCGTTTTCTATCAACTCGATGATCTCTTCAAGCTTCATTCCATGGCTGTTTACCTTCTCAGCTTTGAACTCAGAAAGCAAGTCTTCATCAATCAGGGAGCCGGGATAGATTATGATATCAGCCTCTTTGAGCAGCCTGTATGCCTTTAACGTTAGCAAATCCTTGTCTCCGGGCCCGAAGCCAGCGAAGTAAACCTTCATACGCACCATCATTCTCTACTCCCCACTATCAGCGTGAAGTAGTCCGATTTTTCCGGGATTGCATGATCGAGCTCCTCTATCTTCCCACCTTCCATGAAAATCCTCTCTGCAAGAATAGCCTTGTCAAATCCTCTCGATATAAGCTTTTTATAAATTTCTGCGGGCTTAGAAGCTTTCATGACAACAACGTGCTTTACTTCAGGCATTTTTGCTGTGGTGATAATCAAAGGGGCATCAACAAACTTCTTCATCTTTGCAAAAACTGCTGTGAAGCTTGCTATACCAGGAATTATCTCCACTTCTATGGATGGATTAACTCTGGTAACTTCTTCGGCAACATGCTGGAATGTAGAATAGAATGCAGGATCGCCGAGGGATGCAAAGGCTATGTTTTCATCAACGCATCGCTCTGCAAGCTCTTCTGCAAGCTTTTTCGTTACCTCTTCACTTTTCCCCATCGGAAACTTAACGAGCCTTGGCTCCCTGAATTCGGAGACTATCGAATAGGCAAGCTTTCCTGGCACAATTACCTCATCTACCTCCTTTATTACTCTAACAGCTTTGAGTGTTAGCAGCTCCTTGTCTCCGGGCCCCAAACCAACGCCGTACAGCATTTTAACCCCTGCTACCAACAATCATGAAGACTGGATTCAGTCCTTTGAATGCAGTTTTGCCTGCAAGCTCGTAACTCTTCGAAACGTTTACTATCAAAGCTTCTCTGAACACCCCAAGTTCTTTCATCTTCTCTACAATCATACTTGCAACTTCTATGCGTGCAGCGTTTACTGCAATCTTTTTTACCTTTCTGCATGCTATTTCCAGCATTTCCTCTATGCCTTTAGTTCCTCCAAAGAAAACGATGCTGTAATCGTAATCTCTTAGGAACTCTTTTCCGTCCATATTTAGTACTTCGACGTTTTCAAAGCCCGCAAGAATTTTCTTTGATTCTTTGAAAGCTTCTGGATTTCTTTCTACAGCAAAAACCTTTCTGACGTATGGAGCGAAGAAGGCTGAAACCCTTCCAGTCCCGCTTCCTATATCTACAAAGATATCTTCCTGCGAGGGCATGAGCTTTGAGAAGACAACACCAGCAACCTCATCCTTTGTGTACTTCATACTGCTTCAACCCCATTATGCTTTAGGTCAAAGACTTTTGAAGCTTTTCTATCTGCCATCACCGCATAGAGAATGGGAAAGAAAGTCTGCTCTCGTCCCTGTTATGATCTTGCATGCAGACCTGACGTTAATCAATGCTCCCTCCACCCTAGTCACCCGAACCTACATATTCCTGTCTCTTCCCATCCATTTCAATTTCAGTGTCACGGAAGGGAAGGAATCAGGTGTCGGGTTTGAAGACCGCAAAGGCGGCCCACCCCTACCAGGAATCGAGGTGTAACCCTTCCGGATCCGTCGAGGATCCCTCATCGACCTTGTCGGGCTATCGCATCCTTCATCGACCTTACCTCGAGAAGCGCGGTGCGCCTGTAAGGCGCGGCTACCCGGTGTAAGACTCCCGGGCTGGCCCAGGGGCTCCATCTTCATCCTCATTGCCCTCATTGCCCCAAATTTTCAGGACGAGAGCTTACCGGATGAGACCACTCATTTCTTATCCATTTGTGAAACATTTTAAGAGCTCTTTTAGCTATTACAACGGCTGAGCCCATGGACATCTAAGATTTCCGCAGCTTCTGAAAGTGTATAGTGCTTTTCCACGTTAATAAGTATAGGTTGAGATATTCAAGGATAACTATTGCGGAAATGTTGCGAACCTCCATCTGGTAAATGCAGATCCTCATGCTTGCAGCAGTATCGAAAGCTTTTTAAAATTTATTTGATTTCTACTAAAGTAGATTTTATTTAAGGTGTTGAGATGGCGGCAATTCTGTTCATTGCATGGAACTACCAGCACATCCGCATGGCTGTAGAAGAGGTTAAGAAAGAGTTCAAAGTGGGATTCAGAATAGATATAATCGATGTTCAGACGCTAAACAGGACAAACCTGCTGCCCGATATAAGCCCATACGATGTAATCGTTGTCAACCAGATGGGGTGGGGCGAGTGGGAGAACGAGCTTGTAAGCAAAGCTGGCGATAAGCTGCTGATAGCCTTTAAGTCGGGCATCGACAGCCACTCGAACGTATCACGGAAGGACTACGAAATTCTCGCAAAATACCTCGCCTACGATGGGCTTGAAAATCTGAAGAACTTTGTAAAGTTCTGCATGGGCTATTTCGAGGATGTTAAAGCTGAAAATCCGAAACCCATACCCTGGAACGGGATATATCATCCAGAAAGTGGGCTTTTTCAGGATGTTGAGGATTATCTGGAGTGGTATGGCAAACACCCATTCAAGAAGCTTGCAGGTTTGCTTTTTTACAGAGCAAGGTATCTCTTCGGAAATACGGCCCATGTTGATAGCTTGATTAGGGAGCTCGAGAAGCGTAACATCGGCGTCGTTCCAGTCTTCTGCCTTACCTTCCCTGATCCGAGTGTGGGGATGCCCGGAGTTGAAGAGGCGATAGAAAAGTACTTCTTCGTCGATAACAAACCCGTCATTTCCCTTCTCCTGTGGGGGCTGTACTTCAGGGTGAGCAGAAAGCTGGAGCTGCTGAGGAGACTGGATATGCCCGTTCTGAACGCAATAGAAATCTATGCAAACAGCCCCGAAGAGTGGATTGAGAACCCACAGGGGCTGAATGTTGCGACGGTTTCCATGGCTGTGGCGATGCCGGAGTTCGACGGCGTGATAAATCCAACTGTTTTTTCAGGTGAAATCAGAACGCCAGCGATTCTGAAGGCAATACCCATAGACGAGAGAATAAAGAGGATTGCAGAACAGGCAGAAAGGTGGCTCAGGCTCAGAGATAAGCCAAACTCAGCAAAGAGGATTGCGATAATCCTTCACTCCTCGACGGTAGGTAACAGCGAGGCAAATGTGGGAACTGCTCTTGGCCTTGACTCCTTTGAAAGCGTTGTTGAGATTCTGAGGGCTATGAATGAGAGGGGTTACACAGTCGAGAATATCCCGTCGAGTGGAGAGGAGCTTGTAAAGCTGTTCGTGGAAAACAAACAGATCTGGCCGGGAAACTGGAGCTTTAATACCAGCCACGCGTTTCTCGTAGAAAAAAAGACATACGAACGGTGGTTTGAAGAATTGCCCGAGAAGGTCAGAACTTCGATGCTGGAAGAGTGGGGGGATTACGACGATATACCAATCCCGGGACTGCTCTTTGGAAACGTCTTTGTTACGATACAGCCACATCGTGCTCCCGTTTTTGATGAGAACATCCATAAGCTGATACACGATCCGACATTACCAGTTCCCCACTACTACTATGCGTTCTACCGCTTTATCAACGAGTTCTTCGATGCTGTCGTTCACGTGGGTAAGCATGGAAGTGTCGAGTGGTTGCCCGGAAAAGCTATCGGGCTATCAAATGCCTGCTTTCCCGATATCTGCCTGCGAAGCATACCAAATGCGTACATCTACATAGTCAACAATCCTGCGGAAGGCACGCAGGCAAAGCGAAGGGGGTACGCAACGATTATCGATCACTTGTCACCACCCATGCAATCCTCGCAGAGGTATGTGGAGCTTGAAACGGCGATTGAGGAATACTTAAAAGCAAGGGAAAGAGAGCTGGAAGAGCAGTGCAAGGAAGCGAAACGCAGAATCGTTGAACTTGCGAAACAGCACGATTTTAGTATAAATGAAGAGAACTTCGACGACGAGGTGTTGAGAATTCACTCTAAACTCGTGGAGCAGGACAGTTCTCTGTACAACTACGGCTTACATACCTTTGGCAGGCCTGATAGCGATGACGACTTCATTGCATCTATTGTAAAACCTGAAAAAGCCATACTCGAAAAGCTCGGCGTAGATTACGGCGAAGCAATAAACAATCCGTCCAAGCTCTATAATGGCTATACGATGGGGGAGCTCGTCAGAATGAGTAGAAGTGCGTTCTTAACTGTCATCAGAGGAAGTGGGCTGAGCGAAGATCTGCCAGAGTTCCTGCTAAAAGCCCTGACTGATATCAAGGACGAGATAATAAAGAGGTGGGAAGACGTCCGCACGAGGCTCGAGAACATACAGGAAATCAAGAACCTGCTCAAATGCCTCGATGGCAGATTTGTCGAGCCGGCTGCTTCGGGCGACATAACAAGGGGGAGAATAGAGGCAATACCAACGGGTTTCAACTTTTACTCTGTCGATCCACGGACAATCCCATCGAAAACTGCGTGGGAAGTAGGAAAGAGGCTTGCAGAGGAGTTGATTCAAAAGATCGGCGAGA
Source organism: Archaeoglobales archaeon (assembly GCA_029984855.1). GTDB lineage: Archaea > Halobacteriota > Archaeoglobi > Archaeoglobales > Archaeoglobaceae > Archaeoglobus_C. The sequence goes on along the minus strand of JARQZL010000022.1, from coordinate 18,315 downwards.
GCAAAATGCCGGAAAGCATAGCCTTTGTTCAGTGGAGCAGCGACCCTATGAATACTGATGGAGAGCAGATTGCAGAAATACTGTACCTGCTTGGCGTGAAACCTGTCTGGAACGGGAACAGAGTTGAAGGAATTGAAGTGATTCCACTCGAAGAACTGAAAAGGCCCCGCATAGATGTTGTTGTGAGAATAAGCGGGCTCTTCAGGGATGTTTTCATGAACTTGGTGGAGCTGATAGATGAAGCAGTTATGAAAGTTGCATCTCTCGACGAACCTCTTGAAATGAACTACGTCAGGAAGCACTTTCTGGAGGGCATAAAACACAGAATTTTCGGCGACATGCCCGGAGCCTATGGAGCTGGCGTTAACCACGCGATAAACACGTCATGCTGGGAGAAAGAGGAGGAACTTGCGGAAATCTTTGTGGAATGGGGTTGTTACGTGTATGGAAAGAGCTCATATGGGGAAAGAAACGAGGAAGAGCTGAAAGCCTGCCTTAAGAGGGTTGATGCGGTAGTGAGAAACCACTACACCGATGAGTGGGAGGGATATATTCGATGATGACTGCCCCTACGCGTTTCAGGGTGGCATGGCTCTCGCAGCTGAGAAGGTCTCCGGGAAAAAGGTGAAGGTTCTTATTGGAGACACAAGGAAGCCGGAAGCTGTAAAGGTCGTTGACGCTCGAGATGAAATAGAGAGAGTATCGAGAAAGACTCTCCTGAACGAAAAGTGGTTCGAAGGAATGAAAAAGCACGGCTACAAGAGCGCTGGAGACATCATGAAGAGAATCGTTAATCTCTTTGGCTGGCAGGCAACGACGAAGCTTGTCGATGATTGGATTTTCGACAGGATTGCAGAGAAGTACGTGTTCAATTCAGCAACCCGAGAGTGGTTTATGGACATAAACCCACATGCAATCGAGGAGATAGCGAGGAGATTGCTGGAAGCGTACAGGAGGGGATTGTGGAATGCTGATGAGAACACAATTGGGGAGCTCGAAGAGATTTACGGAGAAATCGAGGGACACCTTGAAGACATCGAAATTTAATTAAATAAATAAAAAAATAAAAAAATAGAAAGTCTAATCACTACCGCCTCCTCACCAAGTAAGCTACTGCAAGAAGACCAGCAATAGCAAACACTGCTTCAAAGCCTGGCTGCTTCTTGGGTGTTGCGGTTGGAGTAACAGTTGGTGTTGCTGCTAGTGTGAGTGTTGGTTTTGGTGTTGCAGTTGGTGTTGCAGTGGATGTTGTTGGTTTTGGTGTTGCAGTTGGTGTGGGTGTTGGTGCTATCTCCCCAACGATCTTCACAGTTTTCGCGACAAGAATGTCGTCCTGAGCGTAGTACTTCTTCGCATACGCGTCTGACAGCGGGATGCTGTAGAAGTCGTCTATGTTTCCCTTAATGCTGCCCATTGTGTCTCTGATGTAAACATTGTACTCTCCGAGTTCAAGCATATCGGTTTCGAAGAACGCAATGGCCGTTCCGTTCTCATCCGTGCTAACCTTCTTCGCGTAGACTTCAATGGGTGTCTTCAGAACGACGTATATTCCACTGTATCCACTGTCTCTGTTCGTCCTGACCGTAATCTTGAGCCGGTCTCCCTGTTTGACTTCTGTCGGCACTTCTGCATCGAGCGTGGGCTCCTTTATGATGGCAGGAATTTCCGTTCTCGCGTCTTTCACTTCCTCTCCATTGCAGTAGAGCTTGAGTGTGAGGGTGTACGTTCCTGGTGGAAGAAGTTCGTTGGGTGAGCCAGCTGCTACCAAGCTTTCGCTGCTTTCATTGTAGAACGGATACAGCTTGAGCTTGAACAGACCTTTTTCGCTGCCCTTTGAGAGTGTTTCCGTCACTCTGACGTTGTATCCCTTAAGTGTCGCTTTAACGCTGACATCATCGGTAACGCTCTCGCTAACTCTGACTTCAACCGTGGCTGTACCGCCCTTCACGAATTCAATGCTGGACGGGACTTCTGTAAAGCCAATCTCCGTCACTTTAACAACGAACGTTGTTTGAGCATCGCTTACCGGTTCGATCTCGCTGCTGCTCGCCGGAGCAAAGATGTAGAGCCTGTATGTTCCGGGATCAGCCGACAGTTTGGCTTTGAGTGTGATCGTGAACTTACCGCCTGAAACTTTTGCGTAAGCTCCAGCAGTACTGAACGCCTCGGTCTCCGATGGCAGCTCTTCCACACTTCTTCCCTCATCGTCTTCAAAGACTCCCGCTTCGTCTGCAAACACGTAAACCTTGCTTGAAGTGGCAGTTCCACTTATAGTGAACTTACCACCCTTTGCAACGCTCGTTCTGTCAATGCTTGCGTTCAGCTTGTGGGGAACGATTTCAACATCAACGCTATCCTCAACAAAAACCACCCCATTCTGGAGGACGTATGCCTTTATCGTGTAAGTCGAGTACGGAGCGTCACTCTTTACTTTGACACTCTTGCTGAACTTCCCGTTTGCGTCAACCTTGACCGTGTAGCTCGTTGTTGAGGAAAGCTCCGATGGCACCTCTATTATAACTTCGGTGTTCTCGGGCAGGCTTGTAGTTCCCTTCACACTTATCGACTTGCCCGGCTGGTAGCTGTACTTGCTCAGATATATGTCGAAGCTCGGTTTTTCAACCGCAATCGTCATGTCATCACTGCTTGAATAACTCGAAGTCGTGTAAACTTTTGCAACTACCTTGTACGTGCCTGTGCTCCAGCTAACGTTGAATCTCACATCAGCAGAAAAGTTCCTGTCAGCATCGACCTTAACACTCTTCTTGCTTACCACATACTCTTCGCTCGTGCTGTTGTAAACCGTGATTTTTACGTAGTTCTCTTCCCCTCCATCGCACATGTCGTTGCTCGGAGCGACATTGGTAGTTCCGTGGAACGTTACCTTCTGCCCGAGGTATACCCTATCAGCATTGCATTCAAGGCTTATATCGGGGCTGACGATGTAGAATATCTCTTCAATATCAGTGTTCAGGCTGCTCACAACGAGCTTGTATGCTCCTTTTGACGTACCTGTCTGACCACCGGCGTTCACGATCTTTGTTGTGTCAACAACGACTCTGCACTTGTGTCCTGAGAGCGTGAGAGGTTTGTTTACGTATTCCGTAAGTTTGGTGGTGTCGTACGGGCCGGTAACGCTATACGTTCCGCTGTCTGCTCCGTAAACGTAAACATCAAATACGGCAAGGTCGCCTTTGGCTACCTTGCACGATGGATTCAGCATTTCTATCCTGACTATGGGCTTGTTTGCGTCCCTCGGGCTGATCTCTATCACGTAGCCTCTTTCATCGCTTGCAAGGTTATCACCTGTAACGCTGTCTATTGTCGTTTCGTCTGTCAGGTTCATGTAGTTCTTATCGCTGCTATAGCTTGCGTAGACTTCGATTGCGTATCTTCCGGGCATTATTTCGTCTGCTGTGGCCCACTCGAAGTCTTCGTGGCCAGAGACGCTCGCAGCCTTTACGACGTCGCCGGTGTCGAGGTCAACGAGCTTGATAGTAGCTTCGTCGGCTGTATCTACAGAGAACGAGATGTTGTCACCGTAGTAGTACTCTATCCTGTTGAGGGCAATGTTCTGTTTTGCGTTTTTGAACTTGACGAGGACGTATGGTGTTGTCGAGTTCTCGAAGATAACGTCGCCCGTGTTTATTTCACACGTAACTCTTGCCGTCAGATCTATATCTGCACCGTTGCTCGTTGTTACGGTTACCTCATGCTCCCCGAGAATCCCCTCGACGTCAGAGAACTTGTTCAGATTAAAAGTCACATTAATCCAGTGTGTCTCGTTTGCGTTTGCCGAGGCTGTTGAGGACGAGGCATTGATGTAGCTACCGCCTATCGTCTTGCTCCAGTCTGCTGGATCTGCTGTACCGTTTATTGTTATGTTAACTATTACATTGCTGAGGTCAAAGCATGCTGGAAAACTCACGTTGAACCAAGAAGTTGCGTTGGTCGTATCTTTGATGGATATGTTGAAGTAAATCGTTGCTGGGGTGTCGCCAACTGTGACTACATCCTGTACGCTCGCTGTCACGTTCCCGTAGCTGCCCTCACTTGCACTCGCAGCAGGTATTGTCGTGAGAATTATGCATGCAGCCAGCAGTTTTACTATACATCTCTCCATCTCATCACCTCAACTTTCCTTGATAAGTTTTCAAATTTTTTGATTTAGAAATTTTTCTGTTTTCTTCACACTTCGTGTTAAATTTTTTGGGATTCTGGCGACGAATACTTTAAAAAATTTTCTGTTTGGTACAAGCATTCATGGAGTCCCCTGAGGTTGAGGTTGGCTTCGATGCGACAGAAGAAAAGCGGTTGTTTCATGGAGAGGTATAATCTCGTTTCAAGGGCAAACGGATAGAAAAGTTTAAATCAAGTTAACTTGATTTATCATCAAATGAATATGAACATTCTTCTTGGTTTTAAAAAGAAGGGGTGATGCTGTGAGTGCAAAAAGCATAGTTGCACTGTTGATTATCTCAGCTCTTGTGGCTGGATGTATCCAGCAGGCACAGCAAACTATAGGAACAAAAGAGAGCTTGAAATATGCGAAGTTATTTTCGGTAGAGAAGCACGAGGGATACACAATAGTGAGAGACAGTATCGGAAGAGGGATAGTGCTGTGGAATAAAACCAAACCGGATATCAAGGCAGATCTGTTCATAAAAACACCGGTGAGAAGGGTGGTAGTGCTCTCAACCACGGACGTGGCTTACATAGAGGCAATAAATTCTACAAACGCCATTGTCGGAGTACCAAGTGTGAGCAAGTGGTACTTTGAAGATATAAAGGAAGGATTAAGAGATGGTAGAATAAAAGAAGTTGGTAAAGCCAAGAATCCGGATTATGAGAAAATTATAAACTTGAAACCAGATCTTGTTTTTATAAGTCCAAAATTTGTTGGAATCGATGTCATCAAAAAAATAGAATCGCTTGATATACCATACGTTTCATGCGATTATTGGGTTGAAAAAGATCCTCTGGGTAAGCTGGAATGGGTGAAGCTCTTCGGTCTGTTTTTCGACAGGAGTGATACTGCAAAAAAGTATTTCGTGAATACTGAGAAGAAAATCTTGCAGGTTGAGAAGAAGGTAAGGGGTCAAAAAAAGCCAAGAGTTATTTATGCCCTAACCCTCAGAGGAAAGATTCTCGTACCAGGAAATCAGAGCTATCATGCAAAACTGGTGAGGATGGCCGGTGGAGAGTACGCGTTTGGAGACTTGAATTCCTCAAAGTACGTAAGTGTGGGAACTGAGGAGTTTCTTGAAAGGGTTGCAAACTCAGATGTTTATATCGCAATATACATGGGGGTGCCTGTTAAGAGTATAAAGGATCTGATAGAACAGATCCCGGGGCTTGCTGAAACAAAGCCGTTCAAGGAAGGAAGAGTGTATGCTATGCAACCTTGGATATGGCAGCTCGGGTACATTCACCCTGAGAAAGTGATAGAAGATACAGCTGCAATTATACACCCAGATAAATTTTCTATGCACGGATTAAAGATGTTTAAAAAACTGTAATTTTTTGTTTTTTGGTGAGGAGTGGGAAGGCGAAGCCAAGGTAGATATGGATTCAGTTTTTATAAACTCTTAACTCTTTTCCATACTGACGATCTCCGTTCAATGATCAAAACTTATCTAAACTTTATAAACCGGTGCTCGGAGTAAATCAGAAAGTAGTTTAACATAACTGGGAGCTGGATCTATGGTTTTTGCTCTTGTATCGTATATCTCGAATTTTATCTTATCCTTTTTTATTGCAGAAGCAAGTGTTTGTATCTCATCTTTTATTGACTTGCCAGAAATTGATACATTTGCTTTGCCGTCGGATATCAGGATGCATTTCACAATTGAATTTTTATTTTTCATTCTAAAATTTTTAGCGAGCATTAATAAGGTTTGTAAAGCAGATGAAAGCGGTGTTCTTCCACCTATTCTAACACTTTGAAGTGCACTCATAACCTTAGCGTACTTGCGGGTTGGAGGAACTATTATTTCTGTTCCATAACCTCTAAAGATCGTTAAAGCAAGTAAATCCCTTTTCACATAGCTATTCTCTATTATCCTTTTCGCAACACCTTTAGCAATGCTTATTCTCCTCATCGCCGCCATACTTCCACTGCAATCGAGCATCATTACAGTCAGTCTTGGTGTCCTTACCTTTCTTACTCTAACTCTTATATCTTCGTCTTCTATCTCACTTTTGAGCTTGGCTGCAGATGCTCTCATCGTTGCAATCAAATCGATGTCACATAGCTGTTCAGATTTTGAAGGAATGGTGTTTGAAACTTGATGACCATGAGGGTAGCCGATAACTGTTGCTTTTTCATCCCTTGATCCTCTTGCTGCTTTGCCACCTCTATTTTTCTCTCTATTCCAACTAAGGTCCAAATCTATATCAGCAGTCTCGAACTGTTGCTCGTTGTTACCCTTCCCCTCACTGCTTGGATTTTGGGTTTGATTACTTTGCCTATTTTGCTTTTGATCATGTTTGTGATTGGGTCTATCCTCATGTTGTTGAGATTGTTTATTATCATCCTTAGGCATTTTTGGTGGAGAAGGGGGTTCAAATGGTTTATCTCTAAGCCTGTGTGGCAAAGCAAGCTCCATAGCTTTCTTTAAATCCTCTAGATTTACTTTCTTTCTTCCATCCAACGCTGCTATAGCCTTTGCCGTTTTAACGGTAACTATCTCAGCCCTGTGCGTTTTTATACCGTTTTCGACTATGGTTTTGGCTAAAAGCTTGAGCAAATCATCATCTATTTCAACTTCATTTACGATCTTTCTTGCTTTCTCCACCGATTCTCTAAGCTTCTCTTGTTCCCCTTCATACTTCTTTCTGAAAGCTATTAGATCAGCCTGAAACTCTTCAACCCTTTTTACTATCTCAATCCTCTGATCTACATCTTTAACAGCCTCAATTTGAACGTAAAGACCAAATCTGTCCAGAATTTGAGGTCTGAGTTCACCCTCCTCAGGATTCATTGAACCAATGAGGATGAAGCGAGATGGATGTTTTAGGCTAACTCCCTCCCTCTCAATTACATTCCAGCCCATAGCTGCAGCATCCAAAAGAACGTCTGCAATGTAGTCATCAAGCAGGTTAACTTCATCAATGTACAGGATGTTCCTGTTTGCCTCAGCAAGAATTCCGGGCTGCAAAGCTCTGATACCTTCCTTTAACGCCTTTTGAATATCAATAGTTCCGACCAGCCTATCAACCGTAATACTCAAAGGCAGATCGACAACTCTCATCTTCCTTTTTGTAACTTCGATGTCGCCTTTTTTCTTTTTTTCAACGCAAGCTTCGCACATTTCGCCATTTGGATTGCAGTTGAACGGGCAGTCCTTAACAACTTCTATTTCTGGCAAAACGTCTGCTAAAGCCCTTACCATCGTTGATTTTCCAGTCCCCTTGTCACCGCTGAGCAAAACTCCACCTATTAGCGGATTAACAGCGTTGCATAACAAAGCAAGTTTAGCTTTTTCCTGCCCTACTATTGCTGTAAAAGGAAAGTACATTCTTGACACCTTACTTCAACTTCTCCCATGCTTCAGACACGTTTTTTGCATTCTCACTCCAATTTTCGACATCGTTCATCGTGTAAATGTCTATGGCTCCTCCTTGAATGTCTCCGATCATTTCGTCTTCTAAAATACCTTCCAATTCTGAATATACTTCTCTTAGCTTTTCTATTGTCTCTTCATCCGCTTGCCATAACCCTCTTTCATAAGCTTCAAACAATCTTCTTGCAATCTCTTCAACAGCGTAAACGTTATTCTCCTTGAACCACATTCTCATTTCTTCATCCAGAACATAAGTCCGAGCTATCCCATCGAAAACCCATTTATCAACAAGCTTTGTTGTAGCCTGCCAGCCGTATAAATGCAAAATCTTTCTAGAGAATTCATTGGCCCCTCTGTAACCGTGTTTCTTCATCTCCGAAATCCAAGCAGGATTGAGGAGCTTGGCTCTGACTATTCTTTCAATTTCGTCCTTCATCTCCCTTACTTCTGTTGCAGAGATATCTTTTGTATCAACGACAACGATCTCAGGATTCTTGCCCAAGCTTTTAACAGCATTGTAAAATCCCCCATGGTAGGAGAAATAACAGCAGCAGTTAAATATGTCATGCTCATCGCTTATGTGATTGCGGGTTACAACATCAACGGTCTTTAAATTTAAGATGAGAGCTTCAACAGCCTGCTTTCCAAAATGCTTTCTTGTATATGCATAACTGCTCCACTGAATCCATGCTTTGACTAAATCTTCATCATCTTGCCATGCTGAGGCTTCAACAGCATAATTGACGCCAGCTCCATAAGCTCCAGGAGGGGCGCAATAGACTCTGCATAATGCAAGTTCCTTATCTACGCTCAATTCGGATAGCTTCGAAACGTGTTCCAAGTAATGTTTCCTCACGAAGTTCATTTCAACAGGTTCATCCAATGCTGCAACTTTTGACACCGCTTCATCTATTAAATATATATAGTTTGGTAAAGTATCCCTCACTATACCGCTAATTCTCACAACAACATCTATTCTCGGCCTTTTTAACTCCTCAAGCGGAATCACTTCCAGTCCTCTAACACTTCCGTTAATCCATATGGGCTTTACACCTAAAAAGTACAGTATCTGCGCAATCTGCTCTCCATCAGCCTTATAGGCATCTATGCTCCAAAGCCACTCACCAATACTCTCAGGATATCTTCCATGTTTTTCCAGATAGTATTCCATCAGCTTGTTTGCCGTTTTAACCCCAATCTTCCATGCAGCTTCAGTTGGAAGGGAAGTTGGATCTACAGCATAAAAATTCCTGCCTGTTGGCAAAATTTCAATTTTACCTCTTGTTAAAGAGCCTGATGCTCCCGGTTCAACAAATATCCCACTAATCCCTTTGACAAAGCCGTCATACTCCTTTGTACATTGCTTAATCTTTTCTGCGATTTCTAAAGCTCTTTTAAAGGCTAAAACGACTTTTTCATCCCTCCCAAGCTCAAGCATACACAACACCTCCCAAAGCCTCTGAGATGTGTTTATCTATTAAATCAGAAACAAGGTCGTCATCTACTTCTTCAGCATTCAACAATTCCTGGATTACGTTCACCGCAATTCTGTGTAAAAGCTTTAGAGTTTCAGAGTTCGTCAATCCCAGCTTATTAACCTCATCAGGCTTAGCTTTCATCTCATCGTAATTCAACCCGATGTATTCAGCCAGAATTCTCCTTATTGATGGAAACTCGCCGTCGTAAGCCATAACGGTTGCAACGTATTCGGCAAGCTTATCAATGCGGGGATTGGCAAATATATGCAGTCCCATTTCTATTTGAGTTCCCCTAACAGCATCAACGTATCTATGCAATTCTTCAATGACTTTTTCCGGATCTTTTGCTTTGATTTGAATATTGCTCGCCTTAGCCTTCTCGATTAAATCCTTGTATATTATTTCAGCTCTCTCAAAATCGCCAAGCTGTTTGGCTTTCGAATATTGTGCAAGCAAAGAATCAATATCTTCAAGCACTTCAGCCATAGCCATTGGGGGATAAATGTGGTCAATAATCGTTGCATAACCTCTTCTCTTCGCTATTACACCTTCCATCGGATTTGAAACGTTGTAAACGTAGAGATGTGGAACATCATCAATACTTACTTCTGGCCAGCAGTTGATTGATAATCCAACACCTTTGCCGGGTCTAAATTCAAGATAGCCGTGTGTACCAAAGTGAATTATGACGTCCGCCTTGAAAACTCTTGTGATCCATCTATAAACTGCCAACCACTGATGAGGGGGTGGTATGGTTGGATTGTGCAGAATTCTGCAAACCTTTCCATCACATCTTGCTCCAGCACATCCAAATTTGGGCTGGGGAGTTAGGAAAACATTGCCAAAGAGTAAGCCAGGGATGACAAATTTGTTCCGATATACCATTCCAACAAGTTCTTTCTCTATCTTTCCATATAAGACATCCTCTGGCTCCCCCCATTCTGTAACAATCTCGTCTTTTGCTTTTTCTGGAAGCTCATCAAACCATTCTAGATAAGTGTTTAAGCCTACGAAATCAACTGCTCCTCCCTTCTCAACGATTTCTTCAACGGATGTCCATCTGAATTCGCTGATGGCCTTTCTCTTAAGTATAAGCTCTATCAGTTCCTTTCCATCTTTCGGTGAATTCTCTATTCTATATCCATTTTCCTTTAATTTCTTCAAAAGCCTTGCTACGCTCTCAGGTACGTCCAAACCAAAGCCAACAGCAACGTTAGCCTCCAAACCCTTGCACGGAGGGTTGATGAGAATTATTGCGATCTTTCTCTCTTCCGGCTTCTTCTTTCTCAGCTCTATCCACCTCTTCACCCTCCTCGCCAAATACCTTGCATGCTTTTCGTATGGCTCGAAGACTTTAACACCATCCCTCAGCTTCGAACCGGCGATGTATATCGGCTCGATTAGCCCGTCGACTTCGGGCATTATTATTGTGTAAACCTGAGAGAGATAATCCAAGCCCTGCTGGCTTTCCCGCCATTCGGCAATGCTTTGAGAAGATGAAAAGCACGGTTGTATTATCGGAACGTTCAAAGCCTTGAGGAGTTCAACACCTTCAACTTCCCTAAATCTACTCTCTTTATCCCACCTCCCGTGATCGAGCAAGAAGAAGTAGGTTAAGTTGACTACGGCATCTACAACTGTTTTGCCATCGGTTATAAAAAATTCTCTGATCGTATCCTCCTTTGATGGTGTATTTAGTAGCTCATCTCTCCATCCGTGGGTAAACACAGGCAATACACCCAGCCCCTCACTTTCAAAAGCCCTAACAATGGAATCGAAATGCCATAAATTGCTGTAAAGCCAGTAAGTTCTGTGGATGAGCAAACCGACAAGAGGTCTTCTATCGTAAATCTTAAGGTATTCTTTCGTTTCTCTGAACAATCCGAGTTCTGGATGATATATGCCGTGCCATGGGACATCCTTAACGTCTTCAACCTCTACATTCATTCCGAGGTTTTTGAGCAGAAATCGGATGAGATTTCTTAAATTGTCCTCTCCACCAGTTTTAAAGTAAGCTATTGCCTTGTTTATGTTTAAGCCTTTTAAGAGGTGAACGTAGCTATCTGTAGCTGAGACGATAATTTTTGCTTCAGAACTTTCAATAGCTTTTTCGACTTTTTCAGGCAATTCATAGGAGTAGATAAAAATAGCATCGCTTTTTGCTATTTCTTCAGCGTATTTTTCGCTCAAGAAATCGCTCATAGCCAAATAATCAAAACCGAGCTTAGATTCTTCACTCAATACCTTAGATAAAGTGGGAAGCATCGAAGCACCGTATCCTATTATAAAGCTTAATCGCATGTTATTTAGAGTAATACTTTCCTGTATTTAAGTATTACGATTTATAGCCATAAATTTAAAAATAGGTTAAATAGGAAAACTTGAAAGAATTGAGAAAACTCCCACAAACTTGGCAAATCTTCCTGAGATGTGCAGAGTTACTTTTATCACAGTTATGCATACCCAAGCACGTTAACAAGAATTACGATCATATTTCCTCCTTTGTATTACGAGTTTAGAAAAAGTTATATTTAGTAACAAAATCTTGGAAACTATGATGAAGAAAGCTTTCGTCTTATTGCTGCTGGCTCTCGCAGTCTTGGGATGCGTTCAGCACCAAGAGGAGAAAAAGGTAGAACAGCCTTTAAAGCCTCAGATGACGCTTGTAAAGAAGATCCAGCTTGAAAATCCAGAGCCAAACAAAATTCCAGACGTTACAAAGGAGAGGTGGAGCTTTGGAATTCCGTATACGAAAGCCATCGTTTCGCCCGACGGAAGCAGAATTCTCGTTGTTGAAGAGTTGAAAATGATAATGTTCGATTCGGAGGGAAACAAGCTCTGGGAGAAGCCGACTTATGGTGGTATAGACAACTACATCGTAACTGAAGACAGGGTATACATGACCGAGAAATATGCATACAAGAAATTCAAAGAGCACGGCTACATTATCTGCCTCGACATGAACGGAGACGAGCTATGGAGGTTTGATATGAAAAAACTTCTAAAGTCTTTAATGGAAAAATACATGCCTGAAGATGCGAAGATAAGTATAGATTGCTACATAAAAATTTCAGCTTACAAGGACGAGCTCTTTGCAGATGCATACTCAACGTGGACTGTAAATGAAACTCATGATAGAGCTGAAGTTCTCGTTGCGTTAAATAAGGATGGAAAGCTTTTGTGGAAGGTAGAGAACCATGGATATCCGGGAATCTGCGGTTTAAGTAAGATGATGGTCATAAACGGAAAACTCGTTATGGGAACGTTCAGCTACGGGGATAAGACAAATGGTCCTGCCTATGTTCACGCATACGGCATAAAGACAGGAAAGGAACTATGGAAGTTCTACGTTCCACACGAGGATGAGTTGGCATACAGAGAGACGACAAACGTTGATGCGGGAGTTGTTGCAGACAAGGTGGTTGCAGTTGCAAACTTTGGGAAGATTTATGTCTTGGATGAAAACGGAAACGAGATAACGAACTTTACTGCATTCAAACCGATAAAGTATGGAAACTACACGATATGCACGAATGTCTGGGTAAATAGCGTTGGTTTCGGGAAGGACTGTGTAATCTTAGCCCCGCAGAAGTCGAACGTAAAAGGTGTAACACTGTATTATGCAAGAGCTCCGGTAAAGCATCCAGATGCTGGGTCCATCATGGTTTTCGATCTTAACGGAAATCTCAAGTGGAAATTCAGGCTTGGAGGACAGGTTACAAACGTTATAACGGCAGGAAAGTATTTGATTCTTTCAACTGAACACGACATGGATACGCTTAACTTCAACTATACCGGTATATTCGTATTCAACTTGTCGGCAAAAGGAGGAGCAGTAGACAAATATCTCGGATTCTACCATACAAATGGACCAGTGCTCTGGGGAAGTGTAGGATGCAGTGCAGATGGAAGAGTTATAGCTGCCCCAACGTGGCCTGTCAGAGCCGGTACTAAGGTAATCGGAGAGCATGCATTATATACACTTAGAGTTACGTAGCAAGAAAGCATGAAGAAATATACTTTGTTTTTTATTTTACTACTATCTATTTTTGCATTACTTGCAATACAAGCAGTAAATGCAGAAGAATTTAAGCTTATCGAGGGGAATCTGCCTTGGAATAATGAAATTAACGGAGTGAAAGGTAGCGGTTATGCTGTTTACGAGCTAAATAATTCGCCAAAAAAGGTTGAATGGTTCTGGAGAGGAGAAGGTGATTTCTATGTATACATTGAGTACTCGGATGGAAACAGATTCTACTACGTGATGAATGGAAGCAAACCTCCAAAAGTTGAAAGGGAGATTTTCATAGATGAAAACGGCGTACCAAGAATTATCGTGCCTTGTATTGTAAAGCTTGAACAAGGTTGGGTAAGTTTGGACTTCCAATCTGAGTATCAGAGATATTTTGGAAGTAAGGTCGTTAGTGTTTCAAAACTCAGGGTATACTTCAAGGGTTCTGGAGAGTTCTCAAATTTTAATGTTGAGGAGTATGCAAGCGCGGGGAGAAGAAAACAAAATATGAGTGAAAGAGTGTACATCGATGTTAAGATTCCGCAGGGAAACTACGGAAAGCCGTACTTAATAAAGAATAAATGGTTGCCGATGGAGGTTACAGTAAGAACCCTATTGAATGAAAGCTATAAAACGGAGTTTTTAATCGGTGGAGACGTTGAAATAAAGGAAAATGAAACGATTAAACTTGATATCCCTCCCGGATACTTTGAAAAGAGCTTGATATTAACGGTCAAGCCAAAGCATGATAGAGGAAAAATTTACGTTGAACTTTTGGGGTTAAAAAACAGGAGTTTTGAGTTTATAACGGTGGATGAAGGCGAATTAAAGAGCAAAATAAGAATATACGATGTTGGAGTGTACCCTATCAAAAAAAACCGGATACAAAAAATAGCTATGGAGAAGAACCTCAAAAACTATATAAAGATAAGGGAAGACGTTTTTTCTTGGTTTCATAGACTTTTTGGAAGTGAAGAAAGCTTCGACGAGCCTGCTGGATTTGTGTACTGCGTTTTAGACAACAAAATGGACTGCGACATCCCTTTGCACATTAAATTTTCTGTATATAGTGAGGGGAAAGAAGTAAAATTCTTCAGAGGTGAGCACATAAAGAGAGAAGAGTTTCTTGGGCATACACCGGTTCCAGAAACTCTCATCGTTTTGAGAGCTAAGGGTGTGGAGGAGCTGAAGATGCCGGTTTATGCTGATGTTTATTCTATAAAACCCGGAAAGTACGATGGCTTTTTAAAAGTTTCACTCCTCGGAGGCGATACAATTATATCGGAGCGCTTTGAATTTTATGTTGGGAGAGAGAGCCAAATAAAGACACTTGTATGTTCGATTGCAGTAGTCCTCTCCATATTAAGCCTTTCAACCCTTGGATTAAAACAAAAGAGCTGGATTAGAGAAATGAGAACAAACGAACTCATAACGATCTCCCTTTTCACAGCGGTTGCGTTTTCGATAGTAGACGTCCCGTGGTTTGTTTTTGGAGATGTTGTCAGAGCATTGTTTGGACCTCTCGGACCTTTCATGCATCTGTTTACCGGTATATTCTGGGATATAATCAACGCCTCATTCCTTGTAGCTTTGATATGGCTGATACCAAGGCCGGGAGTGGTAATTATATCATCTGTAATCAGAATAGCATTAAGCAGTATGGTTTTTGGAAGCTTCAACCCAGTTTCAATCCTCCTTATGCTATCATACGCAGCATTGGCCGAATTTTTCCTGTACATCTTCGGCTTTACCTCTGGAAGGAAAATGGGTAGAGCTCGGACCTTTGGATTGATAGCTTTTATATTCTCAATAAAGCATGTCTATTCCACATACACCTTTTACTACATATGGATGTACCTGTACAGATTGTTTTATCCAGACTGGTATATAAACCTGAATGCCGTTATCTCAGCAATATACTCCGCATTGGGAGCTATTGTCGGTGTTAAGCTTGGAGAAAGGCTTAGGAGGGTAATCGAATGAGGTTAGCTGAGCCTGAGATAAAAGGTACTGTTTTTCACAGAATCGATGTTAGAGTTAAGATTTTATCTTTATTTTACTTCGCCACACTCGGCATAGCTCTGTACCACTGGCAGGCTTTACTTGTCGTTTATATAGTAGTTCTGCTTTTCGTTGCTTTATCCAGACTATCTTTACAAAAACTAAAGGCTATGTTCCTAATAGTAGCCCTTACAGTTTGGGGTATAATGTGGGTTCAGGCGGTTTTCTACGATGCATATCCGAGAACCCCGCTAGTCTACATAATACCTCCCGGAGTGGTTGATCCTTCGACTCCAGTTATAGGCGGGCTGTGGGAAGGTTTGGCTATATACTACGAAGGCTTTTTATATGGTATACAGCAATCTCTTAGGTTTATAATCCCAATGACGTTTGGATTGCTTATATTCTGGACTGAAGATCCAGCAAGAATTCTTGCCGGGTTATCAAAGCTCAGAGTCCACTACGTGCTCTCTTTCATGATTATGACATGTTTGAGATTTATACCCATAACGATAGACGAAGCAAAGATTACGCTCACGTCTCAAAGATTGAGGAAGTACGAGCCTTTCAAATTGCATGCTATCTTGTTGGGATACGGAATTTACAAAACTACAATGGCTGTAATATTTCCACTTCTCGCATCTTCAATAAGGAGGGCAATTACAATGGCTAAAAGCGCAGATTCGAGAGCTTTTAGAGCTTATGATTGCAGAACAGAACTTTACGAGATAAAGATGAGGAAAATTGATTTAATTATTTTTATTTTACTCACGGCTATTACTGCATTTATAGTCACAGCAAAGATTATTTTTTACCTGTGGGTAGCCGAACTGTATTATAACCAGATATTTGAACCAATCTATTGGCTTGCTCACTGGTATCTATGATCGAAATAATCATTCAAACGTTGAAATTTCTGATAAGAACTATTCCGATCTCCGCCTTAGGAATCATACTCGCAGAACTCGTTGTAAATCTTCATTTTAAGCCTGCTTTTTGCTTGAGGTGCTTACAAGTATCTCATCAGTTAGATATCTTAGGCCCTATTACATTGGCATATTTGGAGCTGAGATAGGAGTAAGATTGTGGTGAATGCCAATAGCGTTAAGAGATGCAGCACTTTTACTGGTAATTTTCCTTATCAGCAGTATATAAGGTCATACAGCGAATTAACAGTAATCTTCTCCACTGGCATATCCGCAACGATCTTTCCATCGTTCATAGCAACAATTCTGTTTGCAAATTTTATTGCAACATTAATGTCATGTGTTACAAAGACTACGGTTTTTCCAGTTCTTGCAAGCTCAGCACAAATGTTCATCAGCTTTTTTACATGCATGAAGTCCTGTCCGCTAGTTGGTTCATCAAGTAGCAAGACTTCCGGATTCATGGAAAAGATAGATGCAGCAGCACATCTCAACCTCTGACCACCAGAAAGGGTTTGAGGGTGATGATTGGCAAATTCTTGTAATTCCATAACATTCAACCACCTTTCGATATTTTCTTTGAGTTTGAGGTTTCTCGGACCAAAAGCAATTTCATCGTAGACAGTATCACAGAATAACATAAGCGATGGATTCTGAAAAACTATGCCAATCAATCCAGCAAGTTTGTATGCACTATATTTTCTTGTATTTTTGCCCAGCACTATCACATCCCCTTTTTCTGGCTTTAATATTCCTGCAATGAGGTGCAGAAGAGTCGTTTTCCCACTGCCATTATTACCAACTATTGCGATCACCTCTCCTCTAAACGCATTGAAATTGATGCCTCTAAGAACTGGCTTTTTATTATAAGAAAACCACACGTTCCTTACCTCAATAATTTTCTCCTCTTTTGGATTGAGTTCAATCCTTTCCAGCCTTATGTTGGGCAACCTTAATTCAAGCTTTTTTAGCATATTATCGGTTATTATGCTCTCTGGTTCACCCTCTAAAACAATTCTTCCTCTATCCATGACGACGATTCTATCCACAAGCTTATATACCTCGTGAACTCTGTGTTCAACCAAAACAACTGTCATACTTTCACCATTTAAGTTTTTAAGGACATCCAAAACTTCTTTAACCCCTTTTGGATCCAAATGACTTAGAGGTTCATCCAGAGCGATAATTTTTGGCTTTAAAGCTAAAACGGAGGCTATTGCAACTCGCTGTTTCTGTCCTCCACTTAACTCGTTCGTATTTGCATTTATGTACTTCTCCATTCCAACTTTTTCAAGAGCCCATCTAGCCCTCTCCAGAATTTCCTCCTTTGGTAAGCATATATTCTCACATCCAAATGCTATCTCGCCCATAACTTTTGTTGAAAAAATCTGCTCGTCTGGATTTTGGAAAACAAGTCCCACTTTCTGAGCTAAAACTCTTATGGGGTGGTCATTAGTATTTAAATTGTCTACGATAACATCACCATGGAATTCACCATGGGATTCATGTGGAATTAAGCCGTTTAAACACTTTAACAGAGTTGACTTGCCGCAACCGCTTCTACCAGTTATTAAAACAAATTCCCCTTTGCTAATTTTTAAGTTTATATCCTTAATAGCATAGTCCTCCCTATTTGGATATCTGTAAGACAGCTTTCTGATTTTTATCATACTTTACCTCTCGCAGTCAGTTTATTTAGTTGTTACCTTTCTTGCTTTTATTAACACTAAACATGGATTTAACAATAAAAAGGTAGCAAAGAAGAAGAAAACGTATAATTCATAGCTTTTAAGTCTATCTATCATCTGGTGAACTACCGCAGGCTGAAGCCTGCGGCTTCCTCCCGCTGGAACCGGAGCTTCTGCATTTGCCTTTGAGCGGCAGTGAACGTTTCACCGGCGGGGAGAGGCTGGTTCACGCAGCCCCATGCACTTCAAAGAACACACCAAAAGTTTTCTCACGTAAGTATAAAATCGTTCAGAGTGGTGTGAAAGTGTTAGCGCCATTCACCCCCAAGCTGAAGCTTGGGGCACTCTGGCGATGAGTCTATGTAGACCCGATAATCTCGCTATATAGAATAAAGTCAAAAAATACCCACCTTGGTGAGATTCAAGAACGCAATATAATCAGCGAACAGAGATTTCGTTCCTTTGCCGAACACGACATCTTTATTTGTTTCCGCTTGAAGTAAATTTGTTCCTCCTTAATACTGTATAGGCTTGTAGGAAGTGATGGAGTGTTAGAACGAATGAAGAAGCCTAGAATCGGTGTCTATGTTTGTCACTGTGGTGAGAACATTGCCGGAGCGGTAGATGTCAAGAAAGTAAGAGAAT
>JARQZL010000021.1 GCA_029984855.1 Archaeoglobales archaeon | reverse complement strand
TTCAGCCTTTCCAGATGGCCCGAGGATGTAGAACTCGGTAAACTTCTCCCCCTGCTTTGGTGTTACGATGATGTATATCGTTCCAGCAATGCATGCGATTATCGCTACTACAAGGATTACGGTGAGGGTCTTGTCAAGTCTGCCCATCTCACTCCAGCCAGTATCCAGTTCAAACCGTGGAACAAATGGCTCCTCAGATTTAAACCTCCTGTACGCTGCCATGGATGAGAACAGCAGATTAAATGAAGCCAGACTAAGCAGAATTGGTGTCAGCCTTATACCAAAGGGGGTGTAATTTAATGCCAGCCCTATTAGCGGGGATATGGCTATGCTCATTCCGAAGGATAGGGCCAATCTTTCAATTCCATCCAAGTCCTTTTTACCGGGAAAGAGAAACGAGATGAGAGAATAACCGGGAAAGAACAGAATGAATGGGAGTCCTATAACTTTTCTCACCGGACTCTCTGGAAATGCATAGATTACCACAATCAGCAGAAGAGTAAGAGCTGCAATTGCAATGAGATCCCACACAGGTGCAGACTTTTTCACTCGAATACCTCCGCAAATGTCACTCTTGAAATCTTCTCGTATTTCGAGTGTCTTATATATTTTTTTGTACTTCTACTCATAATAATTGTAATAATAAAAGGCTTTGATGTAATCATACCATGATGATTAACATAGAATCATAAATTTTATATGCCTCTCTTAATTGTACCCCCTTCATGGATTCATGCTCGCACATGTCATCCTCACGAAAATCCTGGCTGCCCTTAACCATTGGCTTGCTGAAATTGCACCCCTACTGTGAAAAGTGCGGGGCAGTGAAGAACGTTTCTTCAGACAAAGGGAAGAATACCGGTTACTTTGTTAATTCGCTTAATGAACTGAAGAGGTTCCTTGAAAAGAAGGGTTACAAGGTTTCTCAATCTCAGATCAGGTTAATAGTTAAGGAGTTTGAGGGCAAGGGACTTAATGATGTTTATTCCGTGTCCTTCTCTATGCAGAAGAATGAGTTTGTCAAAATTGTGAAGAAGTACATACGTGTGTCAGAGGAAACGATAGCATCTTTTGTTTAATCCGGCCAGCTGAACTGAGCAGTGATGGGAGGCTGGCTGGAGGTAGCTTGTGCTATGCTGGCTTGCACTATTTGAGTAATAAATTAAAAGTATAAACCAATGTCAGTATTCAAACAAAATATAGTTAACAAATGTAATCATCAATAAGTGTTATTATAATGATTTACTTGATAACGCATATAATTCCAAAAATTTTATTTAGTTGATGAGTCACGGCTCAATGTTACATCTGTCAGTGTGATGCACAGACTTTGCTCGCAAATACAAAAGGTGTTACGCAATGGAATCAAGTCTAAAGAGAAATCTGGTTGCAGTAATTCCAGCGTATAATGAAGAGGTAGCCATTGGTAGCGTTGTCTTGAAGACTAAGAGGTACGTCGACAAGGTCATTGTTGTTGATGACGGCTCCAAGGACAGAACTGCTGAAGTAGCAATGCTTGCCGGTGCTGAAGTGTTGAGGCTGGAGAAGAACTGTGGTAAGGCTTATGCCATGATGAAGGGCCTTGAGAGGGCTAAGGAGCTTGACTACTCTGTGGTTGTACTGCTTGATGGTGATGGGCAGCACGAACCAGATGAACTCCCCTTAATTGTGTATTATGTGCTGGAGGATGAGGCTGACCTCATCATAGGCTCGAGGTTCTTGAAGAATAACAGTATTCCGCGTTACAGACGGCTCGGGCAGAAAATTCTGAATATGGCTACGAATCTGGGTTCTGAGTGCAGGATAACTGATTCTCAGTCTGGATTCAGGGCTTTGAACAGAAGGGCTTTAGAAGCTCTGGATGACTTTGAATCTGAGGGGTATAACATTGAATCGGACATGATAGCTCATTTGTCTGCAAAGGGCCTCAGAATTAAGGAAGTGCCCATCTCTGTCAGATATGAAGTTCCCAACAAGCACAAGAAGAATCCTGTCTCCCATGGGATAGACGTTCTTACAAACATCGTTGGCTTGATAGGATACAAGAGGCCGCTGCTTTCCTTTGGAGTGATCGGCTTTGCTTCCGTTGTTGTTGGTTTAACTCTTGGATTCTGGGCGTTCTCAACATACTACGCCAGTGGAAAGCTACCCTTCGGCCCTTCGATAGGGTGTGCACTGTTCCTGATCCTCGGGCTGCTCTGCATAATGTCAGGCCTGATTTTGAATTCCCTCGTTCAGATTATGAAGGCCAGGAAGAGTGTGGATGTAAAGGCTACGGTGGTTGCCGCAAAGTCTGAACCTGTTCAAGGGATTGCCGAGTATGATGGTGCTTACGGCAGCCTGATTTCAAAGGGTTCGATGGGTTATCTGGTGGACAGGGCTGTTAACAGAGAGGTTGGGTTGGTTTCGAGTGGTGGTAACGGTAGCCTGAGGAGATAGTTGAATTTTTACTATTTTTGTTGTTCTGAAATGTTTGGAAATACGTAAATTTTTATTTTGTGATAAGTATCAGTAATTGTTTGAGGTGTGAGGAATGAAGGGTGTTATACTCCACGGTGGGCACGGAACTCGATTGAGACCTTTAACACACACCGGACCCAAGCAGTTAATTCCGGTGGCAAACAAACCCATCTCACAGTATGTACTGGAAGATGTGCGGGATGCAGGAATAGAGGAGATAGCGATCATCCTTGGAGACCTTTATCCGGAGAAAGTACGGGAATATTACGGTGATGGTTCTGATTTTGGCGTTAAAATCACTTACATCCCTCAGGGTGAGCCCAGGGGAATTGCACAGGCTGTTGGCCTTGTGAAAGACTTTGTTGGCGATGACAGTTTTGTTGTATATCTTGGCGACAACATTCTGAGGGGCGGAATAGCGAGGTTCGTGGAGAAGTTCAGTAATGGAGATTATGATTCCATGATCCTCCTTACTGAAGTTAAAGAACCTCAGAGATTTGGTGTTGCCGAATTTGATGGAAATGGGAAGCTAAAGAGACTTGTGGAGAAACCCAAAATCCCGCCAAGCAATTACGCTCTCACTGGGATTTACTTCTTCACACCCGTAATTTTCGAAATGATAGCTCAGCTAAAGCCATCCTGGCGTGGGGAGTATGAGATAACGGATGCCATTCAAATGCTCATCGAGAGGGGTTACAACGTAGGATATGACTTCGTAACAGGATGGTGGAAGGATACGGGCACACCCGAAGATATACTGGAAGCAAACAGACTTGTGCTGGACGAAATTGAGCCTGAGATAAAGGGAGTTGTTGAGGACGATACGTGTGTTCAGGGCAGAGTGTTTGTTGATGAGGGCAGCGTGATTAAGAAGGGGGCACTGGTCAGGGGGCCATGTGCAATAGGAAAGAATACTGTCATCGAGTCAGGAGTTTACATAGGCCCGTATACAAGTGTGGGAAACAACGTTACAATAAAGAGAGGTGAAATCGAGGGTTGCGTTATAATGGACGATTGTGTGATTGATGTAAATGAAAGAATTGTTGACAGTCTGATAGGCCCGCATTCTTACATCTCTACGAATACCCACACCAAGCCGAGTGGCAGGAGGTTTGTCCTTGGAGAGAGGTCGAGGGTGGAGTTGTAGAAGGTGTAGCTATGAAAATACTCGTCACAGGCGGCCTGGGCTTCATCGGAAGCAACTTCATTCGATATATTCTGCATAACCATTCTGACGTGGAAGTAATCAATGTCGATGCTTTGAAGTACGGATCCAACCCTAACAACCTGAAAGATGTAGAAAATGATGGGTATACATTTGTTAAGGGAGACATATCAGATTACGATCTAATGGCAAACCTAATCAGGAATGTCGACGCCATCGTGAACTTCGCCGCAGAGACTCACGTCGACAGGAGCATTTCCAACCCACACTCCTTCCTTCAAAGCAACGTCGTAGGAGTCTTCACGATTCTCGAAGCCATGAGAAAATGCAATCCCAACGCCAGGCTTGTCCACATATCAACGGATGAGGTTTACGGCGATATCCTGCAGGGCTCCTTTACCGAAAACGACACACTAAAACCATCCTCCCCATACTCTGCAAGCAAGGCAGCAGCTGACATGTTCGTCCTATCTTACGCGAGAACCTACGGCTTGCACGCGATGATCACCAGATGTACGAACAACTACGGGCCGTATCAATTTCCAGAGAAACTCATACCCAAAACCATCATCAGGGCATCGATGGACATGAAGATTCCCGTCTACGGCACCGGCAGGAACGTCAGGGACTGGATATACGTTCTGGACCACTGCGAAGCTATCGATACAGTTATGCGGAAGGGAGAGAAGGGCGAGATATACAATGTATCCAGCGGGGAGGAGAAGACGAACCTCGAAGTCGTAACCAGAATCCTCAGCATCATGGGCAAGGACGAAAGTCTGATTGAGTTCGTCGAAGACAGGCCTGGGCACGACATCAGGTACAGTCTCGACTCCTCCAAGATCAGAAAGCTTGGCTGGAAACCAAAACACAGCTTTAAGGAAGGGATAAAGGAGACAGTGGAGTGGTATCTTAAAAATGAATGGTGGTGGAGGCCTTTAGCCGACGAAAGAGTTCTTCACCCCACACCATGGAAGCTGAAGTGGTAGCATGAGGATTTTCATCACTGGCGGGAGTGGTCTGCTTGGATCAAGGATTGCTGGAATTGCACTTGAGAAGGGTTACGAAGTTTACTCGGGCTACTGCCACAACCACCCTTCTGCTGGCAAACCCGTAAAAATTGACCTCTCCAACCCAGCATCAATTCCCGAAACAATAAAGGATGTCAAGCCCGACGTCATAATGCACACCGCAGCCCTTACAGATGTTGACAGATGTGAAAAAGAAAAG
>JARQZL010000020.1 GCA_029984855.1 Archaeoglobales archaeon | reverse complement strand
CACCAACGCCAATTGAAGCACCTATTTGCCAGTCCGGGGGATAGCCGAGCAGCGAATAACAAAAAACACCGAACACCGATGTTAAAAATGTGCTCATCAGAGTTGCTCCAGCGACCATGTAAACTGGCAGCCCGTAAATTGAAAGGATGAAAGGAGAGATTATTGCTCCACCACCAACGCCATAAGCTCCTCCGGCAATTCCAACCAGAAACGACAGAATAAAGATGTCTATAGCAGAAAATCTGAACTCTTCTCCCCAGAACTCGTAAACAACTTCTCTTCCAATCTCCTTTGCCTTAACAATTGCATCTTTTTCGAGCTTGCCCATCTTTGAGAACTTCTCGCCTATCTTCTTTGTACCTTCTGAGGGCTTTCTTGCCGAGATGAGCAGCCTTGTGCCAAGATATGCCAGGAATAACCCAGCAAAGAGTTTAAAAGCATGGACATCCAGCAATACCGTTGTTCTAAGCAAAGCACCAATGAAGACGCCAGGGAGGGAGCCAAGGGCAATTATAGCCGTAAGCAACCAGGGCATCCTCTTTTCTTTGACATATCTGTACACGCCGCTCGGAATTGCAACAATGTTGTAAACGAGGTTCGTTGAGCTAACGGCAGGAGTGATGAAATTAAGAATGGACATCTGGAGGGGAAGAATCAGAAAAGCCCCGGAAATACCAGCCTGAGCAGTAAACAGGGCAATAAAAAAGGAGAAAAATGAAAGTAAGATTAGCTCGTTCATTACTTCAGCAATTCTCTGGCAATTATAAGTTTCATTATTTCACTCGTCCCCTCACCTATGTCCAGCATCTTCGCATCTCTATACGCTCTTTCAACAGCTGACCCTCTTAGCGTTCCGTGTCCTCCAAACATTTCTACAGCCACATCAGCAGCTTTTTTTGCCGTTCTTGCAGCAAACAGCTTGCATACTGCGGAATCTACGGCATTACACTTCTCTGCAGCATTATAAACGAGCAGTCTTAATGCTTCAATTTCGGTGGCAACTTCAGCAAGCATCCACTGGATTCCCTGAAATTCAGAGATTCTCTTTCCAAACGCCTTCCTGCTTTTTGCATATTTTATCGCCAGTTCAAGACATCTCTCGGCAATTCCAAGACCTATGGCTGAGAAAACAGGCCTGCTTGCACTCAGCGTACTCATCACTGCCTCCAGGCCATCTGGAATTAAATCCTCCTCTGAAACTTCGACGTTGTTAAAGTGAAGAGAAGACAGCCCGCTCCCTCGCATGCCACCAGCATTAAGTTTTCTTACTTCAATGCCCTTCTTTCTTTCAACAACAAAAAGTCCGAAGTCATCATCACATCTCCCGAGGGCAACAAATACCTCTGCAAGCTCTCCGTTTGTTATAAGGGTCTTGTTTCCGTTCAGAATATAGCAATCGCCCTCTTTTCTGGCTTCAAGTCCTACCGATTTTAAATCGCTTCCCGCTCTCGGCTCGGTCGTTGCAAATGCGGCAAGTCTTCTGCACAGCTTTTTCAGCCATTTTTCTTTGAGTTCTTCACTGCCATTCAGATTTATCGAGTTTGCAGCCATGTGGTGTGCTGCAAGGCTTACAGCAAAACCGGCATTTACCTTTCCAAGCTCTTCGGCAACCATACAAAGCTCGCTAAGTCCTTTCCCCAGACCCCCATATCTCTCCGGAATTGTGATTCCCATCAGGCTATAATCGAATGCTGTTCTGATGAGTTCGGGATCCATTCTATCCGTTTCATCCATTCCAGCAGCTCTTTTCCCGGCAAGCTCTGCAAGTTTTACAGCTTTTTCCATGGTAATCACCTAAAGCGTATCAGGGTCGTAGCCAAGTACTGCAGTCCACCACCAGCGAGCCATGTCGACCAGATCTCTGCTGAAAACACCGGAGAGATTGTATTCGCCATTACGGGTCGATATCATCCCTGCCCCGAGAAGTTTGTTTCTCATCGAGTAGAAAGAGGAGCGGGGCATTCCGAGTTCCTCCATGACTTTCTCCCATTCATCAATCCTCAATGGTTTGCCAGCTTTCTGTCTTTCGTCGATTAGGTTTATGAACCTCACAGCCTTCATCGCAACCTCTTCCTTCCTGAACAGTCTCCTCATCAGCTCGAGAAATGGGTTTTTTGATTGCGTTATGCGGGCGCTTGAAGCAGAGCGAACAATAATGGATGTAGAAGTTTTCGGAGCTTCCTTCACCTTCATATTTCATAATTTATGGAGTGAGTATATATATCTGTCGAACTCAAATCGTAAAGTATATGTTTTTATGCGATAACCAGTATGCATGGCAAGACATTTCGCTGCTGCAATCCTTACGTTGTTCTTGCTTCTGCTGCCGTGCTATGGTGTTTACAGATACGGGCTGAAAGCAGAGTGGATATACCCTGCGGCGTTCTTTGTTGGCACATTCCTTATAACCCTGATCTTCTTAGACTGGCTAAATTCAAGAGAGTATTCCAAGATTCTGGAGAGAATAAAGCCAAGAGGTGTAAAAAGCCTCAAAGATGTTGATTTAGAGACCTTCGTCAAGGTTGTAGCAGATTTAAAGAGAGCAGGAATAAACGCAGGACTGATAGAGGATATCTTTTTCAAACAGACTGCTCTTGATAGGGGTGAGGTAAGAAAGGCCCTTGGAATATCGATTACTGTACTCTACTTCACACTTCTTGCATACTCGATGTTCACACCGGTCAATCTTGAGAGTATTACAGCCGTTTTTCTAATCGTCATCTCATTCTACTTCGGTTCAAGAACTGTGGAAAGAGTCGCCAGTATTCGCACTGGAAAATTCAGGGAATTGGAGAAACCCGAAGGATCCGAAGCGGCCAAGGAAGAGACGCAGTAAATGTTTTAAAGTTATTTGGAATGCTTGAAGCATGCCCTATGAAGACCTGAGGGAATTCATCGAAAGACTGGAAAGTGAGGGCGAGCTTGCGAGGATAAAGCATGATATTAGCCCCATCCTTGAGATAACTGAAATCACAGATAGAGTTGTCAAGGCAGGAGGTAAAGCTCTCCTCTTTGAGAAACCGAAGGGCTATAATATCCCCGTTCTCATGAACGCATTCGGAACTGAAAAAAGGATGAAAATGGCTTTAGAAGTTGAAAGGCTTGAAGAAATTGGAGAAAGGCTCGTTGAACTCACGAAGATGAGACCCTCATCGCTTCTTGATGGTTTAAAGAGCCTCGGAGCCATAAAGGATGTTGCATCGTTTATGCCTAAAAAAGTGAAAAAAGGCCCGTGCAAGGAGGTTGTGATGGACAAACCCAATTTAATGAAATTTCCTGTATTAAAATGCTGGCCTGAGGATGCGGGCCGGTTCATAACCTTTCCGGCAGTCATAACCAGAGACCCTGAAACAGGGGAACTCAATGTTGGTATGTACCGCATGCAGGTCTTTGATGAGAAAACCACTGGCATGCACTGGCAGATTCACAAGCATGGAGCCATGCACCTCAAAAAGCTTGCGGAAAAAGGGGAAGATAAGCTGGAGGTTGCTGTAGCAATAGGCGTCGATCCCGCAATTCTCTACGCTTCTACAGCCCCTCTGCCGGAAAATCTGAGCGAATTCATGTTTGCAGGCTTCATAAGGAGAAAACGTGTAAAACTCGTCGATTGCGAGACTGTAGACCTGCAAGTTCCCGCAACCGCAGAGATAGTCCTCGAAGGATACGTAAAGGCTGATGAGCTGCGCATCGAAGGGCCTTTTGGAGATCACACCGGCTACTATACTCCGCCTGAACCCTATCCAGTCTTTCACATTACCTGCATAACCCACCGGGAGAACCCCATATATCATGCGACGGTCGTTGGAAAACCACCAATGGAAGATGCATGGCTTGGAAAAGCAACGGAGCGCATTTTTCTGCCTATTATCAGAATGATCCATCCGGAGATAGTCGATATAAATCTGCCTGTTGAAGCAGCATTTCACAACCTCGCCATAGTTTCGATAAAGAAGTGTTATCCGGGGCATGCAAAGAAGGTGATGTTTGCTCTGTGGAGCATGGGCATGCTTTCTCTAACCAAGGCCGTTATCGTTGTTGATAGCGATGTCAACGTGCACAACATGCGGGAAGTTATATGGGCGGTAACGAGCCGCTTCGATCCTGCAAGGGATGTCATAATCATTCCCGAGGCCCCCATCGACAGCCTCGACCATTCAACGTACAAACCGAACCTGGGTGGGAAGCTCGGCATTGATGCAACGAAAAAGTGGAGGGAAGAGGGCTTCGAAAGAGAGTGGCCCGACGTGGTTGAGATGAGCAGCGATGTGAAAGAGAAGATCGATGCTGTGTGGGGTGAGATTTCGAGATTTGTGCTTTAATATATAAAGAGTTAGTATATAAAGAGAACTGGCAGCAGGATATGATGATTGCTTGCCGATTCTACCGTGAATAAAATTTTCTCAGTGCAGAAACAAATCCTGCAGGTTTAATGATCCGGGAGCTGCCGGCTGTCCCAAACCAAATGCTAATGGTGATCAAACCTCGATTTCAGCTTCTCCAGCTCAGAGTGCGTGTGTTCGTGTATGTGCAGGTGAATGTGTCCTCCTTCAGTCTCAACAGTTCTTGTCAGTTCAGCTATAGCCTCATCAATCGATAAGGGCAATTTTTCGCAGTTGTATCCAAAGCACTCCAGGACTCTGAATAACCTCATTATCTGAGGGATCTCAAGATTTGCTTTTTTCAGCAGTTCTATATCTGTAAATATCTCTCTTGGCGTTCCACATGCCATCACTGTTCTGTTAAGCACGTATACTCTATCTGCCAGCTCAGGTATTGCATCAACATCGTGAGTTGCTGTGACAATTGTCTTGCCCTTTCTGCTAAGCGTGTTTATCGTATCTATCAGCTCTCTCCTGCTTTTTGGATCCAGATCAGCAGTCGGCTCATCGAGCAGTATCACATCGGGATCTATGCTTAAAACGGTGGCAATTGCAACTTTCCTCTTCTCTCCACCACTCAGATTGTACGGATGCTTATCTTTCAAATCTTCGATACCCATAAGTCTGAGTGCCTTCTCGGCTCTCTTCAAGACCTCATCCTTACTGATGTTCAGATGCATGGGGCCGAATGCAACATCATCCAGAACTGTTGGGGAAAAAAGCTGAACATCCGGATCCTGAAAAACCAGACCTACTCTTTTCCTGAATTCGTACATCACATCACTTTTCAGCGTTTTTTCATCCAGCAGCATGTCAAATGCTTTAACATGTCCCCTGGCGGGAAGCAGGCCATCCAGAATCTGCAAAAGTGTGGTCTTTCCGGCACCGTTCGGGCCGACAATAACAACTCTCTCCCCCTCATAAATGTCGAGATTGATATCGCTTAGTACAGCCCCTGCAGGATACCTGTACGAGACATTTCTGAGCTCAAACACCTTCTTCATAACATTGCACCTGCCAGCGATAACAGCAAACCTCCAGCTAAAAATAGGTAATCCTTCAGCACCATCTTACTCTGTTGCATGTACGGAAAAGATCCGTCAAAACCCCTCGAAATCATGGCCAAATAAACTCTCTCACTCATATCGTATGATTTTATGAACAACGCTGCGACAATCCTCGCATTCAGCCTCCAGCTTTTAATTGTACCCTCTTTACCTATTGCCCTGCTCTTCTTTGAGTAAAGCATGCTCAGGACAATATCCGTTAAAAGGAAGATGTACCTGTACGTCAGATTCAGAATTACCACAAACACTCTTGGCAGCTTAAAGCTACGGAAGGCTGAAAGCAGGACAGACCATCTGGTTGTCAATACCAATAGCGTTATCAGGGAGACGGCAGTTGTAACTCTCAAAACAAATTTGGCAGCCCAGATGACTCCCTCCTCTGTTATGGCAATCTCAGAGAATGGCTTTAGCAGAGGTAACACTACCTCCTGATTGAATCTTACAACCGTTAATATCTCTGTCCCATCATAGGGCTGGAAGATGTTGAATAGAGACGGAATGGCTATAACACCCGTAAACACCGGAATGAATATCAAAACTCTGGTCAGGTAATACCCGACTGGTATCTTTGATGCCTTTGCAAGAATTAAAGAGAGAGTGATAAAAGTAATAAAGACTTCCAGCCTCCTTGAGATCACAGCTGAAAATATCAAACCCAGTATCACGATGAGCTTGGCCCTTGCATCTATCTTCTGGAGGAGACCTTTTTCCTTCGAATAATTTTCAGAGAAAACTGCACTTCTAATATATTCCAGTACTTCTCCAACTGTTTTTTCAACAAATCTGCTCATGGTAACGTAACAAATAAAAATTTGGTAAGTTTAAGTTGATCTGGCAATCTCTATGGCCTTCACAACTCCCAGAGAGACAAGAAAACACATGAGAATGCCCACTATCGCAGATATCCAGTAGCCTATCGATGCAAGCACCTTATTCTCATCCCATCCGGGAAGTGGCAGGTTGTAATCCGGCAGGGGAGCATTGAAGAATGACTTGGGAGCCCAGTGTATACCATGCTGGATGTCGTTTACCTGTCCCCATTCGCCCCATGCGTCGCCATAGTCCCATGTTGCGAGTATTCCTACCGGCACGATCAGTACAAAGAATCCCATCACTATCAGAGCTTTTCTCAACCAAGGTTCCATGCTCTCACCCCGTCGTAGCAATTCCAAGTAAATCAGGTCTGCTCTTTTCAAGATATCCAACAACCAGAGCCGTTACAACTGCTGCCACCGGTCCAGCGGTCGTTAGATGTGCAAATGCCATAGCCGGAATCGAAATTGTGTAGGGGTAGGGACAGTATCCCGGAGCTATAAAGGGCTGGATTCCAAACTCAAAACCTGCCGCAACAGCTGCCACGTTTATTGCGATGTACGCAGCTATGCCGGATGCTATAACCCTCCCTGCAGGCTTTTCCAGAATTCTGTATACTGCATAACCGACAAATGGAATAATCACAGCCATGTTAAAGCAGTTCGCTCCCAGAGCGGTTATCCCTCCGTCACCGAAGAAGAATGCCTGAATAACAAGTGCAATCGTAATACCTATAACCGCCGCCCACGGGCCCAGAATAACTGCAAAAAGCGTACCGCCTACCATATGTGCAGTTGTTCCATCCGGTACCGGCCAGTTGAACATCATCACCAGAAACGATACTGCCGAAAGCAATGCAAGCATTGGTGCTTCCCTGGTTCCAAGCTGTCTGCCGACTTTCCTCAAGGCCACATACCATATAGGCAACATCAATAGAAACAAAGCTATACACGTTTGAGGGCCCAAATACCCATCGGGTATATGCATGTTCCACCTCCTAATTTTTTATTATGCAATAGCCAAAACTTAACAACGATTAATAACAGTTTCGGTATTGTTTTTAAATAACCCTCCAGATACAATGCTAAATTAATAAAGTTTTTTAAGCCCTGAACGTTGCATATATCAGCGAAGACAGGAAAGCAAGAGTTCCTGCAAGGCCGAATACGTACTCGTTGCCTGCCACAAGAAGGTAGCCGTAGAGTACGTTCGCTATCAGAGCAGATGTCCCGAAGACAAAGTGGAAGGCTCCAAGCCCGAAGCCCGTTGACTTAGCAAGTTCGGAGGCTATTCCCCTCTGCATGGCATCGCTGAAAGCCATAAATAGGCCAAAAAGCGGAAAAGCTGCAAAAGGCAGATCAAAGATCATCAGAACACAGGAGATGGAAAGGAATAGATAGCCAAGAGATGCAATCCTGTTCTTTCCAATTTTTTCAGAGAAGATGCCTGCCGGGTATGACATCGACGCATAGATGACGTTGAAGACAAAGTACAGAAGTAAAGCGGTTATTACTCCATGTTTCGAGGCAGAAATCAAGAAGAACATGTAACTTATGTTCGCTGCCCCAAAAATTACGGAAAAAATGAGAAATTTCCTCATCTCCATTCCAAGCCTGATTCTTCTCACAACTCCAGTTTCTCTAACGAAGTAGAGTGGGAGCAAGGCTGTGAAGCCTATGAGGGCTGCAATGAGAATTACGCCCCGGTAGTCATAAAGCCTGGTGTAAAGCAGAACAGCAATTCCGGAGCCGAAGACAGCTCCAAGCGTATCCATTGCTCTGTGGAAGCCAAAGGCCCTACCCCTCCTGCCGTACGATTCCGCTATCAGGGCATCGCGTGGAGATGTTCTTATACCCTTTCCAAGTCTGTCCGTGGCTGTAAGAACTGAGACAATTACCACTGAAGGCGAAAATGAAAGGATGAGCTTGGAGAGCTGGGAGAGACCATAGCCCGCTATGACGAGGGGCTTTCTCCTGCCCCTTATATCAGAGAAGTAGCCTGAAATTGCTTTCATTATGTTCGAGAGACCATCCATAATTCCCGCAACAACACCAATTCCAAGGGGGGTTGCCTCAAGGCTGATCAGGAAGAAGGGGAGGACGGGGAGGATGATTTCGCTACTCAGGTCGTTAAGAAAGCTGACGAGGCTGAGCAGTTTTACATTTTTCCAGTCTGACCGTTTTTCGGGCTGATGAGGCATGGCTTTCCTTGACCATAAACTTCATAAACCTAATGCCATAAAAAGCTTAGAGGTCGTAGCCGGGAGGTGGCTATTGTATAAAGGGCCGGTAGCTCAGAGGTAGAGCGCCTGCTTGGCATGCAGGAGGCCTGGGGTTCAAATCCCCACCGGTCCATCAGATTTACATTTCAAAACACCTATCTTATAATCTTGCAAGTCGGCTTAAATCCTAAAAAGCGTTATCCCACTTGTAGTCCTTATCTTCCAGCTCTACATTTAATTTTTGTTTTTCTGCTTGTTTAAGCCTAAATCAATTCCTGAAGTGCTCTACTATGATTTATTTTCAACTTTAGAGCCAATAGGAACAATTAAACTGCTTCACGTGTTTTCACCCAGTTATTTCTCTCTGCTTGATAATCCTATTGCTAGCAAATGGGGTCTCTTAGCATCACTTCAACGCAGATCTGATTCCAGCACCAATCCCGGCGGCTACGAAGCCCGCCACCAGCATACCTACAAAAGTTCCGGCATCATTCCAAGTCAACCTCCCCTCGATTGAGCTTCCTATAATTGTAAGGGATACAGCTATAACAACTATACCTATACCTACAACAACCAAAAAAGTACCAAGGCCTCTACCTAAAGCTCTCAGTTTAGACATGCAAACACCTCCTTTTTAATTACATGGATTGTAAAAATTAAAAATTAAATTCACAGCGATCCCCTCCGTCTCCTTAAAGCAAGAACAGATACTCCGGCTATTATTGCTACCACTGCCTCAAACCCAGGAGTTGATGGCCTGACCTTGAGTGTTGTCTCATCGCTCGCTTTCAAAGAATCTGCCTCAACTTGCAGTCTAAGTTTATACGTTAGTGGCGGAATATCTGGAATCTGAAATGTTATTCTGTTTACTATCGGTGGGTTTAAGGCTGGTGTTGCTGAGGGTAGCTCATACTTCTTTTCAAAACCGGCAGCAGACAATACTGCTGAAATCTTCATCTCCCCCCTCCAGTCCTTTGGTGACCAGTCCAAGGTTATATTACAATTAGCAGTATCACCGGGCCTCACCTCCAAGTATTCTGGCTCTATCGATACCTTAAGCTCTCTAAGTTTTGGAGAAGAAATCTGTGAAGCAGGAGATGGAGTAACCCCAATTTGAGCTGGAATGGTGGAAATCGGAGTCTTGGTCGGAATTGGAGTGGTAAGTGTTGTTGGTGTATTCTGGCTCTCCACTGCAACCCAGCATCCTTCGGATTCCCCGTCAACGTATCCTGACATCGGATGGTATGAAACATAACCTATTATTCTGCTACCCTTTTTAATTCCTAGTGGTTCTTTGTAGAAAAGAATGGCCGAATCAAAATTGAATACATCCACACTTCCAGAGATCTCGACTGAATACCCTTCTGAGGATTTATTAAATAACCCAAAAACCGGTTCTTCTTTTTCATCGGTCTTTGCAATACCATACAATTTGCCCGTAATAACCTCCCTACAGGTGTAGTAGTACTCGGGTGTGGCCCTGCTAAGGCCCAGTGAGTATGCGCGGTAACCGAGCTGCATCCAGACCTCAAAGGGAAAGGGTGTATCGTCAGCCAAGTTAACTGCCGTATCCAGAGGCACCCATTGATCTCTACATAGACCGAACCTCTTCAGCTCCTCCACCATTTCCCTAGTTATGTTAACCTCAACTCTCTTATCCCCAATCCAGATGACAAGTGTTTTGTTCACCAGATTATCAAGCGATTCGTAAGTGGAGCTGGTGCCAAAACCCCTGATACTGCTCCTTCTAATCTCAACCCACGCATGGTAGCAACTTTGCCCTCCAAATGACTCCAGTTTACCGAAGACAAACCTCACGTCATTCTTCGAATATTCTGTGGATAACAACGAGGCCAGCAATATTGCCTGATCCTCACAATCTCCGGTTCCGAGTCTTATTGTGGTGTTGGGAAGCTGCCAGTAGTCTCCAGTGTCCCACACTTTTTCATCGGACTCGTATCTTATATTTCGGCCCACCCACTCATAGAGTGCTTTTGCTCCCTTATTTTCGGAGGCAACCTTCTGTACGCTGCTGTCCCAGGGTCGAATGTAATCGGAGGGATTGTAGCTGGGTATATCGTTGGCTACCGCCAATTCAGTGGATAGACAGAGTGTTATAACCGCCAAGAGTGAAAATAACTCCATTTGTTTCCTCATCTTAGCCTCCTCAAAGCAAGCGCTGCTGCCCCTGCAAGAATTGCTACTACTGCCTCAAATCCAGGAGTTGATGGCCTGACCTTGAGTGTTGTCTCATCGCTCGTTTTCAGCGAGTTTGCTTCAACAACAACCTTCACCTTGTAAGTCAGCGGTGGCAAGTTCCCGATTGGAACCTGTATGCTCCTCGTTACTGGAGGATTTGTTGTAGGCTTTGCCGTTGAGGTGAAGATCTCCTTTTCAAAGCCTGCAGATGAGGCCATCACGCGGAAGACCACATCTCCCCTCCACTCCGGTGGGTACCAGTTCAACGTTATGGTGTAGTTCACTGTATCGCCAAGCTTTGCTTCGACATACTTTGGTTCGATGGATAGCTTAAGCCTTTCAAGCTTGGCTG
Organism: Archaeoglobales archaeon; assembly: GCA_029984855.1. Classification (GTDB taxonomy): domain Archaea; phylum Halobacteriota; class Archaeoglobi; order Archaeoglobales; family Archaeoglobaceae; genus Archaeoglobus_C. The sequence goes on along the minus strand of JARQZL010000020.1, from coordinate 17,011 downwards.
GTGGATTTGGCGCAGGTGTAGGTGTAGGTGATGAGAATACGCTGACTGTTACGGGCTGGATTGGAAATATTAACTGACTGTTGACGACACCAGTGCTTTCTGGTATACCGCCCGTACCGCTCCCAACCAACTTGAACATCAGGTAAGCCCTGCCTGATTGAGTGGTTCTCTGAGGTGTTATGTGGGCTATAACCTTTATCGAGTCTCCAATCTTTACCTTTTTGTTGACAGCAATGAAGTCAAATCCCACCCAGTCCGGATCCAGGTGCCGTGGCTGGGTGGCTTCAGAGATGAGAACCGCCTTACCAGATGCATAGTCTATTAAGTTCTTATCGCTCACGAAGCCCGCGTAGATGCCGTCCACGTCAAAGACTGTATTTTCTGCATCCGACCATTCGAATGAAAATGTCAGCATAACTGTGTACGTCTCGCCCACCTTAACGGTGGATGGCAATCCTTCTATGTACAGGTGTCCACCGCTGTCAGTAACACCTTCGGTTACCACGAACTGCACGACCTTTCCGGAGATCGGTGCCGGTGTTGGAGTTACAGTTTCAATGGGCGTAACTGTTGGGATCCCACTGCACACGTCTATTATTACCGGCGATAGTACACCGGGATATCCTTCTATGTAAGGTGAGAGAACAGTATACCCTGCAGTTCCGGATTCCGATGGTACCACACCCGTTACCTCAACATCTATTTTCTCCAATCCGTAGTCCCACTCCGCAACTTTCAAATCGAGATGGTTCTTCCCCCAGCCCTCACCACTGTTCTCATAACCAACGCCTGCACCATTTTTGTAGTGAACAACAGCACTTATAGCAGGATTGTTGAGCGTTGTTCCGAATCTGAATGTCTTTCCCCCAGCCTTTCTGGCAGCTTCATCGCTTGCTGGCTTTATCGTGTAGTGCAGGGTAACTTTATCTCCCTGATTGTAACATGTTTTATCAGGTGTTAGCGTCCAAGTGACGGTGAAGTCATCCTCTGTTATCTGCCGGGATATAACCCTGAAGCTTGCGGAGGTGACAGCACCATCGTAAGTTGCTGTGACGGTGTAATCTCCGGGTGGGCAGCTTTCAGGAATGTTGAGCGTAAAAACAAACTTGCCGTTACCATCGGTTGCCACACCCTGGCCAGTCTGCAATCCCGGCAGATTGTGGGATATTGTTACATATGCGCTGGCAATTGGATTACCTGCACCATCCGTCAGGTAGCCGTGAACAACAACAGATTCTCCGGGCAAATACTCTACCCTGTCCAGAGCGAGCGAGAGCAGGGGATTTGTTCCACCTCCACCCCCACCGCCTGCTGCAACACCAGCCACAGCATCCACCTGAACCTGACCGGACAGAATAGGCTGGCCCGACAGTGTATCCACAACCTCCACATTCAGAACCCCGGGATTTACCGTGTAGCCCGGTATTTCGGTGAAAGTAATTTGCTCCCCGGGATCGAACATGCCGTTGTCTCCGGCATTGGGGCTTACGGTAGCGGTGAGATGGCTGTTACTTGATGGCACTGCACAACCATCGCTCGTGAAGGTTACCGTGCCCAGCAATTCTGAAGATGTTTTGACTATCACCTTCATCTGCGAAAAGACTATTGACTCACCGCCCTCATGCGTCAGAACGAAGACATTATCCACCGTGTCTGCTGAAAGGAGATCTGCACTATCACTTATCGCGAGCTGTGCCTGTGGAGATGCTGCTACTGTTGCTGCACTCAGCAGGAATAAAGAGATGAATAAAGCTATTTTCCTCATTCCAATCCCTTCTGTATCTTTTTACTATATTGTAGTGTTCACTACAAATTCCTGAATTATTCCTTATAATTCTTTCCATTTTGTGGTGTATACAACAAAAATGATAATGATAGCATGGTAGAGCTGCTTGAAAGTGACAGAAAGAAGATAGAAATTCTGAGGGCTTTATCGGATGGAAAGGTTTATTCGTACTATCACCTATCAAAGAGAATTGGAACAAATTACGAAACTGTGAAGAAGAACTGCAAGTTTTTGGAGCTCCTCAACTTCATCCAAGTTACCAAAGTTGGGAAGAAAGAGAGCGCTTCGGGTAAGGCTTCTTACAGGGTCAGGATTACAAACAAAGGTCTGGATTGGCTTGGAAAGATAGATTTGTAGGTAGAAGAGTACCTAACAACTTCAGGAGAATTGCTGTTATTTCTCTGTCCCCTACTAGACAGCAAAATTGGTAAGTATTTTTCCGTAGCTCATTATCCTACTCCTCTTCATGCTTTTGCTTCTTTCTCAGAACGTAAACAACTACTTCCTGGCCAGCATAGCCCCTCCCTATGAAAACACGACCATCTTCACCTATCTTAGTCTCCTTCTTTGTCAACAGCTCTTCATCGTCAATCTCAATTGTAACCTTTGCCATAATGCATCTGTTGTACCATCCTAAATATATATGCTGTGGGTTATGATACTGTTATACCGCTAAATTTAAATAGTTAGTGGTACTATAGTACCACATGGTTGAAAATGAGATAGGCAACAAGTTGGAAGCCGAGCTGAGGAGGATCCTAAGAAAGTTTAAACCCAGTCAACTCGACGAGCAGCTACTTACAGCCTGCCCATTTTACGAACCAGAAAATAGAGAACTTACTTCAGCGTACAGACTGATACACGACATAGCCAAGTCGAGATTGCTTGCAAAGCTTCAGCTGAAGCTGAACGAGATTGGCGTTGCTAGCGAGGTGCCGCTCGAATTCGGATGCGTCGATGGAGTGGCTGGCAGCAGGATTTGCCTCACAAATGAGGGTAATTGTAGCGTCTTTATAGAAGTCAAAACTGGCAGAACAAAGCTCGTTCAGCCTGCAGTCTACACACTCCTGAGTGGAACGAAAACATTCGTCGCAGACCTGAAAGCTGGAGATGTTCTCTCAATCAATGTGCGGATGGCGGAAAGAATTGTTAAAGAGCTCGTCACACACCTGAAGGACAAGGAGAGATTGAGAGAGCTGGGAAAAAGAGTGCCGGGAGCAGAGTGCCGGTACTGCAGAGCAGACTGCGAGTACAGGAGGGACAAAGAGGTTGAGCGAAAAAATGCGAATCCCCTGAAGACGTTGCAGCTTGTGCTGGGTAACATCGACGCTGTAGTTGATAGAATAGCCGTCGAAGTTTTGAGGGAACTGGAAAATTCCCGTAGTCCAAGAAGTCTCACCTAATTCTGAGGAGGGTGTGAAGATGTCGAAGAGAAAGAACAATGGGCTTAAGCTCCTTGCAAAAGGCAAAGTCTTTCAGGTTAGAGAAGGCGAATTCATCGTAAAGTCAGAAAGGGGAGATGGAGAGTACAGGGTTGTGTGGAGCAGAGATAGGTGGGTTTGTAGCTGCCCCGATTTCAGGAAGAAGGGAGCTAAGTGCAAGCACATCTACGCTTCGCTGTACTACATGGCAGTGAGGGATGTGAGAAACGCTGTAATGGCTTTGAGGGACGACAGAAAGTGCATGTACTGCGAAAAGGGTGACGAGGTTATAAAGAAGGGGGTCAGATATAACAAATCCGGTCCAGTACAGCTGTACTACTGCAAGAGGTGTAAGAGGAAGTTTTCTGCAAGAACGGGGTTCAGCGGGATGAAGAAGAGGGCAGAGGCCATAGTGGCTGCGCTGGATCTGTACTTCCGGGGCTTGAGCTTGAGGCAGGTTGCCCAGCACCTCAGGGCAAGTTACAAGATTGAAGTGAGCCATAAAACAGTTCACAACTGGATAAAGAAGTACGTGAGGCTCGTTAACGAGTTCGTGAAATCTGCGAATCTGAACTCAGACAGGTGGCACGCCGACGAATCCGTGGTTAAAGTGAGAGGAGAGCACATCCGGATCTGGACTCTGCTTGACAGCGAGACGAGATTCGTGCTCGCCATCCACGTCAGCAAGTCAAGGGGAGCCGATGATGCTGTAGAGCTTTTTAAGAAGGGTTTTAAAGTTTCAAAAAAGCCTGAGGAGCTCGTTACGGATGGGCTTAAATCTTACGAGAAGGCAGCAGAACAGGAGCTGCCAGACATTATACATGTTCAGTCCTCCCTCAGGGAAGGTATGAACAACAAGATGGAGAGGTTTTTCAAGGAGCTGAGAAGGAGAGTAAAAACCACGGATGGCTTCAAAACGCAGGAAGGAGTTGAGATATTTGCCGATGGATACAGTATTTACCACAACTTCATTAAGGAGCATGGAGCTTTAAACGATCTAACTCCCGCTCAATTTGCAGGATTATTCGATGGCCGCGACTGGTTGGGCTTAATACTAAGGGCTACCAAACTTAAAGGGGGCTAAATTCGGTTCTGTTGCGTTCGCGGTGTTGCGAGTGAGGTTGTAAATAATGAAAAGCTCGAAAGTTGCCGAATTCCAAGAATTTTTTAAAGCCAAGGAGATTTAAACTTTAATTTCTTTAAGCTTCAGAAACCATCGTTCCATCCTAATCACGGCGTTATGGTTGAAGGAAAAGGGTGGGTGTTACAGCCTCTTATAAGCAACATGTTTTAAATTCCATCATTCACAATCAGGTCTACAACTTTAATCAACCTTTCCCAAGTCAGGTTGGAAACTTTAATGCCCGCATGAACTATAGGTGGTTCTCCATTTTTGTCCCAGAAAAAATTGTGGTCAAATCTGAATAAGTCGGCAATATCTTGGAGAGTTTCAACAGTTTTGTACCTTTTTCTTCTAGTGATGACACCTCGCATTCTGTTTTGCATTCCTTCAATTATATTTATATGACTAAATTTCTCTTTCTTCGATTTTGAGTCTATTCTCACACCTTTCATCAGCTCTCTCGCTGCTTTCACGTACGGGATGTGCCCATCGCACTTCAGGGTCTTTGGTGGAGCGATGCTATTGTTTAAAGCCTTCTTTAGGGCTTCTTTTGCTGCATGATAGTCTCGCTCTTCCGATGCGTGGGTTGCGAGAATATACCGCGTACCAGTATCAATCACATTTATCACCTTGAGATGATCTCCTTTCTTCCTTGCCTGAAAAATTTCATCTATTTGCCATTCTTTCGATTTCTTCAACTTTAGAGGTACGATTCTCTCAAATCTTCGCATCAAGTCGACAGATTTTGCAACTATGTTCGCTACGGTTTTTTCCGAAATCTTCTGCTTAGAACTGCTACTACTAATTATTCTAGCAGTTTTGCGAAATGTATTACCAGTAGCTACGAGGAGGAGTATTTCCCCAACAATGTTGGTGGGACAATGCGTCCACTTCAAATTGTTATCCCAGTTAAAGAATTTACCACAATCTTTGCATAGATACTTCCTACCCTGTCCTTTTCTTTTCCTGCGTAAATTTTGCTTTTTTATTACATTGTAACTACCACATCTGGGACATCTAACTACCCAAGCACTTAAATCTTCGCATTGCAAAATAGTATTAACAAGTAAGAGTAATGAGCAAGTTTGAAGAACCGAATTTTTCCGCTTCATGTCCCGAATGTTTTACATGAATTTTATCAGGCACCAAAATTTTCCAAGTTTATGATGACTGTGAGAAGCACCGGTTTTTTCCCACTACCCTCGCTGGTAGAGGAGAATTTCCGGTTCCCGTAGCCTTTGTGAAAAATTCGGTGCTCAGTGAAACTCTGTAAAATTTCAGTACCCGTAGCATCTCTAATTCTCTCAAGAATTTGCACCACCCCTCCTCTTAGCCTCCTCAACTGCAAGCCTGATCGCTGTTGCAATCTTGCGTAATTCTGGTGAACCGTGCTCCTCCACGAGTCTCAGCAAGTCACGGTGCCTTTCAACGAACTCTACTGTCTCCCTTCTTACCACACTTTCACCCCCAAACAAACATTCAGATGAGAGATAGTGTTTTTAAATTTAATTAGCCAAATTTTTTTAAAGATGTTTAGACTATCGAAAATTCGCCAAAACTTTCGATAGTCAATTAGTTTCGGATTTCATCGACTAATGAAAAATCATCGATATATTCAAATAAGTTTGATCTCGATCTTATAACATGCCTAATGAGAACTCCGGTGAAGGATCCAAGCTAAAAATAGAATCAAAAATTCTCATTGCCTTGTTGGATAATGGAGGAAAGAGGACGGGGCAGATTGCTAAAGAGCTCGGTTATATTAATGAGGATGGCAGACCGCTCTATAAAAATATACTACCGGCTCTCAAGAGACTAAAACAAAAGAAGATCTTAAGATCTGAGAAACGGTCGGTTGGTAAAGGGGCTCCACCTACTTTCTGGTGGATAGAGATAAATAACAATGCCCTCATGAAACTTGTCAATGAGTACCCTGAATGCATTTCAAGTATGCAGAGTAACGAAAATATTATTGAATTTTTATGTAATAAACATATTAACTACTTTCCAGAAGAATCCCATAGAGTCTGGAAAGGTTTATTTAAAGAAATGACTAAGACGTCTCCTAGTTTTTTTAAGGTCATTGTTAATAAAACGATATGGGAACTTATAGACATTTTCTACGATTCTCCTTATGTTAGCCTTAAAATTCCTAAAGTGGTAACAAAGGGCGATAGTTTTTCTTTTAATCTTAAAGAAAAAGAATTAATTATATTTCCGACATTATATGAAATTGTTTATCAAATCTGTGTTGGAAACGACTTGATTGAGTACGGCAGAAACCAACAATCCTTACAAGCCTTGGCAGTACTACATAGAATTGAGGAAATGAGACGTAGAATCTATAGATTAAATGAAATGGAAGAATTAATAGAACTTGTTACACAAATTGCCAAACTAATAGAATTAAACTCATCCTTAGAAGAGATAGTTAAATGTCTTAAAGAGTTTAGTCAATCTTTAAACAGGTTAAAGACAATAGAAGATTTAGAAGTACAGCAAGAAAAGATTTACAATTTGTACTCAGAAACTATATTTAAAATAAAGCAGACAACACTCAATGCTCTTATTGAGAAAGGCTTTAACGAGGACGATATTATAAACTTACCCTCCAAATTTTGTGAAGTAGGATCAAAATGTAGGTTTGATGAGAAACAATCCTAAACCAAGCTACATTAACTGTACAGTTATTTTTATTTTTTGATTTAAAATCAAAATCTTAAATCTGTGAATTGTATCCTCCACTCTGAGAGCATATCATTCACATCTAAAATAAACACTACATAACCAACTTGGAAATATAAGTATCAAAACCAGCATAACAGCATAGAACGTACCTATCGGTTTTTGTTGATTATATCTTCACAATAGCGGGCAACGTTAGCGTAATTATCAGGTACAGTTAGCCTTCTGATCCTACTATCCCCTTTAATCCTATTGGAGTATTCTATTTCCACTTTCATTCCCTCAGTAATCTCGTCTCCAAAGATCCAGAGCTCCTCTCAGAATTCAAGTAGCTTCTTGTTCATCTCCAGAGCCTTTCTTCTATCTTCCGGATTTAAATCGTCCATGAACTGGCTGAAGTAAACGTGAGGAGCTACCGGTATGTGCCCCCATGTCCACGAGCATTCTGCAGTATCGCTTAGCTTTCTCTATGATGTCCTCAAGCTCAATGGCCATCCATAGCTTTTTCTTCTGCTGCCCTCTACTCTTCCATCCTGACTTCCAGCGTTCCTGCGACTTTATATACTCCTTGAGTTCCTCTCTTGTCAGGAAGATCCTGTTACCTAAGTATCGTAGAACTTCATCGGGTCTTCTGAAAGCACAACTCTCTTTATCTTTGCCTCTCCTACAAAACCTGTATCTTCCCTCGACTGATAGAAAACGAACTTCATACCAGGTTTTAGCTGCTTCCACACTGTAGCTGGCTTGACGAAGACATCTTTGCCTTTGAAAAAGCAATCCATAAGCTGTTTGGGGATTGGATACGTTACACCTATAACATCGGACATGCTAACACATAGATTCTGTATTTTTCGAAAATTAATAAAATTTTTACCTCCCTACCATTGATACAAAAGTATGCTTAGGGATTTTATCGGATTGGGTGAAAGAATCATATCATGCGACGATGAATGTAGCAATGTAATTGGAAGAGATGAAAGAGAGAGGGGGTGCATTCCAAGAGTTTTAATTTTATGTGGTCTTAATGGTAACTGTTGTGATAAAAAAGCAAAAGTGGGCGTATTCGGAATTAATCCAGGTCGTTCAATCCCTTTTGAAGCTAATTGCTATAAGATGATTTTTGATGACGCCTGGAAAAGCAACTATTCTGCATTTGAGAAAATTCACGAACTCTGGATTTCTGAATTTTTTAAGGGAAAAGATAAGAGCAAATTGCTTTACTTGAAATATTTTATAAATACTAAAAAATTTTTGTTGGAAATAGGCTTAAAAGAGGACAATCCTGTTCTCTGGGGCGAAATCGTTTACTGTGAAAGGATGAACAATAATCTATCGGCCGAAACCAAAATACACTGTGCTGAGAAATTTATGAGCGATGTAGTTGATTTCATTGACGGAAATCTTATACTGTGCTTGGGTGGAGAAGCTTATAACTTCATGAAAAACATAAAAATTGGAAAATATTCGGGAAAAATAGAAGAGGTATTAAAGAAGCTACAAGATAAGAAAATTTTGGGCATTTACCATCCAAGCGGGTCTAGGGTATTTTACAAGTACTTTAATGAAGGAGACAATATAACGAGTAGGAGTATTAAAGAGAATGTAAAGGATAAGGTTGAAGATTTCATCAAAGGAGAAAAACAATACGGGTTTTTAAAGTTCAAAAATAATAACACAACCGTAATTGAGCCGTGACAATACTAACGTTCTGAGATATCTATTATTAGCCTGTAATCCTCCTCGGGAATCTCTCTCATCGCTTTACCCATCAGATGTCCTGTCCACTTCTGCTTGTTTGTTATGAACTTCAGCTTTGGGATAAGGGATTTGAAATCTACTGGAGTTGAGAAGATCTTTACAGGTTTCAGCCTGATGCGGAGCGGGAAGACTTCGTTGCCCATTCCTGGTGGAGATTTAAATACCCTCTTGCCGTCTTTGAAGACTTCTGATACTGCTTCGTAAACAGCTACAATTCTGGGTTCTATGATTTTGTCCTTGTCTCTTTCCTGCTTGAGGTAAATTAGTAGGTTGTTTCCGGGTTTTACTTTTGCTATGGTGTTCTTATGTCTCTCTGGTACACCCCATACGTTTTTTTCTTTGATTACCTTCCAGTTCTCTTCGGTTGTTATGCAGAGCCAGTAAGTCATGGGATCACCATTAAAATTTTCTAAAATTTATTGATAAATTTTTGGTCAAGATTCTTCCAAAAGTTTCTCCATCCTCTCAACAAACTCAAATGCTATGTTAAGCATAGATTCTGCTTCTTCTCTAGTTGCGAAATAGGATACATCATACTGGTCTGCATGTCTTGTTTCTCTCAGCCTGTCAAGCAAATCAATCCACTCCCTTTCAAGCTTGCCTTTTTTAACGTACATTTCTTCAATATATCTTGCTATGCAAAAGTGGCTCTTTTCCCTCCAACCGTCTCTGAAAAGCACAGCCCTTGCCGCATGGAACATTGCCAGATATGATGTTATCAGGCAACTATCGTAAAGCCCACTGTTCAGACTTTTTTCAGCCTCTTCGAGCCATCTTTCAGCCCTTTTTATGCTCTGTCTAGCTTTATCAGCAGATGGAGTTACTCTCCTAAGCAATCCTTTTCTCACACATCTCTCAAAATCCAACACCCTCACCCCACATTACAAAGGAACTGGCAAGTTCGCAATAAAAGATTGGATCATCTTTTTTGAGTCGCTCAATCCTTTCAGGTGTCAGGATCAGGATGTGAACGGGTTTTCCAAGTTCCTCAGACAGTTCTCTTTCGATTACAGCAACCTCCCTCTCTCCTGGGCGCTTTTCTACTCTGATCCAGACGTCGATATCGCTATCCTCTCTGTTAGTTCCTTTTGAAAAACTCCCGTAAACTCCAACGCTCACCATCCATTCCTTCCTGTGTTTTACAAGCGATTTTTGCAGTTTTATTATGTTGAGCATAATCTTGATTGCTCTCACTTCTGGAGCTTCGTGGAGGACAAAGTATTTTCTCTTCTGCTTTTTTAGAGTTCCCTCCTCTTCAAGCAACCTGAGGAATTGGGACACAAAGCCCTTGCTTCTTTTCAGAGATGTTGATAATTCTTCGACTCCAACCATTTCTTTCTCAAGAATGAACTCAAGGGTTTCCACCCTCTCTTTACTGGAGAGAATTTTCCATAAGTTCATGATGTGTGAACTTGTGGTTCATGGTTTATGAACTTTTTGTTCATGGTTTGTGAATGTTTTTACTGAATTTTTGGGAGTTCTTTTCTGGCTAAAATCTCATAAAACTTCTCCAATTTACTACCATCTACAAATACATAGACTTTTGAGTTTATCTCTCCAGAATTGTATACACTGATCTGATATTTTTGATATTGTAACAACTTCAATAATATCTGAAAAGTTGCTCCAGTTTAAAATATTAGGATCGATATCACTCTTGCTCAGCGTTTTGCCTTTACAAATCTATTAATGTCCTAATAAACTCATCATACCATCAATAGTAACCGCTTTCAGTTTAATCCAATCTACGTTAATTTCGTTAATTTTCCTCACAATTCTGTCCCTCGTAACAAAATAATCTGCCATTCCATACGCTGCTTGCACGATTATCATCGTATCCATCAACTCAAATCCTTGTTTTACAAGAACCTCAACTCTATCAAAGTCTATAGTATCCGAGATAACTTCTATTTTATCTGAGTTTTTTAATTCTAATAATATTTTTTCAATTTTTTTCATCTCCTTTTCAGGAAGCTTAATTTTGAATTTTATCTCTTTACCGTTTCATTAATGTAAACTACCATTGTGAACTTCTTTTCCTCGTAATCTGCTTCTGGCAGCATCGCCATCAAGCCTCCAGAACAACTTTAACAATTCCACCGCATCTGCAGCACTGCATATATTCGATGGCTTTCCTTGCTGAGTATCTTGCATCAACAACCTCAAAGCATCCAACGTTTCCACAAATCGGACATACTACGAATCCCATTCAAACCACCTCCTCAGCGGCCTCTCTGCTCTGGAAAGCCGCCTCACTGGGGGTGGGCGGCGAAAATTGGACAGAGTTCTTGATTCTCCTTGAGGTGACAGACTGTAAATATGATAAACAGTTTCTATAAAATTTTTAATAGTTAGCTTTTTTAGTAGACAGGGCTAAATCGCCTGTGTGGTCGATAATTCGAAATTGTATCTTGGCAAAGGAAAGAGAAACAGAAAAGTTGTATAATTTAGATGTTCAAGTCTATGGAACTGGAAGTCAGGGCTATCATTTTTTAAATAGTTGCCTTTATGGAAATTATTATTATAAAAAGAAAGTAATGAATGCAGAGGATATTTGGAATGGTGTTTATGGAAATAAATATAAATATCAGCTCAGAAAACAGGTGTACGAGTACTGGACTTTCCTTAACGTTTTGGATTCATTGGTAAATGGTAGGAGATTCGATCAAAGGGTGAGAGTTTATTATCAACCAAGTCAAGGTGGACGTGGCCAATTATCTGCTGCAACCATGAACAATATCAATGTATTTATTGAACCTTCCCTTACACCGTGTTCAGTTCTACCGTGTTCAAGAAGAAATATTGTTCAAAGGTTAAGATGTATCCAAGATGTGTACGTGCGAAATGAAATCGCCAGCATACTGAACACCAAAACTCTACATAATACACCAGATTTTCTGATATCAAGATCTAATCAATTGCCATGGGGAGCTCTGAGAATATTTGGTTTATTTAAAAATGATGAAGAAATTGAAGATGGTTGCAAAGGCGGAAAATGGCTGGGATGGAGGAATTACTGGATTAGCATAAAAGATAGTTCCATAATTATTGAATGTAAAAATGAAAAGTTAGAATATAATGATTTGGCACAGATAATTTGGTATAGGTTATGTTACGATTGCAGAACGATACTTATATCTCAGGAAAAAGTAAATCAACAATATAAGCAAATTTTTTCTAATTGCGGAATTGATGTTTTTGATTATTGTAGAATCTGCGAAGATTGGAAGGATTTTAAAGAATTTTTGAGGAACTCTTATTTTATAATCCCGACGGAGTGAGAATTAGCAACACCATGGAGTAGATTTAATAAAATTTCTTTAATTTTGGATGGTAAATGGTAAAAAACAGTATAAAAATAAAAATAAAATCAAAATCAATAATCTTCAGGTAGCATCAGCGTTATAATGCTGCCGTTATCATCAACCCATATCTTCTTGCTGTTGACTTCAATTTCCCTCACATCTGGCTGTCTGAAATGCCTTGCTGATTCAAGTCCTTCAACGATTGCCTTGGCAATTTCTCTCTTGTCAAGCTTTGCAACCAGGTTTGCTGTTGGATCTATTTCTCTGTTTGCTATCCTGCCAGCGTTGAAGATTATTCCATCTTTGATTGCATACTCTCTTGTGTAAACATCGATGATGTCTTCTTCACTCATTTTACCAGCTCCGAGTAGAAAAAAGAAAATCAGCAGATTACATCAATTTTGTTTCCCGCAAAGACTTCAGCAAACATTCTCGGCTTGATTTCCCCTTCCTGCTCCATCTGTTCCTTTAGGCCTATGCCATTCAGAATCTCATTGAGCTCTCTCTGTTTGGCAAGCTCGTCAATTAGCTTTTCAAGTTCTTTTATTTTCTCTCCCAAAACTTCAACGAATGTCTCTGCCTGCCATGCCTTAACCCTGAAGTCCATCGATGCTCCAACATTCCCGATTCTTATTTCTACATCGGCGTAGATTTCTCTTCCGTTGTAGAATCGGCACTTATCGCCGTTTATGATTTCTTGCCTGAACACCCTTTTTATTGCCCTTCTTACGGTTTCTTCTGGCAAACCTTTCGTTTCAAAGCTTGCTCTGACGATTACTTCAACGATTTCCATTTCCATCAACCTCCTCTGCAACTTCAACGTAGACTGCTTGAATTCTCTCTGCTATGTCTTCAAGTCCGTTCTCCCTGCAGAACCTCCTTATTCTCTCCTCTTCCTTCCTATCCCTAACAAACCTTCTTTTCATCAAACCACCTCCTGCGGGCTCTCTGTTTTGCAAGCCCGCTCGTTTGGGAGACGGGCTTTTACTGACATTCCTGCTTCAAATCTTGAAGTTCTCTCAACAACAAAGCTGACAACCCTCTCAACCCTCGCAAATGCTTTGAAGAGCTCTGTGAATCCATAGCTCTCGATGTATTCCTTCACATTCCCCAAAGGGATTTTGTAGCCCATCAGATAGGCGATAACAGCAGCTGCAAACTCTGCAACAACTTCCTGCAGTGGTATCTGGCCACCATGTATGCCATGCAAGTGATCGTCAACTGCATGTGCTAATTCGTGGAGAAATACGATGAGTTCGGGGGATGCGAGCTTTATAACCTTAGTTCTCAGGTTGTACGTGCCGTAGCAATTCCTGAATGCTGTTGTTTCAACTCTTAAGCCAAGTTCTTCGATTATGCCGTTGAACTCATATGGAATTTCGATGATAAAGTTCTCTTCTGGCAGCGGTTCGCCTTCTGTATCCTCGTAGCGGAAGACAGGAATTGGTTTGAAGCCAACGAGCTTGTCAATGTATATTGTTTCCTCGATTTCAATTACTTCCACTTCTCCATTTTCGTTTATCCTTTCTTCTTCTCTCTTCACTTTAACCGGAACCTTCTTCCTGACTGGAGCGAGTATGTAGAATGCCTTTGCTCCCTTCTTAACCCTCCTGCCAACCTTTTGCCACTACTTGAATCCTCTTGCATCCTCAGTGTTGTTCATGAGCATTATCAGCCTGTTGAAGAAGCTCCAGCTATCTGATGGTTTTCCGTTTCCTTTGAATACCGCTAACGCCACCTTCTCAGGATTATTTTCAAATGCTTTGAGGACGGTTTCCATCGCTTCTCTGATTCTGTTCTTTTTCTTATCTGATTTAACACCATCTGATGTTCCAAACACCTCCTCAGCGGCCAAAGCCCGCCTCACTGGGGGGCTGGAGGAGATGCGAAGGATGTGTTAAGAAAGCCCAAAAAGTGGCTGTTAGTAGTAGATAGTGTAGAAAAGATAGGCACATCTCAACAAGAACAGTTCAGGCAATTTGAAAAAGCAAGAAAGAATAAAGAAGATGCAACGGCTCGCTCTTTGAGGTATTCGTTTGCAACTCATCTGCTTGAAAGCGGAGTGGATTTCCGGTATATCGAGAAAAAAATAGAGGGATATATAGCAGAGTATCAAAAAAAGCATGGGATAACATTTGAAGAAATGCTAAAGATGGAAGAAAGCCAAGAAAGAAAACCTGATCCGTGGGTGTTAAAATTAAATGATGTTGAAAAATACAAAGACAAATGGGAGGTCATAATTGATTTGTTGCGATAATTCCTTTTCATTACGCTGTGGCAAACGTTTCGTCGCCTCGCTCCTTGCCCTTGTTGCGCTCAAGTCATATAACAAGAGGGTATCTGGCTTCGCTACGCTTCGCCTAAATGCCTTCGGAGTGTGTCTAACATCTCCTAATTCCAATACAACACCAATATAATTCAACACAAAAACTTATTTAAACAAGTTATAGATAAAACAACATGCTAAAGAGATGGGATACAAGAAACTACGACATAGAACTCATCCTAGCAATCCTCGACTCCATAAACATAGACATAGAATCAATGAATATTCCCAAACCAAGAAAGTACGATATAAAAACGATAATCAAAGCTCTGCTCGTAAAGGAGTTCGAGGGACTGTCTTTGAGGACAACGGAAGTAAGAGTTCAGCAGTTGCTTGGGGTGAGAATATGCCGTTTTGCACTTCTGGGAGAAGAAATTAGCCCCTTACATGGAAAAAATCGTAAATGCAATTCTTAGAGAACTTCATAAGCTTGAATATTCTGAAAGCTTTGTGGATTCAACGATTTTCACAAATAAAAAGGGGATAGGATAGAAATACACGCGATAACGAGGTACAACGGAAGTCTTTATCCTGTAGCCGTTTCGATAACGACTTACGAAAGTACGGCAATTGAAAGATTGCCGGAAGGAAAAGGATATTTCTACGCTGACGCAGCCTACGACAGCAGGAAAGTTCTGAACACAGCTGTTGATAGAGGTTATCTTCCAATCGTTAAGCCAAGGAAGAACAGAGCGAAAGGATACGGTGCAAGAATTAGGGACAGGATCTTCGATAAAGACAAGTATAGGAGGAGAGGGATTTGCGAAGGGTTCTTCGGAGCTCTAACGAACTGGTTTGGAGATAGAATTCCTTGTTTCTTGGTTGAGACGGCCGTTACAAGGCTCCTCGTCAGAATCGCTTGCTACGCTCTGAGGATTTTGTTAAGGGTTAGTATAGAGGAGGTGAGATACTAGACACGCTCAATGCCTTCGCTAAGTTTATAACCGCAGAAGATCTATTACCCTACGATAGGTGAAGGCCTTCAGACACCCGCAAAACGTTGTGCGAAATTGCGGGCGACGTGTTTAAGGAGGTTTAGAATATGACACTTATAGTAGCGATAAAATATAAAGACGGTGTCGTGATGGGAACTGATAAACGTATAGTTTCTGGAGGGGCAGCACCATTAAAAAGAGATGAGGAGAGAAAAATCGAACAAATCTCTAAAAATGCAGCAATTGCATGTGCGGGACTTGTTGGGATGATAAATAAGCTTATCCATGACTTGAAAGGAAATTATAGAACAAATGAAAACGCATCAATTGTAGATATCGTAATTAACATTGAAGATGAACTTTGGACATTCTATCGTAGATATAAAGAAAGATTTGACGGGGATACATCTTCATTCCCAATAGCAATTGTTGGCGAGAAAGACAAGATATACCGGATTTTTCCTAATGGTTATTCAGAAGAATTCGATACTTATGTTTGCGAGGGTAGTGGCAAACCATATGGCGACTCTATTTTAGGGGGGTATTATAGAAAAAATATGGAATTGGAAGAAGCTCTCAATTTAGCTATTTTCACAATTCTTCAAACATCAAAATTTGACCCCTATGTCAGTGAGTCAATGTCTATTGCTTGGATAGACGCCGATTGTTTTCATGAATTAGACGAATCAGAAATAGAAAGAAGAAAATTTAAAATTATGAGAAGTGTCTACAGGAGCGAACACGTAGAAGAAATAATTGGTAAAATAGTTGAATTAAGACGCTGGATAAATATGGAGTTTGAAAAGAAATTCAAATGCAAATTATTTAAAGAAAGAGAGTATGAAATTCACAAATTAAGGCTACAATGTTTAACAGAGGAAGATTTCACGAGTTTAATAGCTAATCTGGGAGTACTGGTCGAGTCGATAAACGTAAAAGATCTTAAAGAAAAAGCAAAATTGGAAGTAGAAGGTGGATCAATTAATGTACTGGAAGGGTTTCTCAAGAAAACTTCCGATAATTTTGATGATTTGATCATTAAAAACCTTCGCGATATCATCACACTTAGAAGTAAAAAATCTCCTATACATTCCGATGACTCTAAAGTCATTGATGTTATATTGCGATGGGGTGAGACTGTACCACCAGATTGGGAATCTTTAGGAATTAAAGCATTGCAAAAGTATTTAGAACACCTTCAAAAAGTGAGGGAATGGATGATAAGTTTAGAGGGGAAAAATAAAGATGATAATTAAAAAGCCCGTCGCTCGCAACTCTCCGCTCGCTATCGCTCGCTTCGGTGCTGTCACACTCGGACAACAGATGGATATGTGGCTCTTGTAGAGCCCAAATTTGCCTCGTTACACTCCGTAAACTTCACATATCTACAAAACGTTAGGCGACATTGCAAAAGGTGATACAAATGGTGATTGATGCTATAAAAAGGGCTTTGGAAAAAATGGACAAGAAATACTGTACGCTCTCAACATTAGACTATAGTAAACTGAAAGTGAACAAATCTACTGCCCAAAATCTTTCCAGAGTTGCCTTGTCGAACAAACAAGCATAGAATAATACACAATAAAAATTAAATTCCAATAAAACCTTCAGCTAATCCATGCCAAAAATAAACTGGAAGGACTACAATGAAAAGCTAGTAAAGAGAGGAGAA
>JARQZL010000002.1 GCA_029984855.1 Archaeoglobales archaeon | reverse complement strand
ACAACCTACTCAACGCTTCATGCAGATTCTGTTAACGGTGTCATACACAGACTTGAGAATCCGCCAATAAACGTTCCAAGGCCGATGATTGAAGCTCTGGACATAGTCAGCATTCAGGCACAGACGTACATAAACAATAAAAGGGTTAGAAGAAACATAGAGATAGCTGAAATAGTCGGCCTTGATGCGCATACGAGGATGCTGAGAACCTCAACGGTCTTCCAGTGGGACAGCGTTAAGGATGAAATTGTTATGATAGGTGCATCCAAGGCACTTGAGGATATAAGGAAAACGAGAGGATGGAGTGCAAGAGAACTTCAGGAAGAGCTGGACAGGAGAAGCACACTCCTGGAGTACATGGCAGAAAACAATATAATGGCATTCAAAGATGTTGCCAGCATAATCTACACGTATCAGGCTGACCCGGACAGGGCTATGAGAATTCTTCGTGTGGAATAACTCTTGTGGAATATCTCTTATATTTATGGGGTCTTCAATAAGTTTTTTAACTGGATATTCAGCGGGATTCTTTTCCCTTTTATCCTGACTCTTCCGGATATGATCGCTTCAAGAGGGTTAGCACCTTCTATGATTGTGACTCCATAACCAACAGCCTGCCTGCAATGTGCATCACTGCCGGCAAGTCCGGGCTTGCCATATTTTTTTGCAAGTACTTCTGAAAGCCTGTTGCATAGACCTATACAGAACTTGGCGTTGAATACCTCAATGGCATCAATCACATCAATTACTCTCCAGAAAGCAACAACTCCATGTCTGTGAAGCTGGAACGGGTGGGCCATGACTGCAATACCTCCAAGTTTTTTTACAGCCATGGCAGTCTCTCTCATACTCATTTCCTTGTCAACATCCTGCTTTATGCCATAGGCCAGCATATGACCGTTACTTGTTGAGACCTCAATGCCGGGGATGACCGCAATGGGAACATGCTCTTCCTCAACGTACTCAATCGCCTCAAGGGAGCCGTTTACCGTGTTGTGATCTGTGATGGATATACAGTTAAGGCCTTTTTCAACAGCGGTAGCTATGAGCGCCTTTACGCAATCAACTCCATCATTGCTGTGGTTTGAGTGAACGTGAAGGTCTGCTATGAACATACGTACCCTCCGATACTGTATACTGTTATTTAAAAATGTAAGGAAAAGTATTTTTCAGTGCGGTAGAGATAAAAACATGCCAGTTCTTGCAGTTACTGGAAAGCTTGCTGAAGGGGATGTGAGAAAAGCAGCTATGGGATTCGACTGTGATATTTACGTTGCAGATGTTGAAGTCGCAGCATTCATAACTCCGTACCACATCAAAAATATCGATTTAAGCAAGTACGATCTCGTTCTGGTTCCGGGACTGGCAAAAGGTGACTGGAAAAAGCTTGAGAAGGAGAAAGGAGTAAAGATAAGGCTTGGCCCCATTCACGCAGCAGATCTCCGGATCATTCTGAAAAATCTCGATCGCATTGAATTATCTCATGAAGTTCCGGCATGCAGGTTGCTGAATGCAGTGATGACTGAGGAAAACCTCAGAATGGTTGATGCCATTGAAGACTGTGCATTTGAGATAGGGGATACCAAGATTGGTGGAAACTCGAGAATGAAGGTTGTTGCAGAAGTTGTTGATGCCCCCCTTCTTGAGAGAGACGAGCTGATTCAGCGGATAGAATACTATTTAGAGAATGGAGCTGATATAGTGGATATAGGCATCCCTCTTGAATGCAATGTCGGTGATGCTATTAGAGCTGTCAAAACAGCTCTCGATTACTGCAATGCTGTAAGCGTTGACACATTCAATGAAAGAATTATAGAGGAAAGCGTTAAAGCGGGTGTGCACATGGTTATGAGCGTTGGCAGAGAGAATGTAAAAGTGCTGGAGAAGATAGGCAATTCTGCTGTAGTTGTGGTTGAAAGGAACGTTGGAGAACTCATAAAGCTTGTAGAACTTGCAAAGAAGCATACAGAGAAGGTGATAGCAGATTGCATTCTGGATGCCCCCTTCGGGACTGTACAGTCCATTGTACGGTATGTTCACTTCAGAGAAGCTGATAGAGAAACACCAGTTCTGCTTGGAGTGGGAAACGTAACCGAGCTGAGCGATGCAGACTCAATTGGGATGAACGCTCTGCTTGCGTTCATGGCCGAAGAAATTGGAGCAGATTTGCTGTTTACAACAGAGGCGAGCCCGAAAACGAGAGGAAGTGTCAGAGAATTAAGAGTTGCGAGCTACATGGCAAAGGCAGCGAAGCTCCGCAAGAGCTCACCCAAGGACTTAGGCTTTAATCTGCTCTCACTGAAAGAGAAAGTAACTTACGAGACCTGCAGACCTGAGAATGCTATTGAGGCCAAACCCGGAAAGTTTGTCAGGGATCCGGAGGGAGACTTCAGAATCTGGATTCACAATGGCAAAATCGTTTGCAGCCATGAAAAACTGACGGTTGCTGGAGATGCAAAGAGTATAGGAGACACTGTGATAGCGAAAGGCCTGATCTCACGTTTAGATCATGCGGCATATCTGGGAAGAGAGTTACAAAAAGCAGAAATTGCCGCACTGCTTGGCAAGAACTATATACAGGATGCGGAGCTTAATTTTGGAGTTTACTCAAAACAGGCATTGCTTAATTTCATTCACTAAAGCCGATTGCTTTATAATACCTGTCAGCATCCCTCCTTCAATGATAACACTGCTTGATTACGGGGCTGGAAACATAAGAAGCATCAGAAATGCTATAACAAAACTGGGTTACTCCGTTAAAGAGGTCTCAAAGCCGGAAGATATAACAAATGCGAAGAAATTGGTCTTTCCTGGGGTTGGAAGCTTTGGCAGCGCAATGAAAATGCTGGTGGAAAAAGGCTACGTTGAACCATTAATTGATTACATCAAATCTGGAAGACCATTTCTGGGGATCTGTGTGGGTTTACAAACTTTATTTGAAGGAAGTGAAGAATGCCCCGGTGTTCAGGGTCTTGGAATTATAAAGGGCTGCGTAAAGAGGTTCGACGACAGACATCTGTCTGTCCCGCACATTGGCTGGAACGGTATAAAGATAAAGAAGTCCTCAGGACTTTTTTCAGGCTACAATGGAGAGAAGCTATACTTTGTGCACTCTTACAGGGCTATACCGGAGAAAAGCAATAAAGACTGGATTTTAGCTACTACAGACTATGGAGGAGAGTTTATAAGCGCAGTACAGAAGGGAAACGTTGTTGCAGTGCAGTTCCACCCGGAAAAGAGCGGAAAAGCTGGCCTGAGGATTTTGAAGAACTTTCTTGAATACAGCAACCTCAGCGAATGTCATACTCTTTTGCCAGAGAGCAGGGGCAAAACGAAGCTCGCAAAAAGAGTCATCGCCTGTCTGGATGTGAGAACGAATGATGAAGGCGATCTGGTTGTTACAAAGGGAGACAAATACGACGTGAGAGAGAGGGGGAGAGTCAGAAATTTAGGAAAGCCTGTTGAACTGGCAAAGAGGTATTACGAGGAAGGGGCGGACGAAATAGTATTCTTAAACATTACGGGATTTCGGGATTTTCCCCTTAAGGATCAACCGATGCTGGAGGTTCTAAGATTGACGTCCAGAAACGTGTTCGTCCCCCTTACCATCGGCGGAGGCATTAGGGAATACACGGATTTTGATGGAACACACTACTCTGCCTTGGAAGTTGCATCCGAATACTTCAGATCTGGAGCGGATAAAGTTTCCATAGGTAGCGATGCTGTTTATGCTGTTGAAGAATATCTAAAACACGGCAAAACTCAGAGTTCTATCGAGCAGATTTCAGAAGTTTACGGAAGACAGGCTGTTGTTATTTCAATTGATCCGAGAAGAGTCTATGTAGAATCTCCTGACGATACGGATCACAACACCATAAAGACTGAGATTCCTGGCCCTAACGGTGAGGAGTACTGCTGGTTTCAGTGTACAGTTAAGGGTGGAAGAGAAGGGAGAGATGTGGACGCTCTGCAGGTGGCGACAATATGTGAGAAGCTGGGAGCCGGAGAAATACTGCTGAACTGCATAGATAGGGATGGTACAAAACTCGGCTACGACATTGAACTTATAAACCACATAAAGAGTGCCGTAAGTGTTCCGGTGATTGCTTCAAGCGGTGCCGGGTGTGTTGAACACTTCTACGAGGTTTTCACAAAAACAGATGTTGAGGCTGCATTAGCTGCAGGCATTTTTCACAGAAGAGAGGTCTCTATTCAGGAGGTCAAGGAATACCTGAAAGAGAGAGGGATCGAGGTCAGGCTTTAATTTTATTCATTTTATAGGGCAGTAAGCCAATGGAAATGGGTTCTGAATTCACTGCAAGCCAAGCTCATCTTTAACTCTGACAAGCCCCCTTATAGCAATCTCGTAGAACACCGGCAGTTCAAAGCCCAGTTTTTCTATCATTCTTATTCTGTCTCTATCACAGCCGGCGGCAAAACACTTCTCCTTGAACTTCTTCTTAACAGTCTTTGGTGTTACTTCCGTAATCTTTCCTCCTTTCACGAGGGCGCAGGCTATGATAAGGCCGGAAATGCTATCTGCAGCCTGTAGAGCTATTTCAACAGGCCTCTCGTAATCGCCAAACAACGTGTGATTGTGTCGCTTTACCACTTCTGCTATCTCCTCGCTGACACCATGTTTTTTCAGGATATCATAGCCTGTCGGGCCGTGTTTCTGCATATCCCCCCCAACCATCTCGTAGTCTATGTCATGCAGAATTCCTATAACTTCCCACCTGTCAGCATCCTCGCCAAGCTCCTCAGCAATCTCATGCATTATTGCAGCGGTTGCTATGCAGTGCTTTACGAGCTTCTCATCCTTCACGTACTCTTTGAGAAGGGAAAGAGCTTCATTTCTGTTCATGGAGTTTTCATGTACCTTCGGATATATATTTATATCTTTCACGAATGGTGACAATCGAAATCCTTATATCAAGCAGGTTTGATGCAATGTCAATGATATCGAATAAGAGTTTTATTGCGATAATTGTGCTTGCTGTCGTTGCGTCTGTTGTCGTAGCAGGATGCGCTGAAAAGCAGCAGTCTGCTTTGAAGAACGTGAAGTATGCGGAGAATTTTGCCATAGATTACCACGGAGATTATAAGATTCTGAAGGTAAAGGACGGTGACATCTGGAAGACTTATGTTCTATATCACGACAAAAAGCCGGATGTAGAAGGAATACCGATTAAAATTCCAGTTAAGAGGATTGTTGTAACTTCTTCAACGCATCTTGCTTTGCTTGAGGCGATAAATGCAACAGACTGTGTCGCTGGATACATGTATGGGGGAGGATACAGGCTTTACTTCCCAGATATTGTGGAGAAACTCAAAAAGGGAGAAATCATCGATCTTGGTTCTTCAGGAGCTCCAGATTATGAGAAGCTCGTAGAGCTCCATCCTGACCTTGTGGTCTGTGTTTCTGGATATAACGGGGAGGTCGAGAAAAAACTTGAGGAACTGGGTATTCCGTGCATTGCTAACGGTGAGTGGCTCGAAAAAGACCCGCTTGCAAGGGTTGAGTGGGTCAAGTTCTTTGCAGCCTTACTCGATAAGGAAGATGAAGCGGCAAAGTACTTCAGCAGGATTGAAGAGAACGTTAAAGCAGTGGAGGACAGAGTAAATTCGACAGAGAGGGTAAACCTCCTGTGGGCATCGGTATACAGGGGCAAGGTGTACGTTCCGGGAGGAGATAGTTACGTTGCGAAGATGGCTGAATACGCTGGCTGCAACTACCTCTTTAACATGTCTGGTACGGGCAGTAAAATCGTAAGTCTCGAGGATTTGCTTGTAAAGGGTGAGAATGCTGATGTAATGGTCTACTCTTCAACGGTCAAGAGCTTAAAGGACATCAGGGATATAGACAGCAGGCTTGCAGACCTTAAGGTGTTTGAGGAGAGGAGAATTTACAACATAACTCCCGATTACTGGCAGCTCGGGTTGCTGCATGAAGACGTTGTAATCAAGGATCTTGCAGCGATAGCACATCCAGAGCTTTTTGAGAATTACACTCCAAGGTTCTTTGTAAGGCTGTCGTAGGATGAGAGCCATCTTTTTTGCTCTTTTATCTTTTATTGCTATTCTTTCTATCCTTTCCGGAATACTCATAGGTTCGGTAAATGCAGGTATTGGAGACCTGATGGATTCGCTGCATGGTAAGGAGAATATGAAGGGCTACATAATTCTGAATGTTCGCATGCCCCGAACGCTCGGAGCATTTTTTGGAGGTGCTGCTTTGGCTGTCAGCGGTTTGCTTTTGCAGACGTACTTCCGCAACCCCCTTGCAGGCCCGTACGTTCTCGGTATATCTTCGGCAGCGGCTTTTGGTGTTGCTCTCTATGTACTCGCTGGCATTGGAGGAGGCTATGGAATTGTGGGCTCAGCTTTTGCAGGTTCGGCAATAGCAACCATTCTTATTCTGTATATCGCCGCAAGGGTTAGAAGTGCTGTAACACTGCTCATCGCAGGCTTAATGCTCGGCTATGTATTTTCAGCCTTCGAGAGGATTCTGATAACTCTTGCTGAGAGCGAGAGGGTTCATGAGTTTGTTCTGTGGACATTTGGCAGCTTTTCAGGGACAACATGGAACGATTTGCGGGCTATTGTCACCCTTTCGATCCCAGTTTTTGTGCTCACATTCCTGCTATCAAAGCCCCTCAATGCAATGCTGCTGGGAGAAGATTATGCGAGGAGCATGGGTGTCGATATAAGAGTTGTGAGGGTTACTGTTGTTGCAGTCTCGAGCTTTCTTGCATCCCTTGTAACGGCTTTTTCAGGCGTTGTTGCTTTCATAGGGCTTGCAACGCCACACATTGCAAGGCTGCTGTTCAGAACTTCAGACCACAGAATCTTAATTCCTGCGACGATCCTGCTCGGGGCATCGATTGCAGTGTTATGTGACGTGGTTGCGAGAACACTTCTCTCTCCAGTTGAACTGCCTGTGAGTGTGATAACGTCGATATTTGGCGCTCCAATCGTCATATTTCTTGTTTTGAAGAGGAAGAAGGTGTGATGCCTGAAATGAGGTGAATAAGATGAGGACGGAAATGGAAGTGAAGGCCAACGAAAGAATGAAAACGGCTGAACTGTCCGTTGGCTACACAAGTGAAGTTCTGAGAAATGTCTTTCTTAAAGCCAGAGCTGGAGAAATTCTTGGCATTCTCGGCCCAAACGGTAGTGGAAAGACAACTCTGCTCAAAACTCTTGCAGCAAATCTGAAGCCCCTGAAAGGCGTTGTTTACGTTGAGAGCAGAAAAATTCATGAGATAAAGCCAATAGAGCTTGCAAAGCTGCTCTCCATAACGCTTACTGAAAGAGTTGATGCCGGCTTCCTTACAGGATTTGAAGTGGTGAGTCTGGGCAGGTATCCGTACGTCGATGCCTTTGGCAGACTCAATAATGCTGATGTTAATGCTGTGAGAGAAGCTCTCAAACTCGTAAATGCCGAAAATCTCGCAAATAAACTGTTCTCTGAGATGAGCGATGGAGAGAGACAGAAAATAATGATAGCAAGAGCCTTAGCCCAGCAGCCTCGCATCATGCTCCTTGACGAGCCAACGAGCTTTCTCGATGCAAAACACAAGGTCGAGATAATGCTGCTGCTCCGCAGAATAGCAAATGAGAAGGGGATTGCGATAGTGCTCACAACTCATGATATTGAGCTTGCACTGAGGGTATGTGATAGAGTTGTTATGATAAGAAATGGGAAAATAGTCGTGGAGGGACATCCGGAAGAGGCAATATCAGAAGATGTTGTGCGGGATGTATACGAGATAGGCAGTGCAAGGTTTGATCCGTCCATCGGCTCTTTTGAAATAACAGGCAGAAAAGATACTGATGCAAAAGTTCACATCGTCTGTGGAGGGGGGAGCGGAGCGAACGTCATGCGACTGCTGGCCAAGAAAGGCGTCCCTTTCACAGCCGGAGTTGTTCACGAAGGTGATGTTGATTGCTGTGTTGCCAGACTCATAGCCGCCAAAGCAGTGTGTGAGGAGCCCTATACTGAGATAGGTGAAAGGGCGTTTGAGAGGGCCCTAAAACTTGCCAAAATCAGTGACCTGGTCATCGATACTGGCTTCATCGTTGGCAGCATAAACAGGAGAAATCTGGAACTGCTGAACTCATCCAGCAACGTGATCAGTTTGAGAAGCAAAGATGAGCTCAGAAAACTGGGAATTGATGCAAAATCCATAGGCAGCGTTGGCCAGCTTTTAAAGGAGCTTGACAGCTTATTGCTGGAGGGTTCTTAGAGCTCTCTATTTCAGGAACCTGTAATGCTTTGCCCGTCTGAGTGCCTCTTTCTTTTTCTGCTTGTTTTCAAAGTGAATGTCAACCGAATGCAGGGGTGTAAGCCCGGCCTTTTGTTTAACCTCTCTTGTAACACTTTTTTCTACCTCTTTTGGTGGAGGGTTATCTGTAAGGACGAGCAGATCAACGTCGTTTGCCCTGTGAACTTCACCTCTTGCAATGCTGCCTACAAGGTACACTTCTGCATCCTCAAAAGCATCCATTATACGATCGATAACGGTGTAAACCCACCTCCCCCAGTTTTGTACATTCTCCTCTCTCCTTTTCAGTCTTATGTCGAGGTATTCCTCTATCTTTCTGCCTGTAACGGCTCTGTAGATTATCTCAATCAAAAAAGATGAGACGATCAGGCAAACAAAAACAATGAGATTTCTTATGTCGGTACCTGCCATTCTGTGTATTAGTATAATGAGAGCAGCAAGAGTCAGCATGCTCCCTCCGGCCGGAATTAACGGATTTATCTTGATTCTATCACGGAGCTTTAACGCTGCGATGTTGACGGAGAGAAAGATTAGCAGGAAGCCACTGCTGCCGGCTACGGATATTGACTCAAGACTTGCAGTATTTGCCAGTATCAAAGAAAGAAAGCCTATGATAAGCAGACCCTCATAAGCCTGCCTCCAGAGGGGCTCCTCAACAGCCTCGGGAAGCTCCCCATATTTTGCCACCATATAACTTGCTCTTGCAGTGCCGTAGAGAGTTGCGTTTATTGCCGAGCCTGTGGATGCGAGAGCGGCAACAGTGACAAGCCAGAACCCTGTTTTTCCCAGAGATGGCTCTGCTGCAACTGCCAGAGCATAGTCTCTTGCCTTTATAATCACGTCATACGGTAGACTTCCAACCGTGGCAATCGCCACCATTATGTAAACAGCTATTACGAGAAGAACAGCAGAGTAAAATACCTTAGGGAGAATCGAGGGATCCTCAATATCACTTCCCGTATTTGCTATCAGTTCGAAACCTTCATACGCAAGAAATATTATCATCCCTCCGGCAACAATACTCAACGGATCTGCCCAGTTTGACTGTGAAAGTTTGGCGGAATTTATAGAGGCCATGCAGGCAGAGGCCACGATTAAAAGTATGGCGAGCTTAAATGCTACAAGTGCATCTTCGGTCTTTCCGCTGATAACAGCCCCGAGAGCATTTATTGCTGTGAACAAAACAACAACGAACGTTATCAGCAGATGCTTTGCCAAAACAGGATCTATGAAGTTGAGAACGTTTGCACCATAGCTGCCGAAAGCATAGGCGTATAGGGATATCATGATGATGTAGCTTGCAAGCAGCAGCACATTGAGGGTGCCAGAAAGCAAACCGGTTCCGTATGCTCTCGTAATGAATTCTATTGTTCCCCCCTCACTCGGATATCTCACGGACAGTCTGGCGTAGGAATAGGCAGTTGCCAGAGCTACAAGTCCAGCTAAAAGAAAAGCTAATGGGGCACCGCTTTTGGATAACTGAATACTCAAGCCCAGAACAGCAAATATGCCTCCACCGATCATCCCTCCAACGCCTATGCTGAAAGCCTCCCAGAAACCAATCCTTTCTTTCATTTTATCTGACGTGCATTTTGCTCATTTTGAACTTAAAAAAGTTAGCATAAGTAGAAACTTTAAAGAGTTATGCAGATAATCTCCTCTTCTGTGCTGCTTGCCTCTACAATTCTGCCTGGCATGACAACAGCACTTTTAACACCAAACTTCATGCCGTTGAACAGGCCAATTCTGGAAGCCTTTACAACTGTCACACCATACTCTCTCGCTATGCGCTCTGATACCGGGTGCCCCTCAGTCTTTGG
Organism: Archaeoglobales archaeon; assembly: GCA_029984855.1. Taxonomy (GTDB): domain Archaea; phylum Halobacteriota; class Archaeoglobi; order Archaeoglobales; family Archaeoglobaceae; genus Archaeoglobus_C. Next base: position 43,559 of record JARQZL010000002.1, on the reverse strand, counting down.
ATGGTGGGGGGATGTAAGAGAGATCGGGAGAAAGACGACATCGCTTCTGCTTGCGACGCTTTTCACGGTTTCATCATTAAGGCAGTCTGCACAGACAAGCAGACCGCTTCTGCAGAACTCCGTATCGAATACAACCGTCTCTTTTCCTGGAGAGATACCCGCAAGCTTTTCTTCTTCGGTAATATTGATTTTCCTGTATTTTGCAACGATTTCCCCTTTTCTGAGCACATAACACGTGTTGTAAAATGCATTGCCTTTCTCGATAACGCTTCCTGCTATGATATATCCGCTGAATTCTTTACCTGCTCTGGCAACTTCGTCCAGTGCATGTCTGCTCTCCTCATAAGCTCTTTTCACGGGATTTAAATGGCCTGCGGGAAGAGCAAAGAATTCTGGAAAGCAGAGAAAATCTGCTTTCACCTTTGGTATGATTTTGCATGCAGCCCTGATGTTATCCCCAACGCTCCCCCTGTCCTCCATCTGATAAATGCAGATCCTCATGCTTACTGCTGTATCGAGAGCCTTTTAAAATTTACTTGATTAAATCAATGGGTTTTACAGTAATAGTACTCTCCCTTAGCCTTCTGCTCCCTATCGAGTCTTGAGCCGAGCTTGTTAACTCTCGGCCTTCTTGTCTCTTCATCTCTCCTGAAGGTTATGCCGAGATTCGACAAAAAGAGATTCATACCGTCTCTCATACTTCTCGGCCTTCTCGCAACACCCTTCTTTCCCGGCTCCCCCTCAAAAACAAGGAGACGGTCGCTGACCATGTCTATAAGATATATGTCGTGATCCACAACCAGAGCACTCTTCTGCATGTTTAATGCGAAGCGCCTTATCAGTCTTGCAACTTCACTCCTCTGCTCAACGTCTAAGTGAGCTGATGGTTCGTCGAGTAAGTAGAGATCTGCATCCCTCAGCAGGCAAGCAACAACTGCAACTCTTTGCAGCTCTCCCCCACTCAGGTCATTGATACTTCTGTCCATCAGCTCCTCTATCCGCAATGGCTTCAGAAACTCTGTTCTGTAGTATGAAGAGGTGACGGAGGGATTTATGCTTCTGAGAAAAGCTCCAACCTGCATATCTACATCCGCTTTTACGTACTGGGGCTTGTATGATACCTTTAGCTCGAGTTTTACCTTCTTTTCATCATCCTCAGCAACTCCAGCCAGCACCTTTACGAATGTTGACTTCCCCGTTGCATTTGCTCCAACAACGCCGAGCACCTCCTCCCCTCTGATGTCCCCTCCCTCAGTATGGAGAACAAATCCGGGATAACTCTTTTTAAATGATGGATATTCTGCAAGGATCTTTTCAGACCCGCTCTCTCTCGGCTGGAAAACTTCAAATTCTATGGGCTTTTCTCTGATTCTCACATTCTCGTCCGGCAGGTAACCTCGCAGGTACTGGTTGATCCCAACCCTGGCCCCTTTTGGATTTGTCACAACTCCATACACTCCTGGCTCTCCATAGCTTATATGAATGGAATCTGCAAGCATATCCAGAATTGCTATGTCGTGTTCAACGATTAACACCTGCTTTTTTTTGGCCATCTCTCTTATCACCTTTGCAGCTATGGCTCTCTGGTATATGTCGAGATAGGATGTGGTCTCATCCAGGAAGTAAAAGTCTGCATCTCTTGCAAGACAGGCGGCAATGGCCAGCCTCTGCAACTCCCCCCCACTCAGCTCAGAAATCTCTCTGTTCAGTGAATTCTCAAGGTTTAACTTCACCACGAGTTCATCAACTATCCCGAGTTCATCAACCTTTTTCAGCAAGTTCAGGGTTTTGCCTTTCCAGACTCTGGGTATTGCTTCAATGTACTGTGGTTTAACGGCAGTTGTTATCTTTTTATCCGCAAGCGCCTTCAGATAATCAAGCAGCTCAGTTCCGGCAAATCTTTCAAATATTTCATCCCATGTAGCCTCCTTTTTTCCGAGGTTTGGCTTTAGCTGACCGGAGAGAATCCTGATGGCAGTACTCTTGCCCGTGCCGTTCGCTCCGAGCAGACCAACCACATAACCCCTTCTGGGAATTGGGAGGTTGTAAAGAACAAAACCATTGGTGCCGTAGCGATGAACTTCCCTTCCCTCAAGCCTCTCTGGTAAGTTTACAATAGATATGGCCTTAAAGGGGCACTTTCTGACACATATACCACACCCAACGCAGAGCTCTTCAGATATCACTGCTTTATCGTCGACAACCACTGCTTCAGCTCCAGTTCTAACTACAGGACAGTATTTGATACATTCCCGGCTGCAACGCTTTGGCTTGCATCGCTTATCATCAACAACTGCGATGCGCATGACCCATCACGCGTTGAGAAGAAAAGTCCACACCACATACCAGGCTGCAAATGATAAAACGGATATCATGGCCCAGTCCTTTCCTTCCGGCTTTATATCAAATTTTGGCAGTATGAGCTTGTGAAGGTAGATCATGAAAACCAGTACGATTATTCCGAGAGGATCTCTCATCCCCCCTCTGGATATCAGGTATGAAATTATTCCGGCTATTCCTCCGAGCAATACGGACATCAATGTTTTTATCATCTGCATCACCTGAAGCTGGGTCTTGATGATAGTTTCATGGGCAATGGAAGGGGTTTAAAGGGTTTGCCCTTGCAATCATTCTTCACCCTCTCGGCAAGTTCTTCGGGAGTCATTTTAACCCTCTTCTGCTTCTTCAGCGTGGATTCAGCTCTGATTGTTACTGTTAACATTCTTTCTTTCTCCTCTGCTTCTCCGACAACCGCTATATAGGGAATCCATTCCATCGACGCTTCTCTTATCTTCTTTCCAAGTGTTTCGTCCCTGTCATCGACATCAGTCCTTATCCCTTCAAGCTCTTCGGCAACCCTGATAGCATACTCAAGGTGTTTTTCAGAGACGGGAATTATCCTGACCTGAGTTGGAGAAAGCCATACGGGAAGCATTGGCAGTCGCCCCCCCTCCCTGTTCATGTGGGCTTTTTCGAGTAAAGCGTAGATGCATCGCTCTATCGCTCCGCTCGCCGAGCAGTGGAGTATGAGCGGATATTCTCTCTCTCCTCTTTCATTCACGTATGTGATTCCGTATCTTTCGGCATTCTCGACATCTATCTGCACTGTTGAGAGGGCAGAAGCTTTGTTTAAAGCATCCACAAAGTTGAACTCAAACTTCAAAACGAAGTAGAAGAAGCGCTGATCCCACATTTCAATGAGTATCGGTTTATTGAGTATGTTAACGAGCGAATGTACAAATTCTCTATTTTTGCTGTAAAAGTCTTTTGTAATTCTTATCGCTACCTCGTACTCCTCGGGCTGCAGCCCGATCTCTTTGAGGGTCTCGACGCCGAGCCTGTACTGGTTCATGAACTCCTGCTTCGCCTGTTCCATGTCTCTTGCTATTGTGTGCATATCCGGCATTGTAAAAGCCCTGAGTCTTCTCAGCCCAACAAGCTCGCCTCTCTGCTCTTTTCTAAAAGAGTACCTCGTGAGCTCGTACATCTTGAGTGGGAGATTTCTGTACGTTATTGTTGCATCGCTCGCCATTAAAAACTGGCCGAAGCAGGCTGCAAATCTCAGAAAGAAATCCCTTTTATCACCTTTTATCAGGTACTGCCTTGCAGGAAATCTCTCGAGATACCGGCGAAGCGTTGGGTGCTCCCTGCTGTACATTATTGGTGTTTCAACCTCCATTGCCCCATATTCGATGCACTTCCGGGTTACAAACTCCTCAAGCAAGCTCTTTACAAGTCTTCCTTTTGGATAAAATCTCATGTGCCCGGAGTCGCTCGCCTCCTCGTAATCTGCAAGTTGAAGCCTTCTCATGTATTCAACGTGTGGTGGAACAGCATCCACAGCTCTTCTTTTGTTAATCTCATAATCTGCAAACCTCTTCAGGTTGTCATACCCGGTGAAATCGAATCTGTCAATATCCACAAGGTCGCCATCGGGCGTGAGAATGTACCAGTAGCTCTTAACTCTCTCTTCAGCTTTCAGAGCCTGTGTAATTTCGCTGTCTCCTTTAATTTCTCTGGATAGCTCGCTTAACGGGTGGCCCTTACATGAGATTTTGAATGCTTTGTACCATCCAAATGGAGAGCGATGCACTTCAAAACCCTCAATGTTTTCTGCCATTGATTTGAGAACTTCAACAGCTTTTTCTGCATCTGCAAGCTCCGACGAAAGGTGGGCGTAAGGATAGATAACAATGCGCTCGGCTCCAACCTTTTTTGCAACCTCAGAAATCTCCTTTGCTGCCAGCTTTGCTACATCTGTATTGTCTCCTTTCTCCACAGATGTAAAGGCAACAAGTGCTTCACTCACTCTCTCTCCTTCACCCTCAAAGGGCTCAGCATACTTTGTTGCCCTCTTTACCTCATATTCGATATAATCAGCGTGAATCAGCAAAAGCTTCATGGAGAGCGAGAAGTGAGAAGATACTTAAATTTTTTTGCTACCATTGAGAATATTTGAAAAATTCACCACATCTCCCACAACGACGAGCGTCGCTCCTTTCAGTTTTGCCCTTCTCACTTTTTCCACTATATCTTCCAGCACTCCGATGATAACCCTCTGTTCCCTTGTCGTCCCCTTCTCTATTACTGCAACGGGAGTTGATGGCCCTCTGCCTGCGTTAATTAGCTTCTCACAAATTCCCGGGAGGGTATCGCGACCCATCAGTATGACTATAGTTCCCTGCAGGGGCGTCTGCTTCCATGCCTCAATGTCGTCTCTGCCCGTGACAACAAGAACGGATGACGATAGCTCGGGATGTGTCAGGGGTATGCCCGCATAGGCAGGTACAGAATTTATGGAGCTAACTCCTGGAATTATTTCAAGCGGGATACCCTCTTTTGAGAGGAACTCTGCTTCAACGCATCCTCTTCCGAAAACGAAAGGATCGCCGCCCTTAAGTCTGACAACTATCTTCCCCTCAAGTGCATACTTCTTCATTAGCTCGTTGATTTCTTTCTGTCTCTCAAGACCCCTTTCGTTACTTCTCTTTCCAGCGTAAATCATTTTTTTATTCATTTGTTTAATCATTTCAATGATTTCATCCCCAACAAGTTTATCATATAATATAACATCAGCTTTCTCTATTGCTCTTATAGCCTTAACTGTAAGCAGACCGGGGTCTCCTGGCCCCGCTCCAACGATGTAAACCTTTCCGTGCATGGCAACACCTTTTTGAGGAAGGAGAAAAATACATAATAAGTTTTGCTATTCCCATTTTCTTAAACTGCTTTTAACAATCTAAAGGGATAAAAACAAACTTCGAAAGACTTATATATTGTAAAACAATGTTAAAAACCAAATGGAGGTGAGTTAATGTCAGAAACGCCCTTGCTTGATCAAGTGCCAGATGGCCCCTGGCCAAGTTTTGTCAGAGAAATTAGAAAGACTGCAGAGGGAATGGAAAAAGCCAAGGCGGAGGGTAAAGATGTAAAAATGCCCGGTTGTGCGAAGGGTTTACTCAAACAGCTTGAAATAAGTTACAAGGATAAGAAGACTCACTGGAAGCATGGTGGGATAGTTTCGGTTGTTGGATATGGTGGAGGAGTTATTGGAAGGTACTCTGACCTCGGAGAAGAGATTCCTGAGGTACACCACTTCCACACGATACGTGTCAACCAGCCTGCTGGATGGTTTTACACAACAAAGGCATTGAGACAGCTCTGCGATGCATGGGAGAAGTGGGGAAGTGGGCTTACAAACATGCACGGCTCGACAGGTGACTTTGTATACCTCGGGACGAAGAGTGAGCACCTGCAGCCACTCTTTGAGGAAATGATGCAGATGGATCCACCCTTTGACATCGGTGGTTCAGGTTCAGACCTTAGAACTCCTTCAGCATGTATGGGCCCTGCTCTCTGTGAATTCGCATGCTATGACACCCTTGATCTGTGCTATGATCTGACAATGGAGTACCAGAACGAACTCCACAGGCCAATGTGGCCTTACAAGTTTAAGTTCAAGCTCTCTGGCTGTCCGAACGACTGCGTTGCTGCAAAGGCAAGGTCTGACTTTGCCATTATTGGAACCTGGAAGGATGACATCCAGATTGACCAGGAAGCCGTGAAGGAGTATGCGAAGTGGATGGATATTGAAAACGAGGTAGTAAAGCTGTGCCCGACGGGTGCAATTACATGGGATGGAAATGAGCTGAAAATAGACAACAAGAACTGCGTTAGGTGTATGCACTGCATAAACAAGATGCCAAAGGCATTGAAGCCGGGCAAGGAGAGAGGGGCAACAGTCTGTATCGGTGCAAAGGCTCCGTGTGTTGAAGGTGCGATTATAGGATGGGTCGCCATACCGTTCATACCGGCAGATAAATTGAAAGAGAGAGTTAAGGAAATAGTTGAGCCTTTATGGGAGTGGTGGGACGACGAAGGTAAATTCAGGGAGAGAGTCGGTGAATTCCTCTGGAGAAAGGGAATGGGTGAATTCCTCAGAGTCATCGGCCAGGATGCGGATGTCAGGATGATAAAGCACCCGAGAACGAACCCGTTCATGTACTTTGAGAAGAGCGAACTCAGGCCTTCGAAGGTTGTCGAGGAGCACACGAAGAGAGGTATGAAGTTCAAGACTTTAGAGCGTGAGGAGGAGGAGGAGTAAAATGGCAACAGAAAAACCATCTTGGTGGAAAACTGATTTTGGCCCTCCAAAATACGACCTCTTTCTTCCAGAGGTTGTTAAGAAGAACTACGGAAAGTGGGCATACCATGAGGTTATAAGGCCCGGTGTGATAAAAAGAGTTGCTGAGAGCGGTGATACAGTATATACCATTAGATTTGGAACTCCGAGGCTGATAAGCATCTACACAATTAGAGAGCTCTGCGATATTGCGGACAAGTACTGTGATGGTCACCTCAGATGGACAAGCAGACACAATGTCGAGCTTATAACTACAGATGAGAGCAAGATTGACGACATAATAAAGGAGGTTCAGGAGACTACTGGCTTCCCGTGCGGTGGTACTTGGGATGCTCCGCATGCCAAGTACGGGCTTTCAAACATCATTCACACTCAGGGCTGGGTGCACTGCCACACGCCCGCCATCGACGCCTCAGGTATTGTGAAGGCCATAATGGATGAACTCTACGAGTACTTTACCGAGATGAAGCTTCCAGCGTTGTGCAGGATCAGTCTTGCATGCTGTGCAAACATGTGTGGTGCGGTTCATGCATCGGACATCTCAATTGTCGGTATTCACAGAACTCCTCCGCTTGTCGATGATGATGCAGTGAGGAGGATGTGTGAACTGCCCACAACGGCTGCTTCATGTCCGAATGCAGCAATTAAGGTCAAGGCTAAGGAGAAAACGCTCGAAGTGGATGGAGAAAAGTGTATGTTCTGTGGAAACTGCTACACAATGTGTCCGGGTATGCCTCTCTTTGACCCAGAGAACGATGGAGCGGCAGTTCTTGTAGCTGGTAAAGTTTCAGGTGCGAGGCACGATCCAGAACTGTCGAAAGTTGTTGTGCCGTGGATACCCAATGAACCACCAAGATGGCCAACCCTTGTAAGCACAATAAAGAAGATCTTCCTTGCATGGGCAAACAATGCAAAGAAGCATGAAAGAATGATAGAGTTCATAGAGAGAATCGGCTGGGAGCGCTTCTTTGAGCTTGCAGACCTCGAGTTCTCATGGCATCTTATTGACGACTTCAGGGTGCCACCGTTCGCATATGCATCGTACAGAGTTGGAACGAACTTCAGGTGGTAACTTTAAATAGTGTGACGGCAGAGAAAAATAAGGTGACCAGTAAATGGCAGAAATAACGTATACGGAAGAGGAGAAGCAGAAAGTTCTTGATAAGCTCGGTCAGAAGACCTGGAAGATCAAGGATCTTGCAAAAATCCTTAAAATCAACAAGAAAGTGGTGCAGAAGATTGTGATGGATCTGATTGAGGAGGGGAAAGCAGCGTACTGGTCTTCAGGTTCGACAACGTACTACTCAACACCAGAGTACATCGAGGAGTATGAGAGGAGGAGAGCTGAAGGCTAACCTCCCTCTGTTTTATCTTTCTTTTTTGTTTTTGTTTGCTGCTTTCTGTGGAAGTTAAATCAAAAAGTTTAAATTGTGTTCTCATCCTGCGAAACCCTGAGTGGAGGTGATAAGAATGGTAAACATAGTTGTAGACCACGACAAGTGTGATGGGTGTGGAGAATGTATTTCTGTCTGCCCGAATGACGTATATGAACTTAACGACGAGGGGAAGTCTGAACCTGTCCATGCAGAGGACTGTGATGCATGCTGCTCATGTGTTGAGAGCTGCCCCAATGAAGCTATAACCAACGATGAGTGTGAGTGAAAAATTCCCCTCTTTTTTTTAGTATTTATAAGCTCTTCATTCATTCTCGTTGCTTATCGATAGAGTTAAGTACCCACTTATCCGATATCCCATAGCAAAAGGAGGTGATTGGTTTGGTGGACATTGCCGTAAATCGTGATAAGTGTGATGGGTGTGGAGAATGCGTTTCTGTCTGCCCGAATGACGTCTGGGAGCTTGATGACGAGAATAAGGCCGTCCCTGTCAGGGCAGAAGATTGCGAGCAGTGCTGCTCATGTGTTGAGAGCTGCCCCAATGAAGCTATAACCGTTGAGGGCTGTGAGTAAAGATGAATAATCGATAGTAAACGTAAGAATCAATTTCCTCTTTTTTACTGGCTTCGAGAGCTTAAGAAAGCCTCCAGCCTGTTGACAACCCCTTCCGGCATTTTGAGTATCAGCACTATCAGGAGAACATACAGCAGGAGATCATCGGAAACTGGAACCGGAAGTGCATCTGCAAGCATCCTGAAAAACCAGTTCTTGGCTATGAATATTGCAAAGCCCCCGATTACCGCTCCATAAAAAGTTCCAATTCCACCGGTGATTACACTTAGGATTACTGCAAGCATGAGAGGTATGTCAAAGAGGTCAACACCGACTGTGAGGCGGTAATGGACGGTCATTGCCCCAGCCATGCCAGCGAAGAACGCACTGATGCAGAAGGCAATTAGCTTGTATCTGACAATGTTTATACCGACTGCCTCTGCAAGTTCCTCATCATCTCTGACAGCTCTGAATTTTACACCCATTCTGCTTTTGACAATTGCGTACATTGCAGCAATACTGACGAGCATGAACAGCATGGCTATGTAGTACCTTACACTGATATCGGGAGAAAACCCTCTTGATAACCCGACAGAGAAACCCTCGTAACCACCGAAAATTCCGGAGAATATGTTTGCGAGCTGGATAAATATCAGAGGGAGTACTGCCGTAACGAGAGCGAGATAGTATCCCTTCAGTCTGAGACAGATGACACCAATCCACAGACCAAAGAGAAGTGCTATAGCACCCCCGGTCGGTATGGTAATCCAGATGGGAAGGTGCATTCCTATTCTTCCGCTGCTGAGTAAGGCTGTGGTATATGCTCCAATCCCTATGAAAACAGTGTGGCCGAGATTAACCTGTCCCGTGTAGCCTGCCACTATATCCCAGCTCACACAGTACACGACGAAGATGAAGGCCAAACCAAGCATGTATGCGATGGAACTGGATGATATTAATGGCATGACTGCAAAAACTGCTATTACCAGAGATATTGCAATATAGAGTGATGCCTTCATCACTCCACCCCCATGAGACCCCTCGGCCTTACTATCAGAATTGCGATTATTGCAACCATAGCAGCAATTTCGGCCCATCTTGCCTCAAGGGCTATTGAAACCGTAACCTGCATGAAACCGATGATGAATGCAGCTATTATACTTCCTCTAACACTTCCAAGCCCTCCAAGAATGACTATTGCAAATGCATATATCAGAACCCTTAAAGCCGTTTGCGGATTCACAGCGTATATCTGGGAATAAAGAATGCCTGCAACTGCTGCAAGAGAAGCAGAGAGGAACATTACAATGGTGTATACTTTTTCAACGTCAATTCCGATGAGCATGGAAGCTTCCATATCCTGAGAAGTTGCTATTGTCTCCTTTCCTGTTTTTGTTGCATTTATGAATCTTTCGAGCAGAATAATAATGAGAATGGCAACAAGTAGGGCCATCAGCCTTGTGTACGGTATGGGTATCCCAGAAACAGTTATTACACCTGAAATGGGAAATGGAACGGATACTGACGTGTCCCTGAAAATTGCAAGAAGAATTTTCTCAAACAGCAGGGCTATAGCAAGAGTGATCAATATAACCATCACTTCATATTTCCTTACGGGTTTTATGCATGTTTTGTAGATTGCAACACCGATCAGGCCAACGATAAGAATTGAAAAAATAATCGAAAAAATAAGGGAAGGCAATTCTGGCATTAAATACTTCAGCTCCCTATCCAGCACTATTGCAAAGTATGCTCCCAGAGCAAAGTACGTTCCGTGTGCAAAGTTCAGTATTCTGGCGACACCAAAGACTAAGCTGAAACCAGATGCAACGAGAGCCCATATCCCGCCAATTATGCTTCCAAGCACCACTATTTCCACTAAATTCATTCAGCCCACGGCGTTATTAGCTGTCCTGTCGCTTTATCGGCAGGATAGAGTACAACCTGCTTGCCATCCTGCCACTGACATATGTAGTTTCTCACAAATTCGCTGCCCCATGCAAGGTCGTGGTTGGAGGTGAAGGCAACTTTGCCCCTTACACCCTCGAATGGATGCTGGGTGTTGAAAGCCTCAAGATAGGATATCAGCGTATCTGCATCAAACGGGTTCTTCTCACCGGCTTTTGCAGCATTTTCAACCGCAGCCTTGTAGATGTAAACTGCATCGTACACGCCATAGGCACTGTAAGCTTCGGGCAGCTTTCCATATTTTTCCTGATATGCACTGATGAAATGCGCCATTTTGCTGTTCAGCGGTGTTGGCACTCCCCCTCCATCTGCCGTGTATATCTCTCCAATGCACTTTCCTTCAGTTGCATTCCAGAAGTCAGGGTCTATTGCTGACAGGTCGTGGCCTGCTATTGGCAGCTTTATCCCCATATCCTTCCACTGTTTGACAAGTGCTACACCCTTTACATGGGCAATGATTGGCATTATCACGTCAGCCTTGTCCTGGGCTTCAAGCAGGAGTGTAGAGAAGTCTTCTGTACCTTTCTGAACCTTCTTATCCATTACAATCTCGTACCCCTTCTTTTCAAGGAGGGGTCTGAGAACTTTCATCACGTCATCAGTCCAGAGGGCATCATCTCTGAGTATTGCCACCTTCTTGATCTTTACGCCCTGATCGTTCAGGTAGTCCAGCATCTCCGCCATGTCAAGCGGAAATGTTGAAGCGTTTGTGACGAGAGGACGGAAGAAGTACTTGTAGTGCTCGTAATCCTGGGCAACCTTGTCTGTCAGTCTTGGGGAGGATGCATCTCCGAGCCAGAGCGTCTTTGTTTCAGCCATAACTTCAAGCATTGATAGAGCTACGCCACTCGAAAACCCGCCTATGACCACGTTCGATTGCGATGCAAGTCTTCTGAATTCAGAAGTTGCCGTATCCGGATTCAGTTTGGTATCTGCAGTAATAACTTCAACCTGCCTGCCGTTGATGCCGCCTTGTGCATTGATCTCTTCAGCAGCAATTTTTGCAGCTCTCTCCATAGCAATTCCGTATTTTGTATCCATCGGCCCTATAACGCCGATTTTAACAACTTCTTTTCCTGCCTTCGGGCCTCCTCCGGTGCAGCCGAGAATTAACACACAGCACAGGAGGAGAAGAATTACTCTCCTCATAGCCCTCCGCCATGCACAGCAATATTTAAGTATTGTGTTATTGAGTGGCATTGTACCATGCTGGAAGTTAGAGGTATATCAAAGAAGTTTGGAGAAATCGTGGCCCTTAATGGAGTAGCCTTCAGAGCCGGCGAGGGATGTCTCGGTATAATAGGTCCGAATGGTGCTGGAAAGACCACGCTCTTCAATATCATCTCAGGATTTACAAAGCCTGACAGCGGAGACGTCAGATTTAAGGGTGTCAGTATAATCGGAAAGAGACCAAGCACTCTCGTCAGAATGGGTCTTGTGAGGACTTTCCAGCTCATCAAGGTTTTCAGGCACATGAGCGTGGAAGAAAATATACTCGCAGCAGATGGCAATAGCGATGTTCTTGAGAAGATAGGGCTCTGGAAGAAAAGAAATATTCTTGCAAGCAAGCTCTCTCAGGGAGAGTTGAGGAGGCTGAGCATAGGTATTGCACTTGCGACAAAGCCCCGGCTTCTCATGCTTGATGAACCGTTCTCTGGCCTGAGCAAGCTCGAATCGGAAGAACTTGATGAAATAATCAGAGAGCTGATGAATGATGGGATTTCCCTCGTTATTATTGAACACAAGCTTAAGGAACTCTTCAGACTTGCCGACAGGGTCATCGTTTTAAATTTTGGTCAGATCATCTTCGAGGGCTCACCGGAAGATGCTGTTAGGGATAAAAGCGTCATCGAAGCTTACCTCGGGAATGGTACTCATGCTGGATGTTAAGGGGCTGAAAGCATTCTACGACGAGGCTGAAGTCCTGAGAGGGGTGAATATATCTGTTGGAAAGGGAGAGGCGGTTGCAATTCTCGGTCCGAATGGTGCGGGAAAGACAACACTGCTCCGTGCGATATGCGGTCTTGTGAGGTGCAGGGGAAAAATAACATTTGACGGGAAGAAAATAAACGGAATGAAAACACATGAGCGAATAAGACTTGGAATGGCTATATGCCCTGAAGGTAGAAGACTTTTCTCAAATCTCACTGTTGAAGACAATCTCCTTCTTGCTGGCAACGACCTGGATGTGGCTTATTCTCTCTTTCCAAGGCTCAGAGAAAGAAGAAAGCAGCTCGTGAAAACGATGAGTGGTGGAGAGCAGCAGATGGTTGCCATCGCCAGAGCGCTGATGCTCAAGCCGAAGCTTCTGATGCTGGATGAACCATCCACAGGACTTGCACCTATAGTTGTAGGGGCAATAGGTGATGCAATTTCCAGAATAAGGGATGAATTTGGAATATCTATTCTTATCGTGGAGCAGAACATTCACCTTGCTTTCAGGGTTGCATCGAGGGCCTACATTCTTGTTAATGGCGAGGTCGTAAGGGAAGGTAAAACCAGCGAACTGCAAGAGATTGAAAAGGAATATTTTGAAGTATAGATTATTTTAAGTTCTCGTTAAGATATAGTATTTCGCACGAGTGCTCAACGTAGCTTGCAAGTTTGAATGCCTCTTTAAAGCTCTCTCCTGCGGCATACATTCCATGACCTCTGACGGTAACTATGCCCCTCGTTGCTATGTTTCCGGCTATCCTTTCCGCAAGTTCTCTGCTCCCAAATCTGCCCTCGACAACCCTCACATCGCCGATGAGCATTCTGCCTTCAAGGTCTAAAGGAACGATTTTATCTGTCCTAAAGGAAAGAACGACGTTAAAGATGCCGTGGCAGTGTAAAACCGCTCTGAAATTGGTCCTCCTGTAAATTTCTTCGTGAACGATTAGATCACTTGAAGCCTCATCATTTTTTTCTCCAATTCTGAGCACCACAAATGAGCTCTCGTCGAGTTCGTCGAGCATAACGCCTGTCTTCGTTATTGTAATCTTATTGCCTTCTCTGAAGCTTAAATTTCCGCTTGCGCCGTCTACCAGCCTGTAGGCGGCAAGCTTCTTTCCAACCTCTATTGCCTCGCGAAGCATGCCATTACTTCTTCCGGTGGCTATAACTGCATTTCGTATACAAGCCTCTTCCTGACCAGAATTTTTGATATGATGTTGTTGCCGGATGCCAGAATTGAAAGAACGGGCTCTCCTTTTTCCGTATTTCCTGCAGGTATATCTGCGAAAAATGGATGGGTTGGTGGTATATTTAACTTCAATTCCCTGTCGGCAAAGAGAATTGCCCTTCCGGCAGTCCTTCTGGGCTTTGGAATGTGAACGCTTTTACCCTCGCAGCTTGCGACATGTAGGGAGAAGAGGTTGACATCCAGACTCCATTCCACGCTATCAAGGCTGCCCTGAAATCTCGGGTTCAACTCGAGAACGTATGGTTTATCTGCAATAACAAAATCAACACCAACTGATCCCTGCAAATCAAAGAGTTCGGCCGTCTCAACTGCAATTTTACATATTTCTTTTTTGATGTCGGGATCACAGATAAAAGGTGTTATATTTCCGGAGTATACAAAATCAGGGGCGTTCATCTCTTTCCATCCTGAGAGCAGGTGGTTGAGTGTAACGACTTCTATCTCTCTCCCGCATAGAAGGGATGCAGAGCACAGGACGCCGTTGATGTAACGCTGACATACAAATTCTTTTGAGTTCACAGGCTCCTCTGAGAGAAAAACACCTGTGCCTCCACCACCTCTTCTCGGTTTTACTATCCATGGACTCCCCTTGCCGGGAACGGGAACTCCAGCTCTCTCAAGAACCCTGTAAAACCTCTTTTTGTCGAGTACGTCTCTATCTGCTCTTCCAAGTGTATTATCAACTTTTAAGTCTTCAAAGCCTGTGGATAGCACCACATGGGCGTTGTGTGATTCTGCTATGCGCCTTACAGTCTCCTTGGCCACGTTCTTACCAGAGACATATACAACTTCGTCAGCGTAGAGGTAGAGGTCAGCATCGCAGTGCTTTGTTACAGCAAAAACCCTCCATCCCGCTTTTTTTGCCGACTCAGCAACGTTTCTGATGTTGGTTCCGGCAACAACGACCTTCATCTGGAAATCAGGCCTCTCAGAACCTTTCTTATTACGTCTTCCTCCTCCCGCCTATAAATGAGGCTCATATCTCCCTTGCCATGTGTTTCAAGTCCTCTGAAAATTACGACGGGTATACCGTCATCGCCTTCCCCCATTACAAGGTTTGCAAAAGCAGCGATTTCATCTGCAATGCACTCTTCTGTTTTTGTGAGTTCATTTCCATACAGGTCTTTCCTTCCCCTCCAGTCCTTCATGGGACTCATGCCAGAAATACCGATAGCAAAGCCGGTAACACCCCTTCTGAAACACCTCCCGTTGGTATCCGTTATTATAACTGCAACTCTCTTTCTGGCTTTTTCAAGCTCTTTCCTCAGCCTTTCTGCACTTTCATCCGGGTTTGATGGGGGAAGAAGGATAAAGCCCGGCTCGATGTTACTTCTATCTATTCCGGCATTTACACAGACGTTGCCGAACCTTGCCTTGACAAGAAGGAATGGATGGTCAATCAGTATCTCTTCGCTCTCCTCCAGCACAGCCTGAACGAACCTCGGGTCTTCTCCCGTCTTTTTTGCGATTTCCATAGCTTTGCCGGTAGGCACGTAATTTTCAAGCCTCCTCACCCTGCCTTCGGCCTTAGATATTATCGTGGAGCAGACAGCAACAACATCTCCATCCCCGACATGGGGCTCTAAAAGGTCTGCAAGTGCTTTTATCCCTGAGTTTATAGGTATGAGAGGCAGTTCAATACCGCTGATTTTAATCTCCTTCTTCATGCCTCTCTATGCCTCTCTGCAAGAACGTGAATATGACGTCCATCAGTCTGTCTCTGTCGATTGCAATCTGACCCGCTCCCTGAGCCACATCCTGTTTTCCTCCTCCGCTCCCCTTTACATGTCTTCCTATCTCTCTTATCAGCTCCCTTGCGTCTATATCACTGATACCGCTGAAAGTTACAATCTTCACGCCGTCGTGCTGCGACATAAGTGAGCCAACGCAGCCCAGCTTTGCAAGTTCGCTACCAATCTTCACAAGCTCGTTCATCGGTGCATTAATTATTTCAGCCACGAGTTTTACAGAGTTGAACTCCTCTGCGTTCTCTACAAGTTTTTCAGCCTTCAGTCTTGCAATCTCGGCAAGCAATCTCTCTATCTCTTTTTTTTGCTCTTTCCATTCGTCAAAGAATCTCTGAACGGTCTTTGGAAGTCTCGAAGGCTCTACACGCAGAATTCTGCTTGCATTCCTTAGCAGAACCTCATTTCTGGTAATATGCTCTAAAGCTGCTTCTCCGGCAGCGAACTCGAATCTGATAACTCCATCCTGTATTGACTCCACTTTAAGTATCTTTATGACTCCTATCTCTCCAGTTGAGCTGCAATGAGTCCCGCCGCATGCCTGAACATCATCACCCACTCTCACAACCCTGATTTTCCTGCCGGCAGGAACACCACCCTGATACAGCCTGAAGCCATACTGCTTTTCCGCTTTTATTCTGTCCATCCACTCCCATGTTACGGGTTTGTTTGCCATAACCTCTTCATTTGCTATCTTCTCTATTTCGAGAACCTCCTCCTCGCTTGGCCTTTTGTAGTGCGTCACATCGAGTCTTGCCTTCCCCCATTCCTTCCTTGCACCACTCTGCCAGGCATGCTTTCCGAGAACTTTCTGGATTGCATAAAGAAGGAGATGAGTTGCGGAGTGATGCCTCATGTGTCTAAGGCGACGCTCTCTGTCTACCATTCCTCTGACTTTAACACCAGCGGTAAGGGTGCCCTTGACTTTGTGAACCACAACACCATCCTCCACGAATACGTCAACCACTGGAATTTTTGTTGAGTTAACAACCAAATAGCCGGTATCGCTATCCTGACCTCCACTTTCGGGATAGAAGGCCGTTCTGTTTAGAATTACGTAATCACCCTCGACACCTACAACCTCGCCTTCAAATTCCATGATGGAGGAGTCGTAGTACAGCTTTTCAGTAGGTGAATACGAACTCCTCAGCCTCTTTTCCTCCTCCCTCTTCTCCGCCTTAACGTGCCTCGATGTCAGTTCCGCATAGAAGTCTTCCGGCACCTCAACCTCTACGTTTTTGTCTTCGGCAATTCTGGAAACAAGCTCGACCGGAATTCCGTGGGAATCATAAAATTCAATCAAATCACTCTTTTCTATTCGTTTCTTCTTTGCCATAATTCTGCTGACCATTCTCAGTCCTTTTTCTATTGTTGTTCTGTATCTCTTTTCTTCAAGCTCAAGGATTTCCTGAATAGTCTCCATCGGAATATCAAAAGAAAACGCTGTCAGGAGCTTTTTATGGAGCTCGACGAGATCAAAAAGGGAGGCAGAGAGTTCAAGTTCTTCAGCAAGCCTCAAGCTTCTTCTTATCATGAGCCTCGCTAAATATCCTCCGCCGGCATTTGATGGAATGAGACCATCGCCGACCATGAATAGAATGGTTCTGCTGTGGTCTGCTAAAGCGTAAACTTTCTCAAGCGAAGCGATGCTCATCAGCTTGCCAACAGATATACCAAGCTTTTTAGCTGCATTAAGCCTGAACTCTTCAAGGGCTTTGCCCCTCAGAGAACTCATAACTCCGGCGAGCTTGGAGCTTTCTGCAATGATTCTCCTGACCTCATCATCTTTACGGGAAAATTTTATGTTACTGTTATCCTCAATGAACTCAAGGACTTCTGGGAATATGGCATCGTAAACTGTAGGCGCTCCCTGGCTCGCCCACACAAAGCGTTCTAATCCGTAGCCAGTATCAACGATATAGCTGTCCATCCTCCTGTACCTCTCACCCTTGATTTCTATATCACCGTCTGGGCTGGCTACGAGGTTCATGAAAACGAGGGTTGCGAGTTCTATACCGCTAACAATAGCTTCAAGGCAGGGTCCAGCATTTCCCCCTCCAGCCCAGGGCTCCTCTTTGTAGATTATGTCCTCTCTGGGAACACCAAGCTCCTCAAGCAATTCGGTGCAGAGCTCGACAGTCTCATTTTTCCAGTAGATTTCCTTTTCGGGATAGTTAAAGGCATGATGAGCCATCATTTCGAAGAGCGTCAGATGTCTTCCTGTTCTTCCAACGCTATCCAGATCATCCATCCTTATGCACGGCTGTGAGATTGTGAGTGGGTTTGCTGGCGGAGGAATGACTCCGGATGTTACGAAAGGCTGGAAATCAGCGATGGATGCAATGGTCAGATATATATCGTCCCTCCATCTTGCGACGACCGGATAACGGCCAATTCTTGTATGCCCTCTCTTTTCAAAAAAGCTGAGGTAGTATTCCCTCATTTCGTCGAGATTGAAGGGTTTTTTGAAAACAGGATTCTCTATAAACGTATAGCTTCCGCATGGGGGGTCGTTGCAGATTTCGTGATCGCCAGCAGTCCAGAAGTATTTGCCACATTTAGGACACTTCTTTCGCACAAATCCATTTTCCTGAAGGAACGTTATATTGAGATACTCTTTTTCAAGGCTCATCGTTTGCTTGCCTTTGCGAATTCATATAATTTTTTTGATACGATTGTAAAAATGGTCGTAATGAAACCTGTATGAATTCAGCATTCATAACATGTTTGATTTTCAGGTGTTGCCTGTACACTCTATTTGAGCCGTAAAACAGTTATATCTCAACACAAGGGCATAGGTCATGATAAAGGTTTACTTTCCTGACGGTCATCTGGAGAAGCCTGTATGGAATGCATTAATAGAGGCAGGTTACAAGCTGAAGAAGAGTCAGAGGGGATACCTGATTGGAGTTGATCATCCAGAAATAGTTTTCAAGCAGGTTCGCCCCCAGATAATGCCATTCTACGTTATGATGGGGAGGGGTGATGCGGGCTTCACCGGTGAGGACATTCTCGAAAATGCAAGGCTCAAGCATGGCCTTAACAACATTGTAGTGGTTGAAAAATTGCCCTTCAGGCCTACAAAGCTCGTTGTTGCCGTATCTGAGGAAATTTATCCTGATGTGAAGACGATAGAGGACTTTAAACAGGTGGCTGGTAGCAGACAGGTCATGTTCGCCTCTGAGTTTCCCGAGCTTGCGAAGAAGTATGCTGAAATGCACGGCATTAATGCCATCGTGTTTGACCCCATCGGTAAGACTGAAGCTTCACTTCTCCCTCCCCGTCCGGAAGCCGACCTCATCATTGAAGTCACGGAATTTGGAACCACGTTAAGAGAGAACGGCTGCCGCATAATCGATGTGTTTAAAGATCCCGTGCACTCTGTTTTCATAGCCAGCAGGGAATCCTACGGAGATGCAAAGAAGAAGAGGCTCATGGACAACCTGATCACCGATGTGAGGGAAGTACTCGCATCAAAGAACCTCATAAGCCTGCTCTTTAACGTTCCAAAAGAAGAAGATATCCAGCCCGTTGTGGACTTCCTCACGAAAGAAGGCTTTGATCCGACAGTGTCAAGGCTTGCAAAGGGCGGTGTTGCAATGCATATAATCATCGACAGGGCGAAGGTAAAGTTCTTGAAGCCCGTGTTGAGAGATATGGGGGCAAAACGCATCGCCACGGCTCCAGTTATAACCTTTGGCGATTAAATTTGAGATTGGGATTAGTTAAAATAAAATCACATTTTAATTTTTCTCACCAGCAGGGCTGCACTAACTCCGATTGCTGCAAGAACGAGTTCAAATCCTGATGTGGGCTTTGCTGCAGTGGTTGGCGATGTAGTAACAGTTGGTTTTGCTGTTGCACCGGGCGCCGGCGCAGATGTCACTCCGTATATCTCGTCTATTGTTTTCTCCGGTATGAATGACGCCCCTTCCGGGCCGAGAATGATTCCGGTTCTTTCGGCTCCAAGAACCTCTTTGTTGAGGTGGCAGAAGCTGCAGTTATGCGCCTTTGCGGAAATCGTGTGTGGAGTCCATTCGACCCATCTATCGTATGACTTATTTCCCTTGCTCACTCTCTGATAGTAGAATGGTTTTATCTTCCCCTCATAACCAACGCCGAGATAGAACTTATCCACGTATGATTTATCGACTTTCTTTGTCTCCAAATGGCAATTGTAGCATGTCTGCATCCATGCAGCGTGGCATGCCGAGCAATCAAGTTTTCCCGCATGTATTCTGTGTGCCGGTATTTCGGTTGAGAACTGCATTACTTGCATCCCGTTGACAACCTTCCCGGTTCCCGGGCTGCTGTGGCAGTCCTCACACCTTACCTTCACCGCCTGTTTTTCACTATTATACAGTTCTCCGTTTCCATGTATCTCGGAAGGCGTGTGGCAATCCGTGCAGTTTAAACCAAGTTGATAGTGGATGTCTGCACTCGGCCCCCTCTTTTTATGACCGCCAAGATACCCTACATAGTTCACACCCGCTCTTGCATGGTGGCACTCAACACATAAACTCATGTTTACTGCTCTGTTGTAATGTGCCCCCGGATACCCCCCATATCCCTCGTGACAGGTTGTACAGTTATCAATATGACATTTTGTACAGCCAGCAGGCAGAGACATTCTAAACTCCTTTCCTGCACCTTTATTAAATTCAGCGTATATCCCTGCAATTGTGTGGTGCAGTGATGTACTGAAGTTTTTGGCGATATCAGGATGGCAAATCCTGCATGTCTCCTCAGCAGTTGCAACTCCGGACAACATTAGGATTCCACATACCACAAGCAGGAAAATCTTGCGCCCCATATTAGCCTCCATATTAATTTAAGAATTTTAAAAGCTTAAATTTTTTTTTGATTATTAGGCATATCCTAATAACCAAACCAATAAAAAATTTTTAAATTTTTGTACTGTTTAACTGTTTACGTTGTTTTACGGTATTCTGGGCGTCACTCTTTAAAAATAACTCCAAACTCTGAAATGTCCTTCTCTGTTGCTAAAAGCTCGTTGAGTGCAGGAACAAGGGCTGTCAGCTCAATCCTTATCTGCCGGGTTGTGTCTCTGTCTCTTATCGTTACCGTGTTATCTTCTAAGGTCTGATG
Organism: Archaeoglobales archaeon; assembly: GCA_029984855.1. GTDB lineage: Archaea > Halobacteriota > Archaeoglobi > Archaeoglobales > Archaeoglobaceae > Archaeoglobus_C. Next base: position 22,964 of record JARQZL010000002.1, on the reverse strand, counting down.
GTCTACTGTTACGCAGAACGGCGTGCCAATCTCGTCAAACCTCCTGTACCTCCGCCCTATGCTTCCTGAGTCGTCGTACTCGGTAAAAATTCCTGCATTCTTAAGCATTACTGTAATCTCCCTTGCTTTCTCCTCAAAATTTTTCTTAGATAGAAGAGGCAGTACTGCTACCTGAACAGGGGCAATGCATCTCTTCAGCCTTAAAACTCTCCTTTCCTCCCCCTCAATTATGTCCCTGTCAAATGAGTGCTCGAGCACTGCAAAGGTTATGCGGTCAAGCCCGAAAGATGGCTCTATCACGTGGGGAAAAACCTTCTCTCCATGTATTTCTTCTTCCACTTCCCGGATATCAAAGAATTCTCTGTCAACCCGTAAAGTCTCTCCGTCGATCTCCAGTTCAACATACTCCACATCTAAAGGCGCCTCAACACTGGAAAGTAACTCTGAAATCCTCTTTGCCCTCTGTCTGAATACCGGCCCAATCTTATTCATTTTAGGAAAAATTTTTCTTCTTTTAACCCTTACGGGTTCTTTAAATGGTACAAAGACGCTTAAGTCTTCTCCACTATACTTCGAGTGTCTGCAGAGATCGTAATCTCCCCTGTCTGCAATTCCCACGATTTCTATCCAGCCATAGCTCGTAAGAGCTTCGGCATCCCAGCAATCTGAGGCGTAGTGAGCTCTTTCATCATCTCTGTGCTGTCTGAACCTCAGTTTCGCATCATCTATTCCTGCCTTGATCAGGAATCTTCTGGTCTTGCCCATGAAGTATGCGAGAATCTGGTTTGGTATTATCCTCTTTTCAATTGCCTCTTTCAGCGTTAAATTGTGCTCTCTCCCGTTTTTGTCCACAAGTTTCACTCTGTCATTCGCATAAATGCTAAAGCCGGGGTGAGATCTTTCATCTGGGTGAACAAAGAACTCCAGTTCAGCCTGATTGAACTCTCTTAGTCTTATAACACCCTGTCTTGGGCTTATCTCATTTCTGTAGGCTCTTCCGATCTGTGCCACGCCGAAGGGCAGGCAACCTCTAAAATAGTCGGCAATCCTTTTAAATGCTATAAAAATGCCCTGTGCAGTTTCAGGTCTTAAATAGCCTTTTTTGCCTCTTCCAGGTCCTATCTTCGTTTTGAACATCAGGTTCAGGGGTTTTGGTTCATAAAATTCACCCTCGCACTCGCATTTCAGTCCAAAGCTGTCGATAATCTCTTTAACCGATTCAACTGTCTCGTCAGCCTCAATTCCCAACTTCTCCTTTATGTAATGGTCTGCCCTGTAAACTCTCCCGCATTTTTTACACTCTATGGCTACATCCGTAAACGACGTTGCGTGACCAGAGGCTATGTAAATGTCTTCCACGCCTATGGTTGGCGTATCTATTTCTACAGCTCTCTCGTTAACCACAAAGTATTCCCGCCACAGATTCTCGAGTTTTCTTCTCAGCCCGTTGCCAAGAGGGCCATAATCTATGAATCCTGCCATTCCACCATATATCTCGAATGACTGCCAGAGGAAACCTCTTCTGATGAGCATCTCTATGACTTCACTCATGCTTGCTCTGCTGGTGACTTGTTTTTTAAAAGTTTTCGAGGCGGATAATGGAGGCGAATGACAGTTTCTTCTCGGGAGAGAGATTCAATCTAAATTTTTCGTGAAGCAATTTTGAGAGTATAGGCATCAAAAAATATTTATTGGATTAAAATTAATCCAGTATAATGCGAGTTTGCATAAAACCCTTCGGCGTTGTTGACGCATCTGTCCTCGAGTTTCTGCAGGAGAGGCTGGCAGAAATATTTGGAGAGTGTGAAATTGTGCTACCTGTGGAGATACCTTCACAGGCTTACAATCCCATGAGAAGGCAGTACAGGTCTTCGTCAATTCTTGAGAGTATTGAAGTGAAAGGAGAACAGATAGTGCTTGGAGTTATCGGGGAAGATATCTATGCTGGAAACTTCAGCTTCGTTTTTGGCGAAGCGGAGCTTAACGGTTCAAAGGCGATAATCTCTCTCAGAAGGCTGAGGCCAGACGAATATGGGATGAAAAACGGCAATCTTTTGAAACTTAGGGCGTTAAAGGAGGCAATGCACGAAATTGGCCATGTTCTTGGTTTGACTCATTGTCCAAATCAGAAGTGTGTTATGCATTTCTCCAACTCTGTATTCGATACAGATTTAAAGGACTGGAGGTACTGCGAGGTTTGCACAGAAAAGCTTTTGAAGAAGGGAGTTAGAATAAAACTTTAACCGTTAAAGTGAAAACCAGAAATATGAAGTTCTCAGTTCAGGAGCATTTCGCAACACATCACCACTACGATCTCCGTATGGAGATGGATGGTGTTGCAAAAAGCTGGGCAGTTCCTAAAGGTCTGCCATTGGAGAGGGGCGAAAAGAGGCTGGCAATTCAGGTTGAAGACCACAGCATCGATTACATGGACTTCGAGGGCGAGATACCCGAGGGCATGTACGGGGCTGGCAGAGTACTCATATGGGACAAAGGCGAGTATGAGCTTTTAAAAAGAAGTAAGAGCGAGATAAAGGTCAAATTCATGGGAGAGAAGCTGAGAGGAGAATATATTCTCGTTAAGTTTCCCAGAGCAGGAAAGAACGCATGGCTAATTGTGAAAGGTAATTAGTTTCCAGTTGTTTTAAGAAAATTCATCAGCGAATTCATCTATTGCTCTTTCAACTTTTTTACACAGTTTTTTGAACATCTCTCGCATCTCTGCAGTAATCTTCTCTGGCTCTGCAGCAGTATACATGTAGTAGTATCCGCCCGCCTCAGCAGTCCTCTTCTCTCTGGAGACTATCCCACACAGCATAAGCTTTTGCAGGGACTTGTATATGGTATTCTCGCTTCTGCCTGTTACCTCTGCAAACCCCTCAACTCTCATGCTGCCAAGCTTGAGCAATGCTCTGTAAATTGAAATGTCAAGCTCATTCAGGCCAAAAAAGCATTCAAGCACGTTTTCACAGCTTAAGACGGTTATCGCTTCCCGTATGGACATCATGAGCTTATAGCCTGAAGGGCTTTTGTTACTTCAGCTCTCACTGCTCCTTCCGGCAGTGCTCCAATGAACGAATTCACGATTTTGCCTCTGTAGAACATCAGTACAGCCGGGATACTTGATATGCCAAACTCGAATGCAAGTTCTCTGTGGTCATCAACGTTCACTCTGATAAATTCCACATTTTCAAACTCTTTTTCAAGTTTCTCAAGTACGGGAGACAGATATCTGCACGGTGCGCACCAGTTGGCATAGAAATCAACAACGACGAGCCTGTCCTTATCTACTACTTCCTCGAAGTTCCCGTTCAGATCTTCCATACGAAAATTCATGCTGGGCGGTATATAACTTTTACTGGTTTTTTCAAAATTTTTAAAAATATTAATAAAAGATTAAAAACTTTATAAAAAGTAATTAAATTCTTATGAACAAATTAGATCAGAAAACTGAAGGAAGTTACATCAGACCAAGAGCAGAAAGCTCTTCAGCAATTCTTTCAACGGCTTTAACAGCATCTTCCGGGTTCTTTCCTCCTGTAACCACCATCTTTCCGGAGCCGAATATCAAAACAACAACACGTGGATTGTTGAGCCTGTAAACGAGTCCCGGAAACTGTTCAGGCTCGTATTCGATATTTTCGAGGCCAAGACCTATGGCTATGGCATTGAGATTCAAGTCGACACCCAAATCAGCGGAAGCCACAATGTTCTGAACTTTGACCTCTGGTTCAAGGATTACAGGGATTTTAAGCTTGTTTATTACCCTAACAACCTGTCTGACAGCCTTGTTGGCATCCTCAACTGACTTTGAACCCGTACATACGACCTTGCCGCTTCTGAAAATCAGAGCCGCTGCCTTGGGTTCTGAGGTTCTTAAAACAAGACCTGGAAACTGCTTCGGCTTGTACTCAGCATCCTTAATTTCTCTTGCTATTTTGTTAAGATCTATATTTTCTCCAATCTGGGTTGAAGCAACGACATTTTCAATCTTAATTTTATAATCTTTCATTTTATCCCCCTGAGATAGGGTTTATAAACTATATAAATACCTTTGCTTATTTCACACGTATGAACTTTCTTGAACTCTTCGAAGAGCTGAAGATGAAAAAGCTGATACGTTTCGCCATTTTAGCGAACGCAGCCGGTACAGTTTATGGATGGTACTACTACCACATCCAGCTCGCCAGCAATCCCGTTTATACATGGCCGGTGATTACGGACAGCCCGAATTCAACACTGCTGTTTACTATCGCAGTTATCCTAATCTTGAAAGGTAAAAAGAGCGACTTCATCTCATTTCTCGCATCTTCGAGCCTCGTAAAGTACGGACTGTGGACGTGTTTTGTTCTGCTTTTCCATCGCTCTTTTTTCTTTTCTCAGGGAAACAGACTCCTCTATACAGGAATTTTCATCACGCACTCTCTCATGGCGGTTGAGGCATTGCCTCTTGCCCACACGGTGCGCAGACGAAAGGTGCACCTCTTGGCTCTTGCATGGTTACTCTTTAATGACTTCTGTGATTATGGACTTGGTCTTCATCCCTACATTCCGTCTGAAGGAATCGGAATTGTCGCCTCTGTTACAGTTTCGCTCACGTTTTTCTCCTTCTTTCTGACATGGCTCATTGCTGAATCTTGCAGTTTTAAAATTGACAGCTTTAAACCCTGATTCTCTCAATACATAAATATCTGTTCTTCTTTCCATCACTGAATACAAAGACCATTTTCTTTCTGACGTTCTGTGCCAATCTTACTGCCCTTGCTACCTCTCTCATCGGCATTGGCCTGTCTGCTATGGAGACAAGGTAAGTGGAATGCGGGAGCTCCTCAACTCCCTTAACTTCTTCGTACAGCCTGAAATCCCCTCCAAACTTGAAACCTGTCTTCACAACAAATTTTCTGCTCTTCAGATCTTTGTAGACACTGTAACGTCTTTCAAGATTGTCCTCTAAGGAGAGCGAGACTTTCCACAGCTCCTGAAATGTGAGTTTCTCTCCTCCGGAGAATACATCAAGAACTCTCGATTCAAGGAGGTACAGCGACTCTATCAGCGAAAGCGTTACCGTTCCGCTGAAGCTACCGTAGAAGTGCTTCTCGAAAACATCTCTGTTATCTGTGACCACTCTGTCCCCAGCAAAAACACCGGAAAACCTTTCTATCTCTTCTTTCTGTCTTCCTGCCATATCTGGCTCATACACTCTGAAATAGGTCACTTCACTCTCCTCATCAACCACAGCCAGAACCGGTTTCATGTGGGAAATATTCATAATCCCGCAGAGGTTCAGGTGTTCTCTTTCAGATACAGGAATGAAAAACTCTCTTCCAACAAGCATTCCCTCCTCTGGCCTCACTCTGTAGCCTCTCTCCCTTAAATCGTAATAAACAAAGTACATCGGAGTGAATGAGGGATTCAGACCTGTACACCACTCCAAAACTTCTTCAGGGCTCAGCAACTTATCCCCTTTTTTTACGGTGATGATCTCTTTAAAGGAGAGGTAAACAGCTTCGACAGGATGAAGAACTATCTTATCCTCTCTCTTTACACCAAAACCCCTTTTTTCCAGGTTCTTGGTTGTCTTTGTCCAGATGACATCACCGTGAACGTAAGCCTCCATACAGCCAGCCTCCATGGGTAACTTCTACGAGTTCTCTTCTGACTTTTAAATATTTCATCGCAGGAATTCTCTTAGGGAAAGCAGCAAACAATGAACCTTAAGAAATTATCACATTTAATCACCACAAATTTTTTAAGTTGTCCGCTCAGCCATACTGCTTGTCAGGAGGTGATATTTTGTACAAGGCAGTATTTCACGTAGATATGGATGACACACCTGTTTTCGAGCTCACACTGGCCAACATAACGAACTTCCTGAAGGACGTGGGCGACGCAGAAGTAGCCCTGCTCGCCAACGGCTTTGCCGTTAAGCTCTTTGTGAAGGGTGCAAATGAGAAGTTCAGAGAAAGACTTGAGGAGCTTCATAAGAAGGGAGTGAAGTTCTACGTCTGCAACAATGCCCTGAACGCACACAGGATTGACAGGGAGGACGTCTTCAAGTTCTGCGAGGTTGTGCCAGCCGGAATAACCAAGCTCGTGGAGCTGCAGCAGGCAGGATATGCCTACATAAAGCCATAGAGAGTTTATATGCACTAATGCAAAAAATCGTCTTGGCTCGATTTAATGGAGGTGCAACTGAAGAAATGAAATAAGGAATCTGTAAATTTACTTATCGGATTTTTTAAAGACTTTCTTTATCTCAATATCCCAGCTCAATCTCGCATGTTCTTTGCCGAGAGCTTTCCTGTAGTCTGCCCTTATTTGCTGGTTGGCAAGTTTTTCCAGCAACTCGTCGTCTGCTGGCTCCTCCCCTTCAGCTTTTTTACACATGAGGATTCATCTGACATGAGAGTATATCTGGCTTTTGGTTGCAGAGCTGTTTTCAATAGCACGTTATCTAATCTTTTGGAATATGACAGACTTTTATTTTCCGGCTAAATCTCTCCAGCAAGTCGGTGTTCTCTTCTTGTAACAATCATGAGATAACTTTTTATACTATTTGTGATTATTACAATAATGATAGAGGTGGGCAATATGGCAAAGAAGGATGGTACGAAAGTAAAAAAGGACATCAAAAAAGTCATCAACGAGTTAAAACAGAAAGATGAGGAGCTTCAGAGAATACTCCGCAGTGCTGGAGCTCCAGTCGTCTCTGTTGGCAGAGGTCTCACAATTAGAATGGTCTCACCAATTTTTGACAATGGTGGAGGAATCACCGGAAGTGTTGAATATACTGCAAGGCTTGCAGAAGAAGATGGAAGAGAAAAAGAACTGATTGCTGAGATCTTTAAAAGCTTCCCCCGGCCGGGCTATATCTACTTCGTAGACAGGGATGGTGTGATTAAATATGCAAGCGATGCATTTGCAGAGGACTTTACAGAGTATGATGCAAAGAGCATAATCGGAAAGAAGTTATCCGAAGTCCTCGGTGTTAGAACAGTAGCTGAAGAAGTTCTCGATAGTGGAGAGGAGATTATTGGAAAGGAGATGCCTGCAAAGACAAAAGATGGAAAAAATGTGTACTTACTCGTTTCTGGCATCCCAATACGTATTGATAACGAGCTGGCAGGCTGTCTTAGTTTTCTTGTTGATGTAACTCGACTCAAGCAAGCTGAAAACGAAATTAAGAGGGCAGTGGAAATTATGGAAGAGAGAGAAAAAGAGCTTCAGGAAGAAAAAGAATACGTCGAAAACGTGGTCAACTCCCTCCTCCCGATAGTTGAGGCAGCAGCGGAAGGAGATCTGACCCAGGAGATAGCCATAGAGACAAGGGAAGGCGATGCACTCGATAGACTCGTTAAAGCGTTTAGAAACATGCACTCCAATCTCAGATCAATTGTCGAAAATCTCAACGAAGCTGTCAACAAGCTGTCTTCAGCAAGCGAAGAGCTTTCGGCAAGCATTGAAGAAATCAATTCAGCATCAAAGTCAGTTTCTGAGTCTGCTCAGAAGATATCTGCTGGAGCTGAAGAACAGACATCACAGATCGAGAAATCCAATAAGCTGATGGAAGGCATCTCAGGAATAGCAGAGGAAACTGCAAGCAGTGCTGAAAGCGTACTGAATATAGCCAATGAAGCCAAGAATGCTGCTGAGGAAGGAGTTGAAGCCTCCAATGCAGTTATAAGGGATATGGATGGGCTTGCAAGTGCCAACCAGCTTGTAGCACGTGAGGTTAATGAACTCGTCAAAAGAGCAGAACAGATTGGAGAGATTGTAGATATAATCACGAAGATTGCAGAACAAACGTCCCTGCTCGCTCTTAACGCCAATATAGAGGCAGCAAGGGTTGGTGAGCAGGGAAGAGGATTTGCAGTTGTGGCAGGAGAAGTTGGAAAGCTTGCAAACGAGACGCAGGAATCGGCAAAGAACATAGCAATGCTCATCAAGGAGATACAGGATAGCATGCACAGGCTTGCAGAATCTGTTCAGAACTCAAATGCGAAGACAGAAGATGCTGTCAGAAGTGTGAGCGATATAGTGGAGAAGATAGAGAAGATAAAAGAAATTATAGACGAGACAGTAACGGGAATGAAGGAGATAAAGAAGGCAATGGATGATCAGGCAAACGATATACAGAACCTTGCCTCGCTTTCTGATAAGGTCTATCAGGTTGCAATAGAAAATGCTAAGGAAGTAGAAAATACAGCTGCGGCAGCAGAAGAACAGGCATCAAGCATAGACGAAATAACAAGTGCTGCAGAAGGACTTGCGAGGATGTCTGAGGGATTGATGGATATAGTGAAGAGGTTCAAGGCTGAATAGGCCATTAGAGTGATTTAACATGCCGGACAAGGTGGTTAAATTCAAACTCGGAAAGGAGTATTTCGCCGTTTCGGTCAACGACGTTAAAGAAGTTGTGAAGCTGCAGAGCATAACGAGAATTCCAAATTCCCCTCCGCACGTGGAAGGTATAATGGATCTGAGAGGAGAAGTCTGCACAATCATAGACCCGAAGATACTGTTGAATGTCAACTCGTCTGAAGTTAATAAGGACAAGCAAAGAATAATAGTGCTCGATGTTGGAAACGTTGGTATTAAAGTTGATGAAGTGCTTTCAGTTGATGATGTACCTCCTGATCAGGTGGAGGAGGGCGTTGGAGAGTATACAAAGGGCATAATAAAGGACAAAATAAATGACAGCGTAGAACTGATACTCTGGCTTGACGTGCACAAACTCGTAAATGTCTGATTTTATTTTTTATTCTCTGTTTCAGTGCTATCTTCTCTTTCCAATCTCTTTTTCTACAACTCTTTCTATTCGTAGGGACATGTAAAGACGGTATACGCCATAACCCACCATCAGCGAACCAGCCCAATAGGTATGACCGTGAGACTCTGTACTCTGAAGCAGACCCCGTACAGGCCATCAGGACGATAACAGATACGACAATTGTCAACCCTGTTCTTATCCACGCAAGAGTAGTCCTCTCACTTGCATACCTCGTCCTCATCTTTGCCAAGACATCTTTTTCCATGAGTTCGTTAAGGAATTTTAGTCCTTATTGATATTTTCGATACGGAACGTTTGAGTTAACAAAAAGCTTAATAAAAAACCTGCAAGGGCATCAAATGTATATTTTTATCTGGACAAGGTCAGACCATCAGACGGAAATGTTATAACCTCTTTTGAGAAATCATATCTGTGCATGAGATGAGCTTTGCACAGACGATTGTTGAGAACGTCCTCAGGCTTGCAGAAGAGAAAAAGGCAAAGAAAGTTAGAGGGGTTGTGATCGAGCTTGGTGAACTCCTCCTTATAAATCCTGAACAGCTCGAATTCTGTTTTCAGGTTGCGAGCCATGGCACAATTGCAGAAGGAGCAGAACTTGAACTTAAATTTACGAAACCTGTTATAGAATGCCTGATGTGTGGAAAAAAGTACAGTGAGCCTATTGCGATATGTGAGTGCGGTGGAATAATCAAAGTGGAGGGCGGTAAGGATATGCTCATCAGAAGAGTTGAAATGGAGGTGTGAAACATGCACAGAATTGAAGTTGACGCTGAAATTGATTTATTTGAAGTTAATAAGAGGCTTGCTGCGGAGAACCGGGAATTCCTGAAAAAGAATGGTGTTACTGCCATCAACATAATGGGGGCTACTGGCAGTGGTAAAACACTTCTGATTGAGAAGACTGCTGATACGCTTAGCGACGGGGTCAGAATGGGAGCTATTCTTGGCGATGTTGTCGGCAAGGCGGACTATGAGAGGGTTGCAAGGCACGGAGTTAAAGCTGAAGCGATAAACACGGGCAAGGAATGTCACCTCGATGCCCACCTCATCCACCATGCGATAGAGAAGTTCGATGATGTGGATTTACTGTTCATGGAGAACGTCGGAAATCTCATCTGCCCCGTTGACTTTGACCTGGGAGAAGATTACCGGGTTGTGATTGTGAGTGTTACAGAGGGGGATGATGTTGTTGAAAAACATCCCGAAATATTTCGCCTTGCAGACGTGATAATCATAAACAAGGTTGCCTTAGCTGATGCTGTAGAGGCTGATGTTGACAAGATGATCAGTGATGCAAGAAGGCTCAATGCAAGGGCGAAGGTCATCAAAATGGACTTGAAGAATAACACAGGGTTTGATGAATGGATTGAGTGGCTTCAAGAAGTAATAGGAGGAATGTGTTAGAATGTGCCTTGCAATCCCTGGCATGGTTGAAAGCGTTGAATACCCCTTTGCAACCGTTGATTTCAGCGGAACAAAGAAGAGAGTGAGAATAGATCTCGTTGACGATGTAAGGCCAGGAGAATACGTCCTCGTTCATGTTGGCTTTGCGATTCACAAGGTTGACAAGGAAGAGGCGAAGAAGCTGGAAGAAATGCTTGCAGAAATATTCATAGAATCCGGGTAACATGGAGTGGTAATGTGATCTCGCTTGAAAAGGCTAAAGCTGGTATAAAGGAGCTTGCAGTGAGAATAAGGAAGGAGATGGAGGGAGAGGATGAGATAAGGCTTATGCACCTGTGTGGAACTCACGAAGATACAATAACCAGATTCAATCTCCGGAGCCTCCTCCCTGATAACCTCAAGCTGCTCAGTGGACCCGGCTGCCCGGTTTGCATAATTCCCGATATGGATTTGCAAATGGTTTTCCATCTGATAAAGAATGCGAAAATAACGTTCACAACGTTTGGAGATATGGCAAGAGTGCCGTTTGAGGGCAAATCCCTTTTTTACTACAGGTCAAAAGGCTATGATATAAGGATTGTGTACAGCATCTTTGATGCCATGGAAATAGCGAGGCAGAGCGAAAAGCCAGTTGTCCACTTCGGGATAGGCTTTGAAACAACAATGCCCTCTACTGCTCTTGCAGTTCTTGATGGCGTTGAAAACTTTCACATCTTCTCGTCTCATCGTTTCTTTATTCCCGCAATGGAACATCTTCTCTCTCTTGGCAAGGCAAGGATTGATGGCTTCATAAACCCGGGCCATGTGTCAACCATAGTCGGCGTTAAGGCATACGAGCCAATAAAAGAGAAATATGGAGTTCCACAGGTGATAGCGGGATTCGAGCCATATGATGTTGTTCTTGCAGTTTATCACCTCGTAAAGGCTGTGAAGAACAGAGAAAGAGCATTGCTCAACGAGTACACGAGAGCTGTGAAGTATGAGGGCAATACAAAAGCGCAGAAAGCCATGGACGAAGTATTTGACAGTTATGACTGGGAGTGGAGAGGACTTGGAGTTGTACCAGCATCGGGAGGAGCGATAAAGAGGAAATATGAGGAATACGATGCGATGAAGGTGTTTGAAGATGTGTTTAAGGATTTCGAGGCTAAAGAAGATGCAAGAAAGAAGGCATGCCGATGCGGAGAAGTGCTGAGAGGATTAATAGCTCCCTCAGACTGTCCACTTTTCATGAAAGCATGCACACCAAAAGATCCTGTAGGGCCGTGCATGGTCAGTTTCGAGGGCACATGCAACATCTGGGCAAAGTATGGTGGTTACAGGGTTTAATTATTCAATCATCCTTTGAAGTAAGGCTCTCTCAGCTCTACAGCTCTTTTTATAGCTTTAATCAGCTCGCCTCCGTTAAGGCCCCGAACATCCACGAGGTTATCGTTTCTGAGCAGGCAGGGCTTTATTTTTCCATCTGAAGTCACCCTTATGCGATTGCAGTGCAGACAGAACTCAGAGTTGTCGAGTGGTCTGACGAACTCTATGGCAGCTTTACCCAGAATATACTGTCTGCGCCTGTGCATACTGCGAATAATTACGATCTTCGCCCTGCTGGCGTATAGCTTCTCTATTGGGATGATATCACAGTAGTATTTCTCAAGACCTGGAAGCTTGAGAAGCTCTATGACTTGGAGTATGACATTCACTCCATTTCTGTTGAATCTGCCCGTGAACTCAAGCAGATCATTCACCTCATTCTCATTCAAGCCTCTCATGACAACCATATTGACCTTGACGGGCGTAAGTCTGGCATTACATGCAGCCTCAATCCCATCTATTACTGCCTGAACACAACTCCCCCCTGTAATAAAGCTATAAACATCCTCTTTCAGCGTATCAAGGCTGACATTAACCCTGTTGAGGCCAGCCTCTTTTAAATCATCGGCCATTCTTGCGAGAAATGCGCCGTTGGTTGTGAGAGAAATCTCCTTAAAAGGAGGTAGGGAATTGATAATTTCCACGATATCACTTCTCAGAAGAGGCTCCCCCCCGGTCAGCTTTACCTTTTTAACTCCAAGCTCGTAAAACGCTCTGCTAATTCTGATGATATCTTCTATATCCATCTCCTTACCTGGATTATCCTCACCCTCCCTGTGGCAGTAAATGCAGTGCAGATTGCACCTGTTTGTTACAGCGATGCGGAGATTTGTTATTCTCCTTCCAAATCTGTCAATGAGCATATCTCTTCAGCCCTCCTGACATCCTCTGGCGTATTGACGTTGAAGAAGGACACGAGCTCTCTATCCACACCTTTCAATTTTTCAACCGGATAGAAGATAACTCTTTCCAGCCCCTGAACTGGTGTCATAATTTTTTTCTCTCCTCTCACAAGGCTTTTTTCAATCTCTTTTATTGCAGAATAGGAGTAGCAGGCGAGAAGCGGCTCCTTTTTACCGTCACTCCACACGGGAATCAGGGCATCTGCATTACTTTTCTTTGCCTCTCCATATATCGCTTCAGCCACAGCTCTCTTTACAAACGGCATGTCCACAGCAACAACGAGCGCTCTCGACTTGAAGTAGTCCAGTGCTGCGTGTATTCCCGCAAGCGGCCCGGAGTTTATATATCTGTCGGCGATTGCTGTAGCCATATCAGAATACAGTTTGGTCTGTTCGTAGTTTCTGCAAACGATGACAGTTTTGCAGTCGTGGAATGTGCAGAGTAGCCTTTCAATGGATCTTTTTCCGCAAATATTCAGCAATCCTTTCTCTAAACCACCAAGCCTCGTAGCACCTCCGCCGGCAAGTATGGCCACGTTCACAGGCGAGCTACTACGGATACATATATAAGACCACTGCAATGCCTCGCTCTGATGCTCGACGAGCTCAGAAGTATAAGGCAGGAGGATATATCATACTCAAGGGTTTTAAGCTCGATGTGTACAATCCCTCACCCAACTGCAGTTAAAGCCCATGAACTCTTCATCGAAACGAATCTCGGGGATCCGGGGATATTTGCGGGTACATGGAAGCTCGAACAAAAGCTGATAGGAATGCTTGGTGAGCTGTTGCACAACCCCAACGCGAAGGGGTACATATGCTCTGGAGGGACTGAAGCGAATATACAGGCTATAAGGGCTGCAAGGAACTTGATGCGAAGGGAGAGAAAAATCGACAGACCGAATATCGTTGTTCCAGAGTCTGCCCACTTCTCGTTCGAGAAGACCGGAGACATCCTCGGAGTTGAGGTGAGGAGGGCTGAACTGGATGAAGAATACAGAGTTGATGCTGGTAGTGTTGAGTCGCTCGTGGACGAGAACACAATTGCAGTTGTGGGCATAGCGGGCACAACAGAACTGGGTCAGATAGACCCGATAGAGGAGCTCTCTAGGCTAGCTTTAGATTTCGGCATCCCGCTGCACGTCGATGCAGCTTTCGGTGGGCTTGTAATACCCTTCATGGACAAACTCTATCCATTCGATTTTGAGCTTGAGGGCGTCACATCGATAACCGTAGACCCTCACAAGATGGGGATGGCCACAATTCCTGCTGGAGGCATCCTCTTCAGAGATGAAGAGTTTTTGAATACACTCATCGTGGAAACGCCATATCTGACATCCAGACATCAGTATACGCTTACAGGAACGAGGCCCGGAACGGGCGTAGCCTCAGCTTATGCTGTTCTGAAACAGCTTGGCTTTGAGGGGATGAAACACATAGTTGACGAATGCCTACGAGTAGCAGCCATCCTCGTTGAAGATATGACAGCACTCGGCTTCGAACCGGTAATAGAGCCGGTTATGAACGTTGCTTGCTTTAAGACAGAGAAAGCAGAGAAGATAAAGGAGGAGTTATACAGAAGGAGGTGGGTTATCTCCACGATAAGAAATCCGAGGGCAATCAGGTTTGTGGTGATGCCCCATGTAACCGAAGAGGTCGTTAAAAATTTTATTTCAGAGTTTAATGAAGTTTTAGGTTGTTTAGATTGAGGGGGCGAAGTAGATTATGAAAGAAGATACAACCTTTTCATCAATCTCCAGAAAGTATGAGGAGCTCTCCTCACTGCAGAAATCTGCTGGTGAAATTCTCTTGGCAATGTTGAGGATTTGCGAAGATGAAGATGTCCTTGACTTAGGATGTGGAACTGGCAGCTTAACAAGAAAGATACGAAAGTTGACGAGGGGGAAGTAGCTGGCATTGACCCTTCTCCGGGCATGATTGAGGAGGCAAAAAAGAGGAGTGAAGGGATAGTTTTTGAGGTAAAGAGCGCAGAAGAGCTGGACTACGAGAATCACTTTGATGTAATCTTCTGCAACTCTGCTTTTCAGTGGTTTAGAGAGCCAGAAAAGGCCATAGAAAACTGTTTTAGAGCTTTGAAGTCTGGAGGAAGAATTGGAATTCAGGCTCCCGCAAAAAAGGTTTACTGCCCGAACTTTATAGAGGCGATTGAGAGGGTTAAGAGGGATGAAAGAACTAGAGACATCTTCAAACACTTCAAAAGCCCATGGTTCTTCCTCGAAACGGCTGAGGAATACAGAAAGCTGTTTGAGAAATTCGGTTTCAGGGTTGTTTTCTCGAAGATCGAATGCGTGAAGACGAGACACACGCCCGAAGAGGTTTTTGATAATCTTCTCTTCCGGTGCAATTGCTGGCTACCTGAATCAGGAGTTTTACACTGTTGAGCTGACCGAAGATTACATAAATGCGTTTAAAGAGATAGTTATGCAAGCCTTCTACGAGCAGACTGCAGATGGTGTGGAACTAAAGTTTAACAGGTTGTTTCTGATTGCTTTCAGGGATCGCTGAAAGGCTTACATAAAAAGATATCGCCAGTCTTAGCCAGATACTACTCACTGCCAATCCCGAGTCTTACCTCTGTCTGCTTTTCGTGGTAGTGTTCCCCAACACTCGAGCAGGGTTTGATTTCAGCAATCTGCGAAATTACACAGTAATTCTGTAGAGCAACCACTTGACAAATAACTATTTATAATGCACTTACGAATTAATTAATGTAAGAACAGTGATACCATGATGGAGGATAATGGAGGAGTGATATCAATGAAAGCACCGAGTGATACAACAAAGTACTTGGTACACGCAGAGATTGTTGCGGAAGGTGTTGTTGAACGGCCTGATGTTGTTGGTGCGATATTTGGACAAACAGAAGGCCTGCTGGGAGAAGACCTCGATTTAAGGGAGCTGCAGAAAACAGGCAGGATAGGGAGAATCGAAGTTAAAGTTGAAAGCAAAGGTGGTAGGAGTTTTGGGGAGATTAAGGTGCCCTCAAGCCTTGATAAGGTTGAGACGGCCATCCTTGCGGCAGCCCTTGAAACAATTGAGAGGGTTGGACCCTGTTCTGCAAGGATAAAAATACTCAAAATTGAGGATGTTAGAGCCAGTAAGAGAAGAAAGATAATTGAAAGGGCAAAGGATATCCTAAGAGAACTCGTTGAAGAACCAGAGATTGAATCCGAAAGAATTACCGACCTGGTGAGACAGGCGGTTAGAGCGGAAGAAGTAACAGTGTATGGAGAGGAGAAACTTCCAGCTGGGCCAGCAGTTGATGAGAGCGATGCAATTATTGTTGTGGAAGGCAGGGCTGACGTTCTGAACCTCCTCAGGCATGGAATAAAAAATGTGATTGCAGTAGAGGGAACCAATATTCCAAAAACCATCGTGGAGTTGAGCAAGAAGAAGACGGTAACAACCTTCTTTGATGGAGACAGAGGCGGTGACCTGATACTGAAGGAACTGCTGCAGATCGCAGACATAGACTATGTTGCAAAGGCCCCTGAAGGCAAGGGAGTCGAAGATTTAACACAGAAGGAGATTGTGAAAGCCCTCAGAAATAAAGTTCCGGTAGAGCAAATTCATATTTTAAGAGCCAAAGAAGAGAAGAGGGAGTATAAAGAATCTAAAGAAGAAAAAGCTGAAAAAGTGAAATCAGAGAGGATGGAGGACGCTGTTAACGTGCTGAAGAAGCACAAAGAGGAAGTGGAGGGCAAGCTGGTCGCGAGACTTCTGTCGAAGAGCCTTGACGTGCTCAAAGAAGTTCCAGTGAGAGACCTCGTGAAGGTTCTGAAGACGAACAATACAAAAGCTTCGAGTGTTGTCTTTGATGGAGTCATCACGCAGAGAGTAATCGACCTTGCGGCAAAGAAAAACATCGCATATCTTGTTGGCGTCAGGCTTGGTAGTGTTGTTAAAGTTCCTACAAGCGTGAGAGTCATCACGTTTGATGAGCTTTAGCTTTTTCTTATTTTTTATTTAATATTGGCAGCCGTTTAACTCAATTTCTGCCAACAGGCCACATCAAAGAAAGCCTTAAATAAGCAGTGTGCTAAAGGATGCGGGGTGATAGTATGGGTACGGTAAAGCCCGCATACATCAAAGTCATCGCAGGAGAGTTGCTGAGAAAACATCCAGATAGGTTTACAGAAGATTTTGATGAAAACAAGAGGCTTGTGGCACAGCTCACCAACATTACCAGCAAGGGCGTAAGAAACAGAGTAGCAGGTTACATAACCAGAAGGGTAAACAGAGGGTTGATAAATGCCTGAATTCGGGGGTATAATTCCTGCTTTGGTTACACCCTTCAAGGAGAACCTTGAGGTAGACTATGAAGGTATGGCGAAGAACCTCGATTTTCTCGAAAGGCATGTGGATGCTGTGGTTCCAGCTGGAACTACAGGTGAGGCTGCAACCCTCAGCTACGAGGAGCACATAGAAGTTGTCCGCTACGTTGCAGAAGTCTCCAAGGTTCCGGTTATAGGTGGAGCTGGTTCAAATTCAACAAGGGAAGCAATCTATCTGGCAAAGGAGGTGGAGAAGGCTGGAGCAGATGCAGCAATGCTTGTAACGCCCTACTACAACAAGCCGAACGCTGAGGGGCTTTATCAGCATTACACATCTGTAGCAAATGAGGTTTCAATTCCCGTAATAATCTACAATGTTCCAACCAGAACTGCATGTAATATAACACCAGATGTTGTGGAAAGACTTTCACAGATAGATAACATAATCGGGATAAAGGAAGCGAGTGGAAATCTCAGGCAGATAGCGGAAATAATCCGGAGAACTCCTGAAGATTTTGTTTTGCTGTCAGGTGATGACTTTCTCACTCTCCCAGTTCTGCTTCTTGGAGGGAGGGGCGTTATAAGTGTCGCTGCAAACGTTGCTCCACATCTGATGAAGGAGATGTACCTCGCCTTTAAGAACGGAGATTTTGCGAAGGCGAGGGAGCTTCATTACAGACTCATGCCCCTCTTCAGCACGCTCTTCATAGACACAAATCCTATTCCGGTAAAGAAAGCGTTAGAACTGATGGGACTTGCAGCAGGAAAGCCAAGGTTACCTTTAGTTGAATTGGATGAAAACATGACTGAAAAGCTTAAAGAAGTTCTGAAATCCCTCAATCTGATATGACACGTGTTGCAGTTGCAGGAGCAGCGGGAAGGATGGGTCGGCTTATAGCTAAGAACGTTGTGGAAGACGGGGAACTTGAGCTCGCCCAAGCCTTCGACGTGCGTGAAATCGGAAAAGATGCTGGGGAGCTTGCTGGAATTGGTAGAACTGGTGTCAGTATAACCCACGCATCTGAGATGGAATCAAAGCTTGAGGCTGACGTTCTTGTGGATTTTACGGTAGCAAGTGCTGCAGTTGAGAACGCTGAAGTGGCTTCCCGGAAGGGGGTAAAGTTTGTCATCGGCACAACTGGATTCAGTAAAGAACAGAGAAGAAAGCTCGAAGATTGCTGCAAAAAAGTACCGGCAGTGGTGTCTCCAAACTTCAGTATTGGTGTGAACGTTTTCTGGAAGCTGCTGGAAAGAGCTGCATCACTGCTCCCATACGACGTAGAAATTTTAGAGATGCACCACCGCTTTAAGAAGGATGCTCCGAGTGGGACTGCTGTCAAGGCTGCGGAAATCATAAGGAACATCGTGAATGCTAAAAAAATCGTAACAGGTAGAGATGGTGAATGTCTCCGTGGAGATGAGATAGGCGTCTTTGCGATAAGAGGCGGAGATGTTGTTGGTGAACACACAGTCTTTTTCATCGGGACGGGAGAGAGGGTGGAGATAACTCATAGAGCCTGGAGCAGGCAGGCATTTGCAAAGGGGGCAATAAGAGCTGTTAAATGGATAGCAGGCGTTGACAGGCCGGGAATGTATGGAATGTCGGATGTTCTGGGCATATGAAGGATGCGATAAAAGCGGGAAGCGATGGAGTTTATATACTGATTGATGTTACGCCTGGCTCATCTCGGAGCAGAATTGAATACAATGAGTGGAGGAAGATCATCTCTGTTAAGGTCAGATCCCCGCCAAAGGGTGGAAAAGCAAACTCTGAACTTGTGGAGCTCTTCAGGAAAATTCTCGGAAGAAAGGTTGAAATCGTCAAAGGCCAGACCTCGAGCCAGAAAGTCCTCTTTGTTCAGGGTGCGACAGTGGAGGAGGTAGTGGAGAGACTTTCAGCATGAGTCAGGAATTTTTAGAGTTCTCACGGATTGTAGAAGACCTCAAAAAGAGGTCAGAGGAGGGGGCAATTATAATAGTAGAGGGTTCAAAGGATGTTACTGCTCTGAGAGAACTCGGGATCAGCGGTATAATAGTAAGAGCATCCTCTGCTCCCACCTCTGCAATAGTTGATAAAGTTGGTAGAATGAATAAAGAGGTGATAATACTCACAGACTGGGACAGGAGGGGAGAATTGCTCCTCAAAGAGCTTATTGGAAAGTTCTCCTCTTGGGGGGTAACTCCAGATACAGTAGTAAGGAAAAGAATATTTACTCTTGTAAGCAGAGAAGTAACATCTGTAGAAAATCTATCCTCTTTTTACTTTAAAGCCGGGCGGAGACAGAAAACTTAAATCCAGCAATCCAAATGGATTCGTGGTGAAGGCGAAAGGAAGTGCAAGAGCATTTGCCGCAGGAACTGTAATAAACGCTCTTGCTACAGGCATTGGTTCGGCTTTTGGAATAGAGCTTGAAACAAGGGTTAAAGTTACGTTTGAAGAAGATTTAAAGCACTCTGCACTGTATATAAATGGAAGAAAAAGCAATCCTTCTCTTGTGAGCAGAACTCTGAAAAATTTTGGTAAAGCAGTTGTGGAGGTGGAAAGCGACATCCCGAGGAGAAGCGGTCTTGGAAGCAGCAGTGCCTTCATGAACGCCCTCATAACAGCAGCATTCAAAGCATTCGGGCAAGAACTTGACGCATCGATAATACTCTCAATGAATGCCAGAAGCTCGTTAGAATGTAGAATAAGTTATACTGGAGCTTTTGATGACGCCTCTGCATCACTTCTCGGGGGGCTGGTTATTTCAAATAATCCAGAGATGAGACTCATAAAATGGAAAAAGCTCAGTGGAAGAGCGGTTATTCTGATTCCATCCTGGAAAAGAGGTGAAGTCTCTCTTGAGAGAATAAGGAGTGATACATCACTTGTTTCTCGGGCTATAGCAAATGCGATGAGTGGGGACTATCGCAGTGCAATGCTGAACAACTCAAAACACTACTGCAGTGCAATTGGCTACCCGGTTGAACCAGTGGAGAGGGCACTTGAATTCGACGTGCATGCGGGTTTATCGGGCAATGGACCTGCTTATGTGGCGTTTGGAAATTCAAGCAATATAAAAGAAGTAGAGAGCATGTGGAAGGAGTATGGTAGAGTTATCAGAACCAAGCTTGCAGAAAGACCTGCTGAAGATGTTAAAATCTCTGATGATCTCTTTCTTAATCACTCGTAACGCAATGCCTCAATCGGTTCGAGTCTGCTTGCCTTCCATGCCGGATAAAGTCCACTGAGTACTGCCGTTATAACACCGAACAAGAATCCCTCAAGTAGATATAATGCTGCCTGGGGAGTAAAAACGTACTTTGCAGAACCCAGGATGAGCATATCTATTGCATATCCACCGGCTATGCTGAGGGCGCTGCCAATAACACTTCCGAAGAGACCGAGTATTAAAGCCTCAAGCAGAAATATCTTGAGAATTGTCTCACTGTAAGCCCCAATTGCCCTCATGACGCCTATCTCCTTCGTCCTTTCGAGTGTGGACATTAACATTATATTCAGAATGCTGACACCCGCCACGAGCAGCGAAACTCCGGCAATTGCCATCAGGAATAACGTAATCTGTTTAAATGTCTTTTCTATTCTTTCAAGAACCATTCTGAGCTCAAAAACAGAGACCTTCTTTTCTCTCGAATTGATAGTCTTTTTAACCAGTTCTTTGAAGGAATCTACGTTCTCAATACTCTTCAGCTTAACTATGATTATCGAATAATCTCTGCTGAAGATTTTGTTAAAGCCCTTTATTGAGAGAATTACCGCATTGTTCGGGTTTATATCGAATCTTGCACCCTCTTCTTTGAGAATTGCAGAAACTCTGAACTCTTCTCCTCCGAGAATAATCTTACTCCCTGCTCTGAGCTTAAAACGCTCTGCAACGTGTTTTCCAACAACACAATCACCCTTGAGTCTTATGCTTCCTTTTTCAGCCTTGAAAAGGTCTTTTACAGCACTCTCATCCATCCCGTATACTGTCAGAGCCCCCCTCTCGCCCCTTACACTTATGCTTCCCAACTCGGTTTTGACCGGCATCGCCCTGTCAACAAAAGGCATCTTCTCTATTTTTGTGACAGTACTCCTATCAATGCTTGTATAGCCTGATGAATAAGCAGGGGTGACTATCACCTCATTGGCAACGTTCTGAAAGTTCTCCATAACTGTTGCTTTCAAGCTCTCCCCGAAGACACCTATTGACGATATGGCCATCACACCGATAACTATCCCGATAATTGCAAGGGAGCTTCTCGCCTTGTTTCTCATCAGGTTTCTTCTTGCCAGCTGGAAGTACATTCAGATCAGCCTGCCATCAGTTATTCTGACAGTCCTACCGGCGAATGCCGCTGTGGAAGGGTCGTGGGTTACAAGTACGATTGTAACTCCTCTTCTGTTTAGATCGCTTATCGTCTCCATAACCTGCCTACCGCTTTTTGTGTCAAGATTTCCAGTTGGCTCATCGCATAGAAGGATCGATGGCTCGTTTGCGAGAGCTCTTGCTATAGCCACTCTCTGCTGCTGCCCACCACTCAGCTCTCTTGGCTTTCTCTGTAACTCCTTTCCGAGCCCAACAAGGTTGAGAAGTTCTTCGGCCCTCTTTTCCCTTTCATGTTTGGCAACATTCTTGAAGATCATTGGAAGTTCAACATTTTCGAATGCGGTAAGAGTTGGAATCAGGTTGTACTGCTGGAATACGAAGCCAATCGTATCCCTTCTCAACTCTGTAAGCTCCCTGCCGGATAGCTCTGAAGTATCGATGCCGTTGATGTAAACTTTACCTTCTGTTGGTCTGTCAAGGCAACCTATGAGGTTTAGCAGTGTTGATTTCCCGCTTCCAGACGGTCCCATAATTGCCACGAATTCGCCCCGTTCCACACTCATGTTAACCCCGTTAAGGGCATAGACTTTCTCAGCACCAACTTCATAGATTTTTTTAACGTCTTGGAGTTCAATTACCTTCATTTCTTTCTCATCCATGCAAGAGCGACGATTGCAACAACTGCTACGAATACTGCTGCTGAAATTACTACAGGTGTCGGATTTGATTCTGTTCTGAACTCTGGCTTTTGGGGAGGGGGAATAGAAACAACTTCACTCGCCCTCTCACCCAGCTCGTTGTTCCAGAATATGACGAGTTTTGGTGTTATACTCTCGTTAAACTTACCTGCTGGCGAACCCAGACTTTCGGCAGAGAATTCAAACGAATCAAAATCTGATGGATTTATTGTACCAAGGTAGTACATCTTCACTGTTTTACCGCTCTGCAGAGCAACCATAACGTTGTAAACCTTACTTTTGCCGTTGTTGCTGACATCCCCTGAGATGCTCACTCCGTTACTCCACTTCACATCGATATTGCTGACCGAAACTGCCTCCTCTCTTAGAACTGTGAATTTTGCATGCCCTTTGCTTTCGTAGAGGTTGCCCATTGAGTCTTTAAAGCTCAAACTAACTGAGACATTCTGCTCTCCCGGAGATTCTGTGGGACAGATGAGCTCAACGGATTTGCTCTCCATGCTGTCCAGCTTGGCAATCTTGGCAGTTTTTGTGAAATTTTTGGAGTTTACTGTTACATTCAGAGAATATACACTGTCGCCTCTAAGGTTTGCCAGTTCTATTCTGACAGGTACCACGTCTTTAAGATAAACAACGTTGTATGGGAGACTGACGTTCATGAGGACGCCCTTACTTACCCGGTACTTTGGCATAATTGTCTGAGTAACCTCATGGTAGTTTTCACCATTGTAAAAGCTTATCTTGAATTTGAGCTCTTTTTTCTCGAATGGATAGTAAGTGAAGGAACCTTCTGAGCCGGATGGATAAATTACTCCGGGTTCTGCATCGAATAGCGGCTCAATTTTGAGATTGCTAACGCCTATCGGGTCTGATATTTTGAAGTTAACCGTGTTAACTTCATTCAGTGTTATGACTGATGTCAATATGATTTCGGGCATTGAATCTCTGACATCAACGAGGATTAGCTGCTTCAGTGTGCCGTTGTCTGTATAGATAAAAGCTTCGACAGTATACAGACCGGCCTTCTCGGCTTTAACTCTGAATGGCAGTTCGTAGCTTCCAGATGGAGGGATATAGCCTATCGAAGAGATACTCTTTGGTTCAATGCTCAGATCGGAGAAGAACGTGATACCTGTCACTCTAATGCTTGACGTCCCTGCATTTGTTATTGTTAGCGTGCCACTTGCTGTATCACC